>JBOFRN010000029.1:0-59198 GCA_051651025.1 Phocaeicola sp.
AACCATGATACGTCCGCAGTATTCACACACGATAATTTTCTTACGCATACGGATATCCATCTGTTTTTGAGGTGGAATCTTGTTAAAGCAACCACCACAAGCATCGCGTTGTACATAAACAATACCTAAACCATTGCGTGAATTCTTACGGATACGCTTGAATGCTTGCAGCAAACGAGGTTCGATCGTAGTTTCAAGTGCTTTTGCCTTCTCGCGCAACTTCTCTTCCTCTTGTTTCGTTTCAGAAACAATTTCATCCAATTCAGCTTTCTTAGCTTCCAAGTCTTTGTTTCTTTCTGATAACAATTCTTGGCTTGCAAGCATCTCTTCGTTCTTGCTCTTCTCAGCAGCAGAATACTCTTTGATACGTTTTTCGCAAAGTTCAATTTCCAATGATTGGAACTCAATTTCTTTAGTTAGCACATCATACTCACGGTTGTTACGTACGTTGTCTTGTTGCGATTTGTACTTCTCAACAGATGCTTTTGATGTTTCAATCTCAATTTTCTTAGAAGCAATGTTTGATTTAAGCTCATCAATTTCGGCTTTAATCTTCTCGATACGCGTGCTGAGACCAGCAACTTCATCCTCAAGGTCTTGTACTTCTAAGGGAAGTTCACCACGCAATGTTTTGATTTTGTCAATCTCAGACAACATCGTTTGTAGCTGATACAATGCCTTTAGCTTATTCTCTACAGTCAATTCTGCTACCTCTTTTTTGCTTTCTCTAGCCATAGTTCTTATAAATATTTAATCGGGTTTGTGCATACCTGAGTAATTTGAAGTTTTACTCCAGGAAAAGCAGCCCGTATGATTGAATAAAAAAGTTCTTGTGTATACTGCTCACTCTCATAGTGACCAATTTCTGCAATCAGAATCGATTGATTGTATGCAAAGTAATCATGATATTTCACTTCACCTGTGATAAATACATCAGCCTGGCCAATCGATCGTGGAAGTAGAAAAGATCCTGCCCCCCCACAGAGTGCAACACGCTTTATCATTTTTCCGGTGGTAGCATTGTGCTTAATACAGCCCACTTGGAATTGTTCTTTTAGGTATCTCAGAAATTCCATCTCATTCATGGGCTTCTCCAATTCACCTATTACTCCAGCACCTGCCTCTTTCCAACTATTTTGTAATCCAATAAAGTCGAAAGCAGGTTCTTCGTAGGGATGTGCATCTAAAAGTGCCTTTAATACCATCCCCTTTCTGAAAGCAGGGAGTATCGTTTCTATACGTACTTCTGATTCCCTATGCAGTTCGTTTACATGCCCACAGAAAGGAGTTGCCCCTTGAAGTGCTCTAAATGTACCTTCGCCTTCAGATTGAAAACTACATGAGTCATAATTCCCCATTGATCCACAACCTGCTGCAAAGAGTGCCTCTTGCACACGTTCCTTATGACTTATAGGAACATAAGTCACCAACTTTACCAGTGATTCTTCTTTCGGCGCTAAAATTCGAACCTTATTTAGTCCCAACTTTTCAGCTATCTTAAAGTTCACACCTTCAGGCGCATTGTCCAAGTTGGTATGTGCCGAGTAAATCACGACATCGTTTTTAATTACTTTCAGTATGCATCTCTCTACATAATCCTTTCCAGTTATCGACTTGTAGCCTTTAAATATTAATGGATGATGGGATACAATCAAGTTATACCCTAACGAAATCGCTTCATCCACTACAGATTCAGTCACGTCAAGACACAACAAAGCCCCTGTGATTTCCGCCTCTGTCATTCCGATCTGCAGACCGGCATTATCAAATCCGTCTTGCAGTGGCAAAGGCGCGAACTTCTCAAGGGCAGCTATTACCTCTTTAATTTTCATAATTGTTCGCGAAAATTTGGGTACAAAAATAGCATTTTACTCTGATTATTCAAACTTATTTCTCACTATTATTTACTTTTCTTACGCTTCTCTGATTCAACATGCAGTAATTGACCAAAACTATCGAATGATTTACGTGCAGCCAGATAGATTGTAATCATGAGTGAAAGCATGCAAGATGCAACCGTTATGATAACAATCATAATTTGATATTTTATTGCGATACTGGGTGAACTCCCTCCCAATATTTGTCCAATCATGGTACCAGGTAAAGCGACAAGCCCTGTGACTGCCATATTTGCAATGGCTGGACTAAATGATTTGGTAAGTGCTTGTTTAATAAAGGGGGCAATTGATTCAGAGCGTGTTGCCCCATTACCCACTAAGTAATAATAGAGTTGCCGTTCTCGTTGTAGCCCCGAGTAAAATGCATTTACTCCAATGATGTTAACTCCCAACATATTTCCCATAATAACTCCAAAGATTGGAATAAAGTAGTGAGCAGTAAATATTTCGTCGGGTTGAAGTACGCATGCTAAGAAATAAATTCCTACGATTAAAGCCGATACTAGAAATCCAACTGCCATAGGCATAAACAGCAATCGCCGCTTAAGCTGTGTGCGAGTTACAGCAGTTTCGGCTGCAACCAATACCATTATAAATAGCCAGATAAAATTGATCAATAGATTATTCCATTCAAATAGAAAGCGAAGATAAAGGCCAATTAAGAAGAGCTGCACAATCATGCGGCTAGCGCCAATCAGAATAGGCTGTAAGAGCCCAGTCTTAAATTTCCACAAGAAATAGATAGGTATGAGCAGTAAAAGGAGTCCTACTCCCAATCCTTCGTATGTAATATCCATGAGCTTATTCTTTATTGAAGTACGGAAAAAGAAGCATTTATATTAACTGAATAAATGCTAGATTGTATAGGTTTTAGTACAACTTTCTGCAAAATATTTATCATGTGAGACAGCTACAACAGCTACCTGCTTCTCTCTACAAAGTCTTTGAAAAAACTGAATGACTAGCTTAGTTGATTGAGCATCAAGTGCAGAAGTTGGTTCGTCGACAAGTATCACTCTCTTCTCGAGCAAAGCCGATACAGCTAACATCATTCGCTGTCTCTCTCCTCCCGATATTTCATTAACTCGTTTCAGGTAGAGCTTATCATTTAATCCTAACTCCTTAAATAGCTGCATTAAAAGCTCCTCGCTAAAAGGTACACCCCTATTTGCTTTTAGTGCAAAAGGTATTCTAACCATGTCACTTACCCACTCTGTAGGAAGAGAAAGTTCTTGAGGAATCCATGCAATTTTCCTTCTAATTTCATCAATCTGCTTTTCGCCAAGTTTCAATCCATCAATACAAATAGTTCCCTCTTCCACTTGCATA
This sequence comes from Phocaeicola sp., assembly GCA_051651025.1. Classification (GTDB taxonomy): domain Bacteria; phylum Bacteroidota; class Bacteroidia; order Bacteroidales; family Bacteroidaceae; genus Phocaeicola. The sequence continues at coordinate 3,228 of JBOFRN010000029.1, forward strand.
AATCCAGCTAATGCTTTTAGAAGTGAACTCTTACCACTTCCTGACTCCCCACAAATACATATTGATTCACCAGGAAGTAGTTCAAAAGACAACTCATTGAACAAGATGCGATTTCCTTGTTTTATCGATAATCCAGTTACATTAATCATGTTACTACCTGTTACAATTTGCTTTTAAGAAAGAAGAGCCAGAAGCAAATAGCCCCTAGCTCTTCATATTATTTAGAACATTCTTCCTACAAGCCTTACTGATCATGAAAGATTTAGTAATCAAGCTTCAAGGAAAGTTACTACTGTGCTACGATTGGAGAGTTGTAACTACCCGCAGAGACGTTTTTAAATCAAGTAATTAGACCAGTCTGCTAGCTAAATTCGTCCATGTCCTCTTGTAGTGAATCGATTTTTATCTATTCTTAGTAGGCTCTAGCAAACAAAACTCTACGTGCAGAGGGTTGTCCTGTTACCATACAAATCCCTGGCTGCAAACTCTCTTCGTCGGCTTCCAATGGAATACAACGAATGGTTGCTTTTGTCTCCTCTTTAATACGCTCTTCGGTTTCAGGAGTACCATCCCAGTGTGCTAGAATAAATCCACCCTCTTCAAGTTTCGCTTTGAAATCTTCGTACGTATCTACTTTCGTAGTCTTCTCATTGCGGTAGTTCAATGCTTTTTGGTAGATATTCTCTTGAATTTCCTCCAATAAAGCTTGTACATACTCTTCCAATCCTTCGCAAGTGCGAGTCTCTTTTTGAAGTGTATCACGACGCATTACCTCTACCGTATTGTTTTCAAGATCACGTCCACCCATTACCAAGCGAACAGGAACCCCTTTTACTTCATAATCAGCAAATTTAAAGCCTGGACGCTTGTTGTCGGCATTGTCGTATTTCACAGAAATACCCATTGCTTTTAGCTTTTTAGTGATACCAGCTACCTTCTCATTGATTTGATCCAACATCTCTTGATTTTTAGAGATAGGAACAATTACTACTTGAATAGGTGCTAAGTTAGGAGGAAGAACCAAGCCATTGTCGTCAGAGTGAGTCATGATAAGTGCCCCCATTAGACGAGTCGAAACTCCCCATGATGTAGCCCATACATACTCTTGTTTATTCTCTTTTGTAATGAATTGTACATCGAATGCTTTCGCAAAGTTTTGTCCCAAGAAGTGCGAAGTACCACATTGTAGTGCTTTACCATCTTGCATCAATCCCTCGATTGTATAGGTATCAAGTGCTCCTGCAAAACGCTCATTCGCCGATTTAACCCCTTTTACAACGGGTACAGCCATAAACTTCTCTGCAAATTCACCATATACATGAAGCATTTTAACTGTTTCTTCTTCAGCTTCTTCGCGAGTAGCATGCGCTGTATGACCCTCTTGCCACAAGAACTCTGCCGTACGCAAGAACATACGTGTACGCATTTCCCATCGCATAACATTGGCCCATTGGTTACACAAGATAGGTAGATCGCGATACGATTGAATCCAATTCTTGTAAGTACTCCAAATAATCGTTTCAGAAGTAGGACGAATAATAAGTTCTTCTTCAAGACGTGCAGTAGGGTCAACTACGACTCCCGAACCATCCTCTGCGTTTTTCAAACGGTAGTGTGTTACTACAGCACACTCTTTTGCAAAACCTTCAACGTGCTCAGCTTCACGGCTTAAGTACGATTTTGGGATCAATAGGGGGAAGTACGCATTCACGTGTCCTGTCTCTTTAAACATATCGTCGAGTTGGCGTTGCATCTTTTCCCAAATTGCATATCCGTAAGGTTTAATTACCATACATCCACGCACGGGCGATTGTTCCGCCAGTTCTGCTTTCATTACCAAATCATTGTACCATTGTGAGTAACTCTCACTTCTTTTGGTTAGTCCTTTTAATTCTACTGCCATTGCTATAGATATTTATACTGTTTTCTTTTTTTGAGTCTGCAAAAGTAGCAAAAAAGCATGGGATAGCCTACACGAAAGGAGGCAAAATATTACTGATAGAAAAAATACCACCAATAGGTATCACCAAACTCTCTACGCATTCTGTTCTTTTCTTCGATTGGTGCGTTTAACTCTTTTTGCCTTGCCAAGAATTGCTCTAGGTGTTCATTCATACTTAAGTTCTCGGGTGCATGGGTATAAGTTGAATCGTTCAACATATAGAGCATGGCCGCTTCTTGATAGTAACGAGGTAGCGTTTCCTCTTCAAAAGAGATCAATGCCAACTCGCTGGCAAAACTCTCTAGCTTTTTATCGAGCAAAAGTGCACACAAATAGTAATCCGTAGCCGTATATCTTCCCTCTTCGCTGCGATAGATACGCTCCAAGTAGGAGGCTGTGGATTCATTTGTTTGTGGCTGAGCCCCTAAATAAGCGAATATGCTATCGGCCGAATAGTAAATAGAACTCGCGGATAATGGGTCAATCAATAGCCCATTCGAATGATAGGGCTGCGGATAATTAAAGAGATATTCTCCCAACATGCCCTCTTGCGAAAGAGCAAAAGCGCGTAAGGCCGTTAGCGTTTGGGTAGTCTCTAACGAGTTAATCCCGACTTCTCTTGCTTGAACCCACTCTCGTTTCTTTATAGCCGATTCAATAGCGAGTTCATGATGAAAGTGGATGTTTGTATTGCCAATAGAGAGTGTCATTAAAGCTCCTAAAACCAAAATAAAGGTATTACTATAAAAAAGTTCCAAATCGTCTTTAATCTGGCAAGTCCACTCCAATAACTTTTTTCGTAAGGATAATGAGGAACCTATAAACAAGAGTAAGCTAACGGGTAACAGCCAGCTCCACAATTCATTAATAGCTTCACCGTATGCAACAGAATAACTAATATCAGTGAGAACCCCTAAAAGCAAGAAAGAGGGGAAATAGGCAAATGCAGCTATCGCACCCTTGAGCCGAAGCAGCATATTGATCCCCCACTGCACCATCCAAAGTACAACAGTAATCATAATAGCCCCAACTAGTGGCGAGTAGTGAGTCTTACCTTGTGCCAACGAATAATGAAGGGCTGTAATTACATCTTTCTGAAAGATGTATAAGTAAATGAAGCTGAAAATCGAAAAAAAGAGACCGCACACAATCCAAAGATTGCGAGCGGTATGCTGATTTATAAAAGTTTCTTCCCTATTTCTCATTGTATTTTCTTTAAAACCATAGCAGATCTAGCAGGGATATAAAGTTTAAGCCATCCCTTTCTATCTCTCTTATAAAGTGGATCCGGAGTTGCACAGTATTCTATATTTTCATCAACAAATCCATTACCACCAAACTCTTTGGAATCGGTATTTAGTACTATTTCGTAAGTTCCGTTTGGAACTAAGAATCCATAATCGGTGTATGACTTAGAGGGGTTAAAATTGAATACATAGACCAATCCTTTACGTTTATAAGCAAAAACTTGGTCATTGTCATCATGCCAAACCTCTTCGACTGGTTTATCTTCGACAGGCATTTTCGCAAGGAGATGTATCATAGTCGAGTCAAAATCGTTCAGATAGTGGTAGCAGAGATTTTTATTATCGACCAAGCTCCACTGTCTTCGCGCATACTTATGCGACCAACGATTTCCTTCTCTAGGGAAGTCAATCCACTCTGGATGGCCAAATTCATTCCCCATAAAGTTTAAGTAACCTCCATTTATAGTCGATGCAGTGAGCAGACGAATCATTTTATGAAGTGCAATGCCGCGATGCACATTGTAGTTCTCATCGCCTTTTTGAAAGTGCCAATACATATCGGCATCAATTAATCGGAATATAATGGTCTTATCGCCTACGAGTGCTTGATCATGACTCTCGGCATACGAGATTGTTTTTTCATCTTGTCGGCGATTAGTTACTTCCCAAAGCATACTACTTGGCTTCCAATCCTCATCTATCCTCTCCTTCATGAGTTTAATCCAATAGTCGGGAATATTCATGGCCATGCGATAATCAAACCCATAGCCACCCGCTTCGATAGGTGCAGCCAATCCAGGCATACCCGAAACCTCTTCGGCTATCGAAATAGCTTTTGAATGAAGCTCATGAATCAACTTATTGGCCAAGGTCAAGTAGCAGATGGCATTGTTATCTTGTCCACCGTTGTAATAGTCAGAGTAGTCCATAAACGACTCTCCTAATCCATGACTATTGTAGAGCATAGAAGTTACTCCATCAAAGCGGTAGCCATCAAAGTGAAACTCTTCTAGCCAGTATTTGCAGTTAGAAAGTAAGAAGTGGAGCACCTCATTCTTCCCATAATCAAAGCAAAGTGAGTCCCATTGGGTATGCTCTCTTTTACCACCTGTATAAAAGTATTGGTAAGGATCGCCAGCAAAATTTCCCAATCCTTCGAGTTCATTCTTCACAGCATGTGAGTGTACGAGGTCCATAATTACCGCGATACCCGCTTGATGAGCGGCATCAATCAGTTCTTTTAACTCCTCGGGTGTTCCGAAGCGTGACGACACAGCAAAGAAATTAGAAACATGGTATCCAAAGCTTCCATAGTAGGGATGCTCTTGTATACCCATGATCTGAATGCAGTTATATCCCCCCTCAATAACGCGTGGTAATACAATTTCACGAAACTCGCTGTAGCTTCCTACCCCTTCGCTCTCTTGTGCCATTCCAATGTGGCACTCATAAATAAGTAGCGGATCGCGTTTGGCACGGAATACCTTCTTTTTAAATTTGTAAGGTATTTCTGGCTCCCACACTTGTGCACTGAAGATCTTTGTATTTTCATCTTGAACGACTCTTTGCACCCAGGCAGGAATACGTTCGCCCTCTCCATTCTCCCAATAAACCTTCAATTTATATAAGTCGCCGTGCTTAATAGTCTCTAGAGGCAACACAATTTCCCAGTTTCCATTCGATTTCTTTACCTGCTTTAGTTTGTAGGCAGGCTGCTCTTGCCAATTATTAAAATCGCCTATCAAGTAAATTTCCTTTGCATTGGGTGCCCATTCGCGAAACACCCACTCTTTTTTTGTGCGGTGCATTCCAAAATAAAGGTGTCCAGAAGCAAATTCAGAGAGTGTACATTTCCCCTTGTTGGTCAGTTCATTTTCTTTTCGTATTGCTTCTGCATAACGCCCTTCAATCGCTTTTGAGTAGGGTTCTAGCCACGGATCATTGGCAATAATAGCCAACTTTTGTGTTGCATCTTTCATATAGGTTCTATTTTAATGAGCAGTTATGCTTTAATTTTGACAATTACTTTTTTAACTCCATCGGGAGATATACCCGGTGCATGAGCGTCTTGTGGAAAGAAAATAGTAAACATACCTGGTTTTATAGGTATAAAGGTATCTGGCAGTTCTGGATAGAAGGTGATATCATTCTCGGCATTGTACACCTCATTACAAAGTGACGTTCGAGGTGAATACCCCATCCACTCTACTCCAGTAAGGGGAATTTGTATATCGATAAATTCGTTATGTGTCTCTAACTTTGCCTCTTCTTTACTTTTAGGTGCAGTCTGGGCAAAGTTGACCACTAGCTCATTTCCTTGAAGCTCTACTTTACCTATCTCTTGGGCAATCAGTTCTGTATTTCTTAAAAAATCAATTGCTTTTGCAAAAAGAGGGTTAATCTGCGCATACCTTTCTAAATTGTCTAATGTATCTACTATCATACGAAATTATTTTATAGAAACAAGTTTCAGATTTTGTTTATAACGCAAGCAAACATACAAAAATTATTTTGTAAAGTGCTAAACAAAGTGAATATAATTTAGGAAATAGCCACTATTTGTAGCAATAAGTCATGCAGGTTACCATTGCTTGCCAGTACCTCTTTACCACTTTTATAGGTCTCTCCACCGGAGAAATCAGTAACCTTTCCACCCGCATTCTGTAAAATAAGGGCACCAGCAGCTATGTCCCATGGCCCTAAGAATGCTTCAATTCGTGCATCGAAGCGACCGGCAGCTACGTAACAGAGTTCGGCTGCTGCAGCACCTTGCAAGCGTGTACCGCTTACCTTACCGTAAAACTCATTTATTAAGTGAAGCGCCAATGGTTTGTATCGATCCACCTGATAAGGTAATCCCATCGCAATAAAAGCCTCGTCAAGATGCGTTATCGTACTGACCCGAATCTCCTTTCCATTTAGTAACGAAGGAGCCCCTTTATAGGTAGAATAGAGTTCATCCCTGCACACCTCATAAACCACCCCTATAAGGGTTTCTTGTTCATTGCGCAGGGCTATGCTTACACAATAGGGAGGATTGTTATGGATAAAGTTTGTGGTTCCATCGAGTGGGTCAACCACCCAACAATAGGGCTGTGTTGTTAAGCTACCGGTTCCTTCCTCGGCTATAAAGCCGGCATTGGGAACAAGGTGCTGCAACTTATCTACGATGAGCTTCTCTGATTCCTTATCCACATACGACACATAGTCGTGTGCATGTTTCTTTTCGACCCTATTACGATCGAAACTCTCCTGCTCCTTACGCAAAAAAGCACCCACCTGGAGTGCTATTTGAGTAACTTTCGAGGTGATTTCTGCCAAGTTCAACTCCATGTTCTTTTATTTATTAACTAGAAATCCCATGCGGTAATTCCCAGTTCGTATTACTTTACCATCTTTGTCCATCTCTTTAAAGGGGCCATCTTTTTTACCCTCTTTAAAGGTACCTTCGTATCTTTTACCCTCTTTATCGATTAGAATACCCTCGCCATGCTCTTTTCCATTAACAAAGCTACCGGTATATATACTTCCATCGGCCATTTTAAGTACTCCGATGCCTTCGGCTACATTGGCTTTCCAATCACCGTCATATTCATCACCATTTCCCCAAGTATAGAGCCCTTTACCATCGCGCAGGTTATTCTTCCATTGTCCTTCATAAATAGCTCCAGTATTCCAAGTAAAAGTACCTTTACCATCTTGTACGCCATCTTTAAATTGGCCTACATATTTATCGCCATTGGCATGAAGGTATATTCCCCAACCCGTTCTACTTCCTTTGGCATAATCGCCATCGTATCGATCGCCATTACTAAAGTGATAGATTCCTTTACCGTGTTGTACATCATTTTGCCAGTCACCCACATATTTATCACCATTGGTGTAGAAGAAGGTACCCTTTCCGTGGCGTGCATCACTTTTCCAAGCCCCTTGGTATTTGCTTTTATCGGGCCATATCATGGTTCCTTGACCCTCTTTTTTGTCATTGCTCCAAACCCCTTTATACTCGGCACCGGCTGCCCAAGTGTATTCGCCCTGACCACTTCTTTTATCTTCGTGCCAGTTCCCAACGTATTGATCACCGTTGTAATAGTACATTACACCCAAACCTTGTTGGTAGTCGGCAAACCACATACCTTCGTAGCGATTGTTATTTAAAAAGTAGTAGGTACCTTCGCCATGTTGTTGATCTTGGAACCAATCGCCCACGTATTTTTCACCATCATGAAACAAGAATGTACCTTTTCCTTCTCTTTTTCCTTTTACATAGTCTCCCTCAAACACATCGCCGTTTGGAAAGTTTGTTCTCCCCTTTCCAGCGGGTTTTCTTCCCTTGAGTTCGCCGGTATATTGGCTTCCATCTTTGAATGTATAGTTACCGATCTTTATTTGAGCTGCAATATCAATTTTTGCAACCAACAAAAGGCATACTATAAAGGCATATTTTTTCATGAATTTATTCTATCTATATAATGAATGAAGTGAAAGACAAAGGTACAACATTCTGCTACCAATAAAGATACAGATTACATTTTTTTGCCAGCAATTACCTCTATTAAGTTTTCTTTGCGGAAATATTTATTCGCCAGCTCCTTTAGTTCCTCTTGTGTTACGCTCTGTATAGCTTCTAGACTTTTTTGGTAAAAGTCATCCTCTAGCCCTGCAGTTTCGGTATAGATCCATGCCTCAGAGAGTGAAAAGGGTCCCTCATACGAGCGGCACATATCTCCTAACATGTAATTCTTCACCATTTGTAGCTCCTCTTGATTCACTGTTTCTGTGCACAATCGATCCATTTCGTGATACACCTCTTTTATAATCGGTTCTACATATTCATTGGCTGCCTCGGTGGCAATCATTAAAAGAGTATGTCCTGGGTAGGATGCTAATCCAGCGCCAATTCCATAGGTATACCCCTTATCCTCACGTACATTAGACATTAATCGGCTTCCAAAGTACCCTCCAAAGAGTGTAGTCAAGACTCGTGTCTTCAAGAAATCGGGATGCGTTCTATCCATTACAAAACCACCTAGTTTGATTGAGCTTTGCAAGGCATCCTCCTTCTCTACGAAGAGTCTCTTCTCAGAAGTCGTGTGAGGAGTCGTTACTTTAAATGGAATGAATTCACTACTCTTTCCCCACGATTCGTTACCAAAATGCTTTTCGATGGCAGCTACGATTGCAGGTGTAACCTTGCCCGATACATAGATGGAACAGTTACCTGAGTGATAGTGTTTTTCGTAAAAAGAGCGAATCACCTCTTGTGTAACCTTATCGTAATCACTTTCAACAGCATAGGTGCTAAATGGGTGATTCTCGCCAAAGAGTGCTACATTGAAACATTTACGGGCCATCATCTCTACGCGTGTACTATTTACCAAAAACTGCTGTTTGTTAGCATCGCATACAATGGATAACTCTTTCTCAGGAAAGGTAGGTTCTTTAACCATGCTAGCGACAATGGCTAGGGTCTCCTCGGCATACTTGTTAAGCGAATAGAGGGTAACAAATCCACAATTAATTGAAGAAGAGAGGTCTAGCCAAGCGCCATAAAAGTCTAATCTTTCTGATATTTGTGCGGAAGTTAGCGTAGCTGTTCCTTCGCGCAACATGCGATTGGTAAACATGGCTTGTAGTGGTTGTGTTTGGCTCCATTGGCCACCTTCTACCAGTAAGTCAAAGCGTATTACCTCTTCTGTTCCCGCCTGAATTACATTCATTTTCATCCCATTTCGTAGCGTACTACGCTCTGGTTTGGCTATATTTATTTCGGTCAATGCGCTTATTTCAGGCTTTACCGTTCTATCTACTATCATGCTTATTACTCTTTGTTTGATTTCTGTAGGAATAACTCAGCCGCTTCTAAATCGGCAGGTGTATCAATTCCAATAGTCTCTACTTGGCTCACTCCTGCTTTAATGGCATACCCATTTTCTAACCAGCGCAGCTGTTCCAACGATTCTGCTAGCTCTAAGGTAGAGGGCTTAAGTGCCGTAATCTCTTTCAACACCTCGGCTTTGTAGGCATAAAGGCCTATATGCTTGTAGTAAGTATGCCCTTGCAACCACTCTTTCTTCTCCCGACTGCGTTGGAAAGGAATAATTGAACGACTGAAATAGAGCGCCTTAAAGTTGGCATCGAGCACCACTTTGGGCGAGTTAGCATTCTCGACTGCTTCCATACCATCTTCAACAGTAAAGGGCTTCACCAAAGTCGCAATTTGCGTGGTTTCATCGGAAAAACAGGCCTTAATGGCTGCCAATTGAGTGGCATGAATAAAAGGTTCATCTCCCTGTATATTAATGATTACATCATACCCTTGGCCCACTTTGGTGTAAGCTTCGTAACAGCGATCGGTTCCACTCGGATGCGTAGCTGCCGTCAGTACCACCTTGCCACCAAAAGCCTCTACCGTTTGCGCAATGCGCTCATCGTCTGTTGCTACATACACCTCATCTAGCACACCTGCCACTTGTTCATACACTCGTTGTATCATGGGTTTACCTCCCAGCATAGCAAGTGGTTTACCGGGAAATCGGGTCGATGCATATCGTGCGGGTATTATTCCAATAAATTTCATGGTCTCTTTTTAAGTCTATACTTTAATTAACCCACAAAAATACAAAAATGGTTTGTACCTATACTATGTAATGCGCTTTTTTTCGAATGAAGGGTGTAAGAGTTTTTCAGGAAAAGGCGTGCTTTCAAAAGAAAGAATTCATCGTTCAACTCCTTGTCTTACACTTGTCAAAACTTCCTAAAACGGATTCTGAATGGTGGAGAAACCAACAAATTTTTGTAAGTTTGTACGGTACATAACAAATAATAACATGAAAAAACTAGCATTGCTATTTTGGGCACTAATTATGCCCCTGGCCTTTATGGCGCAAACGAAATCAGTTCCAAACCAATTTCTTGACAATTTAAGAAAGCACGAGGGTAAAGCGTACGAAGGTACAGTTACATCGGGAGCCCGTGAGGGAGATGCTTTTAGCGGTAAACGTTTGGTTATGCATGTTCGTTCGTGCGAAGAAAACCGCATTCGTATTCCTTTTTTTGTAGGTGAAGACTTGTCTAGAACTTGGATTCTTACGCAAGAAAATGATCGCATCCTTTTAAAGCACGATCACAGACACGAGGATGGTAGCGATGATAAGGTGACTATGTATGGTGGATGGAGTTCAAACATTGGTACAGCCAATATGCAAATGTTTCCAGCCGATCAAGAGACTCGTGAGCTGATTGATTATGCAGCATTCAATGTGTGGTGGATTACGATAGACGATACAACCTATACCTACAACCTAAAACGTATCAATAGCGATCGTGTATTTACTGTTACGTTCGACTTAACCAAAGAGATTGAGACTCCTGCAGCACCTTGGGGCTGGAAAGAGTAAAAGAAGTTCTCTGCATAACCGTTTAAAGTTAGTGTTTGACCCTAGTGCAACACCTGTTTGACTCCAGTGCAACAGGTGATTGACTCCAGTCAAACGAGTGTTCCACTCCAGTGTAACACCAACTTCAAAAGGAGATACAACAAAAGCGTGTGGCACATCTGAAAAAGATGGACCACACGCTTTTTAAATAATCACTGAATTATCGGCTTCTTACTGGCCTGAAACTAGAGTATCCAATTAAAAAGGTATCCCGATAGAATAATAAAGAGAGCTACCATACCAAAGAAGATACCAATTAAACGCCAAGTCATCACTTTCTTAAGGAGCATAGCTTCGGGAAGCGACAAACCAATAACCGCCATCATAAAGGCGATGGCAGTACCCAATGGAACACCTTTGGCTACAAATACCTGAATAATGGGTACTACCCCCGCTGCATTGGCATACATGGGAACTGCAAGAAGTACTGCCAAAGGTACTCCATACCACTTATCGGCCGACAAATAGGCTTCGAAGAAACCCTCAGGAACAAATCCATGCATAGCTGCTCCTATCCCAATTCCAATTACAACATACAATAGCACGCCTCGTACAATACCCCAAGCATCTTTAATAATGGTTGGTAGACGTTTAATAAAAGGAATGTGTTCCGATTCCCATCGGGCAGTCTCGGCCTCCGATTCTACTTGTATCTGCTTTACCCACGGACTCAAGTATCGCTCTAGCTTAAAACGCTGAAGAATAAAACCACCTACCGTACCTAGTAAGATACCCGAAATTGTATAGACTAGCGTAGCTTTTACCCCAAAGGCACCCAAGAACATAGCTACAGCCACCTCATTCACCAATGGTGAGGTGATTAAGAAAGCCAAAGTGACTCCCAGCGGAATTCCTCCTTTTACAAAACCGATAAAAAGAGGGATAGACGAACAGGTACAAAAGGGAGTAACCGCTCCAAAGAGGGCTGCCAGCAGGTACTGAAACCCATACAGTTTACGAGTGGTAAGAAAGTTACGCAGTCGCTCAATGGGAAAGTATGCATTCACAACTCCCATAAGAGTACTAATTAAAAACAACAAGAGTAAAATCTTGATGGAATCGTAAAAAAAGAAATTAACGGCAGCACCTAGGTGCGATGCGGCATCGAGGCCAAAGAGGTCGTATACCAGCCAGTCGGCAAATTGTTGAATCATACCACTATTATCTAACTAGTTAACATTTTCCTCCACAACTACACGAGGGCAACTCCATTCCTTTAATCTCGCGCAGATAGAACTCATAAAATCCTCTCTTTATTTCATCACGTACACGGCGAAACTCACTCTCAATAAATTCGGGAGTTCCCATAGCATGCGAAGGATCATCAAATCCCATGTGTAAGCGATGGGATACCTTACCACTAAAAGCCGGGCAGGTTTCGTTAGCTCCACCACAAACCGTAATAACATAATCCCAAGCCTCGCCTAAGTATACCTCAACTGAATCAGAAGTATGCGTTGAGATGTCAATACCCACTTCAGCCATGGCTTTTACGGCTCCTTCATTTAATTTACCTGCTGCTTGCGTTCCTGCCGAGCATACTTTTATCTGCTCATCAAAAGATTGTAGAAATCCATGAGCCATTTGAGAGCGGCAACTGTTGCCGGTACAAAGTATTAATATTTTTTTCATCGATCTATTTATTCTATTTATAGGTATAAATTCATTGCGTAATAGATACCCACTGCTATAAAAAGTAGTGCGATACCCTTATTCATCCATTTCTGGAAAATTTGCATTCGGTTATAGAAGGCTCCCAGTCCCGCTACACTATAGGCCAATATCCAAGCCACAATAACTACAGGAAGGCCCGTAGCAAGAGCAAAGACCACCGGTAGTAGATAACCGCCAGTTTCGGCTGCTGCCATAGGAATTAACATGCCAAAGTAAAAGATGCCACTGGAAGGGCAAAAGGCAAGAGCAAAGAGCACACCCAATAAAAGGGCACCCCAACTTCCCTTTGTTTTCATCTTTTCAGCTCCCCCACCACTAAATCCAAACTTAGGAAGGTTCAGTTTACTACCGAATAGCATAAAGAGTCCCATTGTAATTAAAGCGGGTGCAAGAATGATTTCACCATACAAGCCTATACTTTTTTGAATGGCAAATAGGCTGGCCCCTTCCCGAAGAATGGGTATAAGTATAGATCCCAATACCGTATAGACTATAACCCGCCCCAATGTATAGAGCATGCCTCCCCAAAAAACCCGATGTTGGCTCTCTATATCCTTGCTTATATAGCCAATGGCCGTAATATTTGTGGCCAAGGGGCAAGGGCTGATAGCCGTCAGTATACCTAGCAAAAAGGCGGTAATGAGTGGAGTGCTACTATTCTCTAAAAGCGATTGTATAAATTCCATGAGCTAGAATTTAAGTAGCTCTTCGAGCTTTTTTCGTACTCCCTCTTTAAACTTCTCGGGTGAATTCTTAGCATGTGCAAAGCCAAACTCAGTTAGATTGTTCCGTAGCTCCTCTCCATCTTTCCATTTATTTAGGTAGAGAGAGGACCAAGTAACCTCATACAGATCGGCTAATTTTTCGCCTGACTGGGTAGAGATATCAACACGCTTAAAAAGTATCTCGCCTGCCTCTACCTCTTTGGAGAATGATTCACGAATGGTCTCTTCCGTAAGCGATTCAATAGCATTGCAGGTTATACAACGCTGTTTTCCATGAAAATAGATTACCTCTACACACTCCCTCTCTATGGTATAGGTTGTTGCATCGGCTGGGTTGTTCTGTTTTTTGCCACAACTCATAAAGCCGATAACCGCACATACGATAAGTAGTACTCTTTTCATACAATTTAAATGTGCTTAGTTAAAATAGCCTTTACATCGCTTAGCGAAAGCTTCTTTCCAGCCGAAACCACCTTCTCGTCAATGACTAAACCAGGCATTGCCATCACATTGTAGCTCATAATTTGTAGCAAGTCTTCTACTTTGGTTACAGTAGCGTCCATTCCTAACTCAGCAACAGCTTGCTTAACAGTGTCGTGAAGTGCCTTGCATCCAGCACATCCCGTTCCTAATACTTTAATTTCCATACTTGTTTTTTTATTTATTGTTTGTAAATCGCAAAAATACGAACATTGTTTTTTAAAAGAAAGAGCAATCTTTAGAGGCAATCCTCCTTCAACGGCTCTGTTTTTTTCAGCATACCAATGAATGGTAAAACTAAGGTCCACTATTTACAGCACTTCTGTTGATCTTCAATATACGAAGAGCATTTGCTAAAAAAGTTGTGAAACATATTCTGTGCTAGCAACCAATTGGAGCGGTTAATACAGTAACGCACTTTGGGCTGTTCAATCTCGCCTTGTATAAGACCTGCATCCTTCAATTCCTTTAGATGCTGTGAAACAGTCGCTTTAGCAATGGGTAGCTCATCATGAATATCACCAAAATAACAGCTCTCTTGAGATGCTAAGAACTCAATAATCGTTATGCGTGCAGGGTGTCCCAATGCTTTGGCAAATCGCGCTAAGCGCTCACTATCTAAAGTGTAATCTTTACTCTTCATTATCATACTTAAATCGTTCGCAAATATACGAACATCCTTTTAACTGTGCAACTCTTTGCTGTAAAAGAAGATGAAATTCATTAAGCTATTTTTTTCGTAGCCTAGTTACAGCATGTTCCAGTGATTCGGTTGGTTCAATAATGTTGTAGTTTCCCCAAAAATCGGGATGCCAGTAGCTATCTACCTTATCGACAAAAGAGTGCTTTTCGCTAAAAGCATCTTTACTTGGTATTCTGCTTACATGCTCTTCCTCTCGATCGGTAACAACGGTTTCGGTAAGTATAGTGTAGGTAGAAGAGAACATTTTCCTTTTCCAATCGCATTTAAAGCGAACCGTGTTACGGATGTAATAGAGGTAATTACTCCCATTACTCTCTTTATAAGTGATGAGAAAGGTTAGTTCTTGGGGCTTAAAATGGAGCCCAGCGGGCTTTTTGTGTAAGATGGCTCTTGTAGCATTGAGTTTATTGGTCATATCGAGCGAGAACTCGGCCCGAGAAATAGAGAGTCGTTCGGTATCAATATAGAACTTTCCCCCAAAGAGTGCATAGTCCAACTGAACCCTTGGCTCAAAGGATACCACATAATGCATTTGGTTGTCTATTGTTACAGGATCTTCCATCCGATAGCTGTAGTAATTCAGATTGTGATGTTCAAACAGAGTTTCAGGATTCTTTACAACATCTACCGTCACTGCCAAAGTGGGTCCTCCAACCATTTTAATCGCTAAAGTATCACTTGATTTCTGACTCATAAGCCGCCGCCCTTTGGTTATGCGCACTTTGTCACGAGCAATCTCTTCAGTACCATAAGCAGATTTGTAGATATCCATTACTGCCTCCGATAGGGCAATGTAGCGCTTCCCCTTTTGAACTGTTTCCCGATAAAAGGAAGTTAGCATATTCTCTCTATCTGCATAATTAATAGAGACCTTTTTCAGGGCTTCTTCGACCAATATACGGGGATCACCCCCAAATATCACCACCTCCTTGAGCGTATTGGTATAGGGAGTAAGATAAATAAGAAGAGGGGGCTGACTCTCCGAAATATCAATCTCCAAATTCAGATAACCTAGGTGCGAAAATTTGAGCTTTCCATTCCTATACTCTTGAGGCAACTTGATCGAAAATACCCCATCCGAATTAGTGACTGTTCCTACGTTATCACCTTCTATCGCAATGTTTACATTCGCTAGAAGCCTTTTGGTCTGTTGATCCTTTACCTTACCTGTTAGGGTAAAGAAGCTATTCTGTTGTGCAAATATAGCCAAGCCTTGCAGTATTAAAAAGGAGACTATGGCCAACTTTCTCAATATCGCATTCATAATAGAGGTCGTTTGGGGGGTTCGTACTCTATATGATAACAAAAAACAGTCGGGTGTTTGTTTTTTAAAAGAGTCTATTTTATTGATTTACAACAATACGGAAAGGATTTCTCCACTCAAAAGCAACAAGGATATCTCACATAGTTTTGCTTCATACTCGGCTGTCAACAAACGATCCTCAGCAGCTAAATAGCTATTTTGTGCCTCACGAAGTTGGAGTCCGGACATCACTTCGAGCTTGTACTGATACATGGCTATATCGAGATATTCACCTGCCGTAGCTACATTCTTTTGTTCCATATCGACAATTACTTTATTGTTGCAGTAGGCCATCCAAAGATTGGCTAAATCGGCCTTAAGCGAGAGCTCTAACGAAGCGTTTTCCAATTCGGTTATTTTAATCTGCGACTTTGCGTTGTTTCTTTGGCGGCGCAGGTTGTAACCATCAAAAAGAGTCACACCTACCGTTAACCCTATATTTCCAGTCAGTTGTTGGCGTTGCTGAATGGTGGTGGTATTGTACCAGGTTGATCCATAACCATAACTACCATTCAATCGTAAATAGGGATAACTTCGCGCCTTAGCAATTCGTAAATCCTCTTGCGAGATTTTACGGTCTCTTTCCGCAGAAAGCAGATAGGCATTGGAGGTAACTATTTGTGTCCAAAGTGACTCTTTTGTGCCTATGGGGTAAAAGGATATTTCATAATCACTCACTTGGGTAGGATGGGATACATCTTCTAGGGCTATTAATTCGTTCAGGCCCACTTGCGAAGTGTAAATAAGCTCTGTCTGCTTTACACATTGCGTTTTATCTGCATTGTAATCAACTTCGGCTTGTTGAAATTCGAGTTTGGAGGCAGCCCCTACACTCTTTCGTGTACTTACGATACCAACTCGTTCAGCAGATAGTTCCAAGGATTTATTTAGTATTTGTAATCGGCGTTCTTGACGTACTATTTGGTAATAAGAGGTGGCTATATTGGCTACTAAGTTCTCAATAGCAATGCGTGTAGACAACTCACCTTGAGCCTTTAGCTCTTTCAGCTTGGCATATGTAGCCTGTGCTCCCAATCCATTAAAGAGTGTCCATGATAGGTTTACACTGCTGTTTAGTTGCTGCGTATAATCTCCTCGGCTTGAAGAGTTTTCCTCTTCACGGTTATTAATATAGCTGTTCGTGAATGTACCAGGTGCAGCTGCCGAGAGCTCAATGGTTGGAAGCAGCCCTGCATTGCCAAGCGTTGCATTGTTTGTAGTAATTCCCTCCTCTTGGCGCTTAATGAGAATGCTAAAGTTCTTCTCTATTCCTTGAACAATACAGGCTTGGAGCGATAAGGGCGAAGCATTCATCGCATATGCAGAAGTTGATAAACCAAGCGATGGGAATGCATTTACACTCTGCAAGAGTGTTTGATCACTTGCTGAGTTAGTAGGAAGGCCATTACCTCCTCCCATTGAGTTTTGTGCAGATAAATGGCAGGGAGTAAACCATGCAATAGCCATTACTAGTAGCGATATTTTATTCATTTTTCTCTTTATTAATACGATTGGTAGAAACATAACTATAAATTGCTGGAACAATATAAAGAGTCATAAAGGTAGCAAGCATCATTCCACCTACTACAGCTACGCCCATGGCTATACGCCCTTTGGCTCCTTCACCCGCAGCATATACGAGAGGCAACAATCCCAAAATGGTAGAGGCGCTTGTCATTAGAATAGGGCGTAATCGCTGTACCGATGCCACCAATACTGCTTGACGTTTATCGACTCCTTCATCTTGATTTTGGTTGGCAAACTCCACAATAAGAATCCCATTTTTGGCAACTAACCCAATAAGCATAATGATTCCAATTTGGCTAAAGATATTCATGGTTATATCTTTATAATACATAAACAAGAGTGCACCAGCAATAGCTAGCGGAACCGTAATCATAATAACCAATGGATCTTTAAAGCTCTCAAACTGAGCGGCAAGGACCAAGTAGATAAGTACCAATGCGAGTATAAAAGCAAACATTAAGCTTGAAGAGCTCTCCTTAAACTCTTTTGATTCACCTGCGAGCGCCGTTCTAAAGCTATCGTCAAGAACCTTCTTAGCAATTCGGTCCATCTCTTCAAGCCCATCGCCAATGGTTTTTCCCTTGGCTAAACCGGCTGATATAGTAGACGAAACAAAACGGTTAAAACCATACAAGGTAGGTGGAGCCACGCTCTCTTCGAGTGTAACTAAGTTATCCAATTGTACCATCTCGGAGGAGCTACTACGTACATAGATGGAGCGCAAGCCCGTTGGCGTATTCCGCTGCAAACGATTAATCTCTGCCAAAATTTGGTACTGTTTACCTTCTCTATAAAAGTAACCCATACGCTGACCACTCAATCCATACTGAAGGGTTTGAGCAATGTTGTTGGTATTAACTCCCATCACATTGGCTTTGTCTCTATCAATAACGATACGAGCTTCGGGCTTGGTAAATTTTAGATTGGCATCGGCCATCTGAAATACTGGACTTTCATTTACTTCATTCATAAAGAGTGGCAAGAACTCTTCTAACTTCTCAATCGAGTTTGCTTGAAGAACATATTGGATTGGCATTCCTCCGCGCCTGCCTCCAAAGGTTGCATTTTGTCGGATAAAGGTTCTACCTCTTGTCTTCTTGGCTACGGCAGCAGATAGTTGTTCGGCTATTTCCATTTGAGTACGCTCTCTTTCTCCAATCTCGGTAAGGCTAATAAATCCAAAACCTCCTCCCGTTTGTGCCCGATTCATGGTAGTAACTGCTTCAGGCACCAATGAATCAATGATGTCGAATACCTCATCCGTATATTGCTGCATAAACTCGTATGTAGCTCCCTCGGGGGCTCTAAACGAGGCTGAAATTTGTGAACGGTCTTCGAGTGGCGATAGTTCGGCAGGTATCTGTCGATAGAGATACCCAATGGCAGCAAACAAGATGAGAACCAATGGAATGGCAATGATTCGATATTTAAGAAAGCTTACCAAAGAGCGTTCGTAGAGAGTATTCAATCCCACAAAGAAGGGTTCAGTAGCCCGATAAAACTTGTTCTTTGTTTCGCGTCTAACCAATATTTTTGAGGCCAACATCGGAGTAAAAACCAATGCAGCAAAAGAGGAGATAATAACTGATCCAGATATAACAAGGCTAAACTCTTTAAATAGCTTTCCAGTAATACCGTCCAAAAAGACAATGGGTAAAAACACAGCAACGAGTGTAATGGTGGTAGAGATAACGGCAAAGAATATCTCCTTCGAACCCTCTATACCAGCTCGAAAGGGAGTCATGCCCTTTTCAATACGAACATAAATATTTTCGGCTACTACAATGGCATCATCTACCACAAGTCCTACCGATAGTACAATGGCAAGCATCGTCAATACATTGATTGTAAAATCACACAAATACATCACAAAGAAGGCTCCAATAAGCGATACGGGTATTACAGCAATCGGTACGAGTGTTACCCGCCAGTCACGTAAAAATAGAAAGATAATAATAACTACTAATACAAAAGCAACGTAAATAGTCTCCTCTACCTCTTTAATAGAGGCACGAATGAATCGAGTATTGTCGGAGGTGGTTATAATCTCGACTCCATCGGGTAGATCTTTTTGAATTTGGGCAATACGACTGTAAGCCTCATCGGCTATATCAATGTGGTTAGCCCCCGGCTGTGGTACAATCATTAAGGAGACAGCAGGTTTGCCATTAATCTTTAAGTTGCTTCGAATATCTTCGGGGCCTAGTTCGGCATATCCTACATCACTAAAACGAACAATTTGTCCATGACTCTCTCTAAGTACTAAATCATTAAATTCTTTGGGAGTGGACATTAGGCCGAGTGTACGAATAGACATCTCTAGCATATCGCCCTCAATATTACCAGAAGGTAACTCCACATTTTCACGGTCTATGGCATTTTTTACATCCAGTGGTGTAACCCCATAACCTGCCATTCGCTCAGGATCTAGCCAAAGGCGCATCGAGTAGCGTCTTCCCCATACATCTACCCCACTCACATTCGAAATGGTTTGCAACCGCTCCTTTACGGTGAGCTCAGCAATTTCAGTAAGCTGCATTAGGTTAAAGTTATCACCACTCAATGCAATGCGAATGATGGGATCTGAATCGGCATCGGCTTTAGAAACCGTAGGTGGATCACAATCACGCGGAAGATAGCGTTGTGCACGCGACACTTTATCGCGCACATCATTGGCCGCGCGCTCCATATCTACATCTAATTCAAATTCTACCGATATGCGGCTTCGCCCTTGACTACTTGTGCTCGATAAGATACGAATGCCCGGAATACCATTGATATTTTGTTCAAGGGGTTCAGTTATCTGATTCATTATCACATCGGCATTGGCTCCAGGATAGGAAACATCGACTGATATAATGGGGTTGTCTACGCTTGGGAATTCACGAACACCCAAAGAGGAGTAACTAATTAATCCAAAGAGTACGATAACCAAGACGGAAACCGTGGCAAGTACAGGTCTTCTAATACCTAATTCTGATACATTCATTGTTTGTAAGATATAGGTGTAATTATTCAATAGAGCTTAACTTGACAGGAAGTCCTGGGCGAACTTGCATCATTCCCGAAGTAATGATTGTATCTCCCCTCTCAACTCCCTCTTTTATCTCTATTCGATCTTCTGTACGAATGCCGAGCGTAACGGAAATGGCCTCAACTTTACCTGCTTTGTATCGGTAAATAATGTCTTGACCCATCTCCTTTAGTACTGCCTCGGATGGGATAGTCAGTGCATTTTCGTGCTCTTGCAGATTGATTTTGATACTGAAGAATCGTCCGGGCATTAGTTTGCCATCCGTATTAGGATAGATAGCACGTGCTCGCTGATTTCTTGTTTCATCAATAATAGACTCTACGGCATAAACCTCGGCTTTAAATGGCTTAAGCTCACCGGTAACTGTAAAGTCTATTTTGGTTCCACTTTTAATTAGATTTGAGTATCTCTCTGGGTAAGAGAATTCAAGTTTAAGAGGTTTGGTCTTAATTAGTTTAGCTATTGTGGTACCTGTAGTTGCAAACGCCCCCTCACTAATATTACGAAGGCCAATCACTCCATCGAAAGAGGCACGCAACTCTTTTTGGGCAATATTTGCCTTGACTAACTCAATATCGGCGATGAGTTTCTCTTTGTCTGTCTCAATGATCTCGTAGGTCTCTTGACTAATGGCTTCGCGTGTAAGTAGTGCTTTTTGTCTAAAAATCCGATTCTCTAACAGCTCTAGTTCGGCCTCTAGTTTACGGAGCTGTGCTTGTAAAGGTGCATCATTAATTCGAGCTAACAAATCGCCCTTTCTAACAGTCGCCCCCTCCTGAAAGAAGATATCTACGACTTTCCCTGATGTTTCAAAGGCAAGATCAACCATCTCATCGGGTATAATGTTACCCACACTGACAATATCTTCCGATATCGTTTCAGCTTTGAGAATAATTGCAGATACTTCGAGCGTACTACGCCTTGACTGGTTTGCTACTGGGGCTACTATACTAGCATTCTCCGATTTAGACAAATGGATATAGAGTGTAACTCCCCCCATTACAAGTGTAGCTGCGATAATAGCAATCCACCTTTTATCTTTTTTTTTCATAGATTTATTGGATACGTATTTATTGAATTTACTAAATGATTCTTTAAAGATAATTCCTTCTCTATTGAAAATAGAAAGGTAGAGACGCGAGAAACAAGAGTGTTGTGCTATGCAAATTTAAACAAAAGTATTGTTTATTTAATCTATTTGGTCCTATATCTATATAGATGCTAAGAGATGTATCCAATAAAATGGTTTAAACAAAGCTCAAACTTTTAACATATATTGCACACAAATGCTTAATTAAAATCTTCCTAACAAGCTTCATTTTATACAATCCTAATGTGAAGGGTGTGAAGGCAAAACGTAGTGGGTTTTACTCCTGAATGAAGTAGTAAATGAAAAAAATAATCTCCATGGTTTATCGGGTGAGTATTGAATAAGGCTGGCTCACAAAAAAAGTAGCCAACCTATATTTAAATAGATTGGCTACTTTTTAGAAGCATATAAACGCTTTAGGCAATTGCTATTAGCTGTTAGAGGTTTCCGTTCCTTTTATTCTCTTTTCAGTAGAAGGTTTTTTAGCATCTGCTTTTCTTGCTCTACCTTGCCCCATTTCTCCTCCTTTTCTAAACTCCATTCCACGGTTTTGCATGTGTGGTGCTTGATTGCCACGCATTTCTCCTCTATGTCCCATGCGTCCTTTGGGTTGCATAATCTTCTCAACTTGTTTAGCAGTTAGAAATTTAGAGAACTCATTGTAATATTTCTCTTGCAAGTCAATCATTTTGCGTTGTTGTGCAAAACGCTCCTTAGTTGCTTTCTTAATTTCTGCATCCGTCGGTGCAACCTTTTCTTCCTTAATCCCATCAGTTACATTCTCTGGGCTCTTAGGTGATTTACGTGCGGGGTGAAGAGCACGCATCTCTTCCATATACTTCTTGTAGAGTGGAGTAAACTTTGCTGCATCAGCATCACTTAACAACAGCTGTTGAGCCACACGTTCTGTCATTTTTACCTCTCTCTCTTCAGGAGTGATTGTTTTCTTTGCAGGAATCTCAGGAGTCTGAGCTGATAAACTAAATTGAGAAACAAATAATAATGCAGTAGCTAGTATACAAATCTTTTTCATAATCTTTCTGTTTAAAATATTTTGCCTCTAAAAAGGGTTTTAAATTTAATCTCTTACATTCGAATGTTTAATGGATTAGAGATAGATTCAAGGAAAAGGTTTGATTGCCAACTAAATATTTAACCTTTATTTGGACTAGCACCATTACCAAGAGATCAGCTTTACCGTACTTGATAGAGAGCAACTCTTTAAAATAGAGATCAGAAGAGCTTCTAGATTCTAACGTGGCACAAAACGGTTAAGAGCAGTAGAAAAGCTCCTCGGGATAACCCACATCGACTAAATAGAGTGCATGTCCGGGAACAGAGCTTCCAGCACTACAACGATTCTTTGCTTCAATAACGGTTTTAAACTGTTCGATTGTCATTTTACCTCTCCCAACTTCTACCAATGTACCCACTATGGCTCGCACCATATTGCGAAGAAAGCGATCTGCTTGGATCGAAAAGACCCATTCGCCCGGAGCACTCTCTTCCCAAGCTGCATGCATAATCTTACAATTATTGGTCTTTACATCGGTATGCAGTTTGCTAAAGCTAGTAAAATCTGTATAATCAAAGAGTGTGGCTGCAGCCTCATTCATCTTTTGAATATCTAAAGGGTGGTGCATTCGCCATTTTTGCCCACGTGTAAAGGGGTCTTTGTGCAGCGTAATGTAGTATTTATAGGCACGATAGGTTGCAGAGAAGCGAGCATGAGCGTCGGGAGTTACTTTACAGACCTTATAGACAGAAATATCAGCAGGAAGCAGGCGATTCATTTTATCGGCTACAGTATCTGTATCAAGCAATTTCTCATAATCAAAGTGCGCAACCATAAGTTTTGCATGCACACCTGCATCTGTACGTCCTGCTCCTATTACCTCAATTTCTTTTCGTAAAAAAGTAGAGAGAGCACGCATTAATTCAGCTTGTACGCTGTTGCCATTGGGCTGTACTTGCCAACCGTGGTAGTTGCTACCATCGTAAGCTAGATAAACAAAGTATCGTTGCATAATTAGCATTCTTAGTTAACGGGCTGTAATGTGAAAACAGCCTTGATTTAATTCATACTTGATATAACACATATCTGCTTTACGAAGATCACGCAACACCTCTGCTAAAACGAGTTTAAGGGTATCGGGTGCCACATTTTGATAAGGTCTACCCTCTGGATGATCCATCTTTGCAAATCGCTTGTAGCTAATATCAAAGGTGGTTCCATAAACGTGTACTGAGGTACTGGAAGCATTCGTATTTCGTTTGCGCAAATCCTTAACATCTTCATGAGTACGCAAAACAGACGTAACGCGTATCTGATTGGGATTCAACCCTTTATTTTTAAGCGAGTCTAGAAAGTTAGTACCAATCGATTCTAGAAGTGAATGCGCTTGAGGTACTAAAAAAGGAATGGAGTGCGTTAATTCGTCAACAACATAGAAGTCATTCGACTTAACCTCTACGAGTTTACTTTTAAGGTGTTCAGCTTCATCACGTGAGGCAACCCCTCGTACTCCGATTTTTCTGGCTGCTTGCGTATGTAAATTGTGTAAATCGCCAAAGCTGCGTTTGTAACTTATAACTCCTCGTATATTTCGTGGCTCGTTCATTATCATTGACATGTCTTTCTCCTTACACCCTGTAAAAACAGAAAGAAAAGAAAGAGCAGAAAAGAAAACACAACATGCGTGCTTGATAGAATTCATAAAAATCGTGTTTATTATAATAATTGCAAAGGTAGCTAAATTCTCTTTTTTGCAGAAAGCATGTGCAAATAATTTGCTTCATAAAACAAAACAATAAAAACCTTTCACTAAATTTGCAAACAGAATAAACAAATGTGTTCAAGGACACATAAACTGACTAAATGATAGAAAAAGAGTTTGTTTTAGAGGAGGTAGACCCCGTTATTTTCTTTGGAGTAAATAATGCAAACATACAACTAATTAAAGCGTTGTATCCCAAACTACGCATTGGCGCTCGTGGCAACATACTTAAAGTTATGGGCGATATAGAAGAAATGTGTCTGTTTGAAGAAGCCATTCAAGCGCTTGAGAATCATTGTGCAAAGTATAATTCTTTACCAGAAGAGATTATTGTCGATTTGGTAAAAGGGAAAAAACCACAAATAGAACGAGCTAGTAATACAATTGTATTTAGTGTAACGGGGAAACCCATAACTCCCCGGACCGAGAATCAAGCCAAGCTTGTAGAGGAATATGACAAGAATGATATGATTTTTGCCATTGGCCCCGCTGGATCGGGTAAAACATATACGGCTATAGCTCTTGCCGTGCGCTCATTAAAAAGCAAACAGATCAAAAAAATTATTCTCAGCCGACCTGCTGTAGAGGCGGGTGAGAAGTTAGGATTCTTACCTGGCGATATGAAAGAGAAGATTGATCCGTACTTGCAACCCCTTTATGATGCTCTTCAAGATATGATTCCTGCAGCCAAACTCAAAGAGTACATGGAGATGAATGTTATTCAAATAGCACCCCTTGCTTTTATGCGTGGACGTACGCTGAATGATGCAGTCGTTATTTTAGATGAGGCGCAAAACACAACAACACAGCAGATAAAAATGTTTCTAACTCGTATGGGGATGAATACCAAGATGGTAGTTACAGGAGATATGACACAAATAGACCTTCCCCATTCGCAACCCTCTGGTCTGATACAAGCCATGCGCATACTGAAAGGAGTAAAAGGTATCAGCTTTGTAGAACTAGGTAAAAAAGACATCGTGCGTCACAAACTAGTCACTCGAATCGTAGATGCCTACGAGAAATTTGAAGAGAGAGCAAAAGAAGAGCGCAAAGAGGAGAAGAAAAAGAAGGAGTCAAATCATTAATACTACCCACTCACTGATTTTTAAATCCTTTCAGACAAAACTGATTACTAATTTTAGAATTATATAACTATAGAATTATGAGTAAAGCATTAACAAGTACAGAGTTTAATTTTCCGGGACAGAAAAGCGTTTATCATGGCAAAGTGCGTGATGTATACAACATCAACGGCGAGAAGCTAGTCATGGTGGCTACAGACCGTATTTCTGCTTTCGACGTGGTTCTTCCTGAAGGAATTCCCTATAAAGGACAAATGCTAAACCAAATCGCAGCTAAATTCCTAGATGCTACGACTGACATCTGCCCCAACTGGAAAATGGCTACACCAGACCCTATGGTAACGGTAGGTGTAATGTGTAAAGGTTTTGCTGTTGAGATGATTGTACGTGGTTATTTGTGTGGTAGTGCATGGCGTACATACAAAAGTGGTGTGCGTGAAATATGCGGAGTAAAATTACCTGATGGCATGCGTGAGAACGAGAAATTCCCAACTCCCATCGTAACGCCAACGACTAAGGCCGAAATGGGTCTTCATGACGAAGACATCTCGAAAGAGGAGATTTTGAAACAAGGTCTTGCTACTCCTGAAGAGTATGCTACACTTGAGAAGTACACTCTTGCATTGTTCCAACGTGGTACAGAAATGGCTGCAGAGCGTGGTCTTATTCTTGTAGACACGAAATATGAATTCGGACAACACGATGGCACAATCTATTTGATGGACGAGATTCACACACCCGACTCAAGCCGCTACTTCTATGCGGAAGGATACGAGGAGCGTTTTGAAAAAGGTGAAGCTCAAAAGCAACTATCTAAGGAGTTCGTACGTGAGTGGTTGATGGAAAATGGCTTCCAAGGCAAAGAGGGACAACAAGTACCCGAAATGACTCCAGAGATTGTAACTTCTATCAGTGAACGTTACATAGAACTTTTCGAACAAATTACAGGTGAAGCTTTTGTAAAAGCAGATATCGCAAGTATTCACGAACGCATCGAAAAGAACGTTACGACATATTTGCACCAATAATTTAGTATAGAACGAGGTCTGGTTTACTATCTCTCTAGATAGTTATTCCAAACCTCGTTTTTACATTTTCAGATCTTTCAATTTATTCCTTTTTACAGTTCCAATCATTCCAATGAACTATCCACAAGAAGATGTCAAACCCTACAATCAAGAGGAAAAGAAAAGCCTACAAGTAGAGAAAATGTTTGACAATATTGCACCAGCTTACGATCAATTAAACCATACATTGTCTTGGGGCATTGATAAACGCTGGAGACGTAAAGCCATAGAGTGGCTTAAACCCTATCAACCTCAAAAGTTGTTGGATATTGCAACGGGTACTGGCGACTTTGCGATACAGGCCTATCGCATGCTTAAACCGCAGCAGGTTATAGGCACTGACATCTCAGAAGGAATGATGAAAATAGCGAAAGAGAAGGTAAAAACAGCTGCTCTTGATCAGCACATCAGCTTTGCCAAAGAGGATGGAACCTGCCTATCTTTTGGGGCTGAACAGTTTGATGCCATTACAATTGCCTTTGGTATACGCAATTTTGAAGAGCTAGATAAAGGACTTCAAGAGATGTATCGTGTGCTAAATAGTAATGGCAAATTAGTAATTCTCGAGTTATCAGAACCCGACTATTTCCCGATGAAACAACTATATGGTATCTACTCTAAAGTGGTTATTCCAACATTGGGAAAATTCTTTTCTAAAGACAAAAGTGCTTATACCTACCTCCCCCAATCTATCAAAGCATTCCCACAAGGAAAAGTGATGGCAGAAATAATTAAAAAAGCAGGTTTCCAGAAAGTTACTTTCAAACGATTCACGCTAGGTATTTGTACACTTTATACAGCGAGTAAATAACTTAACACACACTTAAAAAAAACAAGTATGAAAAAGTATGGTTTAATAGGCTATCCGCTAGGACACTCTTTTTCAAAAGAGTTCTTCAACCAAAAGTTTCAATCGGAACATATTCCGGCAACTTACCTTAATTTTGAGATTCCTAAAGTAGAACAAGTCCTACAAGTTCTGGCAGTGGAGTCACAGCTTGAGGGCCTCAACGTAACAATTCCGTACAAAGAACAGATTATCCCATTCCTTGATGAGCTAAGTGATGAGGCTACAGCTATTGGGGCGGTCAATGTGATAAAATTTATTCGTACCAAAGAAAAAGTAAAGTTAGTAGGTTATAACTCGGATGTAATAGGTTTTACCAATTCCATAGAACCTCTACTAAAACCACACCACAAGAAAGCATTAATTCTCGGCACAGGGGGGGCTTCAAAGGCTGTTCTTTATGGATTAGAAAAACTAGGAATTGAATGCACTTTTGTATCGCGTACGGCAGCAGAAGGCAAACTAAGTTACAGTGAGCTTACTCCCGAACTGATGGAAACCTATACTGTTATAGTTAACTGCACTCCTGTTGGGATGTATCCGAATACGGAGAAGTGTCCAGAAATCCCCTATGAGGCACTTACCCCTAACCACTTGCTTTATGACTTACTATACAATCCAGATACTACCCTCTTTATGAAGAAAGGTGCCAAACAGGGTGCAACGGTAAAAAATGGATTGGAAATGCTTTTATTGCAAGCCTTCGAAGCATGGAACATTTGGAATAGATAGTAGCTTCTTAATAGCAATCGTTGCTATAATTTGAATGAACTGGGTGTTCTATAGAGAATACTCAATTGAATCTACTTCTTAAATAGAGGAAGTATAGGAGATGAATTGTTATTATACCATTATACAATCTAATCTCTAGCCCAAAATGGTTGCTGAAATAACAAAACCTATAAAATGAAAAAAACAGCACGTATTACTATATTCACAGCAGTAACCCTAATCGCATTAGTATGGGGAGCTAGTAGTTTCTTTCTGAGCTTTGCACTCCAACCTGAAAATGAAGGAAAAGACCTACCTAGTTCTTGGCATTACATGTCTACTAAATACCCTTACTTAGAATCTTGGGTAGATAGTCTTTCCAGAACCTCTGCGCTCAAGGATACTTTTATCTATGCACCCGATGGTGTAAAAATGCATGCTTTCTACATTAAAGCAGGAAAACCCACCTCAAAAACGGCCCTTATTGTACACGGATATACCGACAATGCTATCCGCATGATGATGATAGGTTATTTGTATAATAAAGATTTAGGCTATAACATCCTTTTACCAGATCTTCGTTATACCGGGCAGAGTGAAGGTGAAGCGATTCAAATGGGCTGGTTAGACCGGAAGGATATAATGCAATGGATGGGTGTAACACACCAAATTTATGGCGATAGTACCCAGATGGTGATACATGGTATCTCCATGGGAGCAGCTACTACGATGATGGTTTCAGGAGAAACACTCCCAGCCTACGTAAAATGCTTTGTTGCTGATTGTGGCTACACATCGGTATGGGATCAATTCAAGAAAGAGTTAAAAGAGGATTTTGGACTTCCCGCATTTCCTTTGATGTATACAGCCAGTTGGCTTTGTAAGTGGAAATATGGATGGTCATTCAAAGAGGCTTCTGCACTTAATCAAGTTGCCAAATGCGAGCGCCCTATCCTATTTATACACGGCGATAAAGACGATTATGTACCTACAAGCATGGCATATGAACTCTATGAAAAGAAACAGGAGCCTAAGGAGCTCTGGATTGTACCGGGGGCTGATCATGCCAATTCTTATAAATACCAACAAGAGAGTTATACTGATAAAGTAAAACTCTTCACCAGTAAATACATACACGAATGAAAAGAGCTCACATACTCTTCCTTTTAGTTCTTCTTTTATCCAACACCTGCAATTTAGTAGCCAAAGAATATACGGTTAAAGAGATACCTATGGTTCACTTGCAGGATAAAAGACGGTTTGTAAGTAACCCTGACCAGGTTTTATCATCTCAATCAGTAGATCTGATTGACAAGATGCTCTATAACCTTCAAGAAGAGACAGGCATACAGGTTTTGGTAGTTGCAGTAACAGGAATTGAGGGAGGAGATTGCTTCGATTTTGCTCACCGACTTGGGCAAGAAAATGGTATTGGGCAAAGAGAGAGAGACAATGGGTTAGTTGTACTTCTTTCTACAGATGAACGATGCATTCAGTTTGCTACGGGGTATGGACTTGAAGGTACACTACCCGATGCTATTTGCAAACGAATTCAGAATCAATTTATGCTTCCCTATTTTAAGAATAACAGATGGGATGAAGGAATGGTAGCCGGCATGAAGGCTATTAATGGTTATCTTACTGGATCAATGGAAAATTTACGAAGCTCTTCCAATGATTCTGGGACGGAACTATTTATTCTTCTAGCTGTTGTCTTAATGGCTATCACCGGTGGAGGAATCTTTATTAACTGGTGGAAAACACGCTGCCCAGTGTGTAAGAAACACACGCTACAGCGCATTAACTCACAACTTCTCTCACGAGCAAATGGAATAAAGACCGAAGAGGTAACCTACAGTTGTCAGA
Organism: Phocaeicola sp.; assembly: GCA_051651025.1. GTDB lineage: Bacteria > Bacteroidota > Bacteroidia > Bacteroidales > Bacteroidaceae > Phocaeicola. Next base: position 32,745 of record JBOFRN010000029.1, read on the forward strand.
ACTGTGGTCACCAACTTAAGCGTATTGAGAAGCATACCGACGAGAATTATCGCGGCCCACGTGGAGGTGGCGGTGGTCCCATTATATTCGGAGGCATGGGCGGATTAGGCGGAGGAAGCCGTGGAGGTGGATTCGGTGGAGGAAGCTTTGGTGGAGGTAGTTTTGGTGGAGGTGGATCGGGAAGCCGTTTTTAATAAACTATCTCTAAATTAGAAACCCAAGATATTCACTCAAAATGAATAAAGCCATAAGCTGACAAACCATTACTAAAGTATTCTCAAAACATCGCTCTAGACTGGAAGTCAAAGAGGAAGTCGAGAGGATAACAAAGAGTTGCATAATGCTAAATAAATAAAGAGAAAACGTATGAAAAAAACAACAATTATTATCGTAGTAGCTGTTTTAGCACTACTTGCTATTGGAGGTATAAGTTCGTATAATGGATTGGTTCAAATGGACGAATCGGTTAGCACTGCATGGAGCAATGTAGAGAACCAGTACCAACGCCGTTCTGATCTAATACCCAATTTAGTAAGTACTGTAAAAGGGTATGCATCACACGAAAGTAGCACACTCGAGGCTGTTATTTCAGCAAGAAGCAAGGCCACCCAAATGAGTGTGAATGCAGATGATTTGACTCCCGAGAGAATGCAAGCCTATCAAAAGGCACAAGGTGAGGTAGGAAGTGCCTTAGGAAGACTATTGGCCATAACCGAAGCCTATCCCGATTTAAAAGCAAACGAAAACTTTAAAGAACTGCAAGCACAGCTCGAAGGTACTGAAAATAGAATTAGTGTAGAACGCAAACGTTTCAATGACACAGCAAAAAGCTACAACACTGCTATTCGTACTTTCCCACGTAACCTATTTGCAGGTATGATGGGTTTTGATAAACGTCCCTATTTCGAAGCAGAAGCAGGTTCTAATCAAGCTCCTAAGGTAGAATTCTAGGGTTTTGAGGGGTTAAAACCCAATTAAGAAGAAAACAAAAAGATTTGTCTATTGTTACACTTTAAGTAATGATAGACGAATCTTTTTTTCAATTGCAGGTGTTATTTGTGGAAAAAGAGTATCTTTACAGTTAAACAGAAACATCTAAAGCACACAATTATGTTTAATTCTTATGGCAATTTATTTAGACTCACCAGCTTTGGTGAATCACACGGTGCAGGAGTAGGTGGAGTAATTGACGGATTTCCTGCTGGCATTAAAATAGATTTAGACTTCGTACAACAAGAGCTAAATCGTCGTCGCCCGGGACAATCCCTTCTAACGACTAGCCGGCAAGAACCAGATAGAGTTGATTTCCTCTCGGGTATATTTGAGGGAGTCTCTACTGGGTGTCCTATTGGATTTATGGTGTGGAATAAGAATCAACACTCTTCCGATTACGACAATATGCGGAAATTAGTAAGACCCTCGCATGCTGATTATACATACATGCAAAAATATGGTATCCGCGACCATCGAGGAGGTGGACGTTCATCTGCACGTGAGACCATCTCCCGTGTTGTAGCTGGAGCTCTAGCTAAGATGGCCCTTAAAGAACTTGGTATTACAATTACTGCATATACTTCACAAGTAGGCCCCATTAAGCTTGAAGAGTCTTATAAAGAACTCGATTTAACTCAAATAGAGGCTAATGATGTACGTTGCCCTCATCCTCAGAAGGCAGAAGAGATGGCTGCTCTAATTACAAAAGTTAAAGGAGAAGGTGATACAATTGGTGGAGTAGTAAGCTGTGTTGTTACTGGATGCCCTGTAGGTATTGGACAACCTGTCTTTGGGAAGCTTAGTGCTGCCCTTGGCAATGCCATGCTTAGTATCAATGCTGTGAAAGGATTTGCATACGGCCAAGGATTTGATTCTATGGAGCTAAAAGGGAGTGAACAGAATGACATCTTCTTTAATAACAACGGACGAGTTGAAACGAAAACAAACTTCTCAGGTGGTATTCAAGGAGGTATTAGCAATGGTGAAGATATCTACTTCCGTGTGGCCTTTAAACCCGTAGCCACCGTACTAATGGAGCAACATACGGTCAATATCAGCGGTATGGATACAACACTTAAAGCAAAGGGACGTCACGATCCTTGTGTACTTCCTCGTGCAGTACCTATAGTGGAGGCAATGGCTGCTATAACGCTTTTGGATTACTATTTAATTGATCGAACTACACAGTTATGATCTCTGTCCAATACATTTATAACCTATTAAATAGCGAGTGTATGGCCATAATTTCAGCTAAACAAATAGATTAACGATTAGGCCGGACTAGACTTTAATAAAGAACTTATTCAAAGAGCTTCTACCCAACAAGAAAGGATAGAAGCTCTTTTTTTGGAGAGCTATTCATAATTTGCTCATAGAATTCATTATATTTATAGGCTAAAACAGACACGAATAATATTAATACATCTTTTAAAACCCAATCAATTAAACATGAAATCATTTATCCGCTCTCTTTATCAATTAGGAGCCATTACTACCCTACTACCTTTCATTTACTCTTGTAACTCTGCCGAAGAAAAGCTCCCTCGAATTGCCATAGCTGGCATATCTATTGAGTGTAGCACTTTCTCGCCAGCACAAACAACCGAAGATATGTTCCGTAAAAGAAGTGGAGAAGCACTTTTTGATGCCTATTCATTTCTACATCAAGACTCTCTCCTAAGAGGTAAAGCAGAGTGGTTACCTGCCATGGTTGCTTGGGCTACTCCGGGAGGTATTGTTACTGCCGAGGCTTACAACTCCTTAAAGGAGCAGATTATCAGCCAGCTAAAAGATAAAATGCCGTGCGATGCACTCTTTCTAGAACTGCATGGCGCTATGAGCGTAGTAGGATTAGACGATCCGGAAAGTGATTTTATCCGCGCTATTCGAGAGGTAGTAGGCTATGATGCTATTATTTCGACCTCTACGGATCCTCACGGATCTGTATCGCATGCCTTGGCTAAAGAGACCGACCTTATAACTAGTTACCGAAAATCACCGCACGAAGACTCTATGCAGTCTAAACGCAGAACGGTAAAGAATCTCATAGACCGTTTGGAAGAGGGTACTGGTAAACCTAAATACAAAGCTTGGGTAAAAGTTCCTATCTTACTACCCGGCGAAAAAACAAGTACACGCGTAGAACCAGGCAAGTCAATCTATGCAGGCATTGAAGAGTTCGAAGGTAAAGAGGGCGTAGTAGATGCCTCTATCTGGATTTCGTACGCTTGGGCCGACGAGCCACGAAACCATGCAGTTGTAGTAGCTTATGGTGATTCTAAAGAGAGTGTAGGTCATGCTGCTCTAGAGCTTGCTAGCCGTTTTTGGGATGCAAGAGATCGTTTTGAGTTTGTTGCCCCAACAGCCGATTTAGAGGTGTGTCTTGAAGCTGCTTTTAAAAGTAAAACAAAACCCTACTTTATCAGTGACATGGGCGATAACCCCACTGCTGGTGGTGCAGGAGATGTTACTTGGACACTGACTGAACTACTCAAGCGAAAAGAGTTTAAGCAAAAAGATGGTCCGAGTCTTGTTTATGCTGCTATACCTGGCCCTGAGTTGGTTGAGAAGGCTGTTAAACTAGGTGTGGGTAAAACAGTAGAAGCACCTGTAGGAGCCATGGTCGACAATCGTTATGCAGCTCCCCTCCTACTAAAAGGAGAGATATTGGCCATTGCCGAGGGCGAGAACACACAAGTCGTTGTTCAAGTAGGGTCAATTAAAGTGGTTGTATCTGAGCGACGCCAGCCTTTCCACTACGAAAGAAACTTTACCAATGTGGGAATAAACCCCAGAGAAGAGGATATTATCATGCCCAAGTTAGGATACCTCACTCCCGAGTTATTCGATATGCAACAAGGCTGGATGATGGCACTTACCCGCGGAGGCGTAGATCAAGATTTAGAGAAACTACCCTACAATCGTGTAGAACGTCCTCTGTTTCCACTCGATAAAGACTTCGAGGCAGAGCTAGAAGTCGTTTACATACCTCTTTCGGGAGAGTAATTTCTTAATACCAAAAGAGTCAGATGCTATTTACAAGCATCTGACTCTTTTGGTATTTCTGCACAAACCTGCTAAGTAAGCAGCCTGCTAGATATTTCTAGAGTGCTAGAAAAAGAGTTTTAAGCTTCTCAGCATCACTCTGCCAGTAATAGTTTTCTTCCTCCTCACCACTCATTAGCGGGTTCAAGTACGCCATGTCAGCAGGGTATCGACTACGGAAAGTACCGTGCAACTCTTCAGCCGTTGTATCATGTGCCACTTGTGCAATGTTTTGCGGAGTCAATCCAGCTCCAGGCATAATTACAATTCTACCAGCAGCACGCTCTATAAGTTCACGGATTACTCCCGATCCCTCTACGGCATTGTTTCTACCCCCCGAAGTTAGAATACGTTCGCAACCACATTCAATGACATCTTCCAGTCCCTTGATCAGATCATTACAACGATCGAATGCACGGTGGAAAGTAACTCCCATACCATAACTCTTAGCCAGCTCTACAAGTTCTTTCGTATGCTCTTTATCGATTGATCCATCGGCATGTAGAAATCCAATCACTACCCCATCGCATTTCAACTCACCACACATTTTAATATCCTCCTTCATGGCTTCGAACTCTAAATCAGAATAGAGAAAGTTGCCCCCACGCGGACGAATAATTACATACAATTTAAGAGTAAGTAGTTTACGAGCTACTTTAAGCTGTCCATAAGAGGGCGTAGTACCCCCTTCAACTAGATTGTCGCAAAACTCAACGCGATAAGCACCAGCTGCTTGCGCTGTCAAGGCAGACTGAATAGACTCTACGCATACCTCTATCTTTGTTTTTGTCATATTAAACTTTGATTTTATTAACGATTTTCTGCTTCAAAGATAGTAAAAATAGAGGCTATTCTCATAAAAAAGGCGTATTTTCGTGGTAGTTAACAGATGCATAAAAGGAGGCCCTTTTTGTAAATGTTATCCAACAAGAGAGAGCAATTAACCCCTTTAAATCACTAAACCAATAAGAAACATGGAGATTAAAGAATACATTAAAGCTAATGAAGAGAGATTCCTACAGGAACTATTTAGCTTAATCCGCATACCCAGTATCAGTGCTAAACCTCAACACAAAGAGGACATGCTAGCTTGTGCAGAGCGCTGGAAAGAGCTACTACTTGAGGCAGGTGTAGACCGTGCCGAAGTAATGCCATCAAAGGGCAACCCAATTGTTTATGCCGAAAAGCTAGTAAATCCTTCTGCACCAACCGTTCTTATCTATTCACACTACGATGTAATGCCTGCCGAACCGTTGGAGCTTTGGAAGAACCCACCTTTCGAACCCGAAGTACGCGATGGACACATTTGGGCTCGTGGTGCTGATGATGATAAAGGGCAAGCCATGATTCAAGCCAAAGCCTTTGAGTACATTGTCAAAAACGACTTACTTACTCACAATGTGAAATTTATTTTCGAAGGTGAAGAAGAGATTGGTTCACCCAGTCTTGCTCCCTTTATCCAGGAGCATAAAGAGCTACTTAAAGCCGATGTGATTTTGGTATCCGATACCAGTATGTTGGGCACAGACCTTCCCTCACTAACAACTGGACTACGCGGATTGGCCTATTGGGAGCTTGAAGTAACCGGTCCTAACCGTGACCTACACTCAGGACACTTTGGAGGTGCCGTAGCCAATCCTATCAACGCTTTGTGTGATCTGATTTCTAAAGTGGTAGATGAAGATGGACGCATTACCATCCCTAATTTCTACGACGATGTAGAAGAGGTACCAGCTGCTGAACGTGAAATGATTGCACAAATTCCCTTCAACGAGCCTAAGTATATGGAAGCAATTGGCGTAAAAGCATTGAAAGGCGAAAAAGGATACTCCACGCTAGAACGTAACAGCTGCCGTCCTTCATTCGACGTATGTGGCATTTGGGGAGGTTACACAGGCGAAGGTTCAAAAACAGTACTTCCATCAAAAGCATACGCTAAGGTATCTTGTCGCTTAGTTGCTCACCAAGATCACCACACCATTTCACAGCTTTTTGTCGATTACATCAATCAAATGGCTCCAGAGTATGTACAAGTAAAAGTAACTCCTATGCATGGTGGCGAAGGCTATGTATGCCCCATTACTCTACCTGCCTACCAAGCTGCCGAAAAAGGTTTTGAAGCGGCATTTGGCAAAAAGCCTTTGGCAGTACGTCGTGGAGGTAGCATTCCTATCATTAGCGATTTCGAAAAGCTACTAGGAATTAAGACTGTTCTTATGGGCTTTGGTTTGGAGAGCAATGCCATCCACTCACCCAATGAGAACTTCCCTCTTGACATGTTCCGCAAAGGTATAGAGGCCGTAGTAGGCTTCCACCTAAATTACAAAGGATAAGCCACGAACCATGACAATCCTCTCCAAAGTGATGTAATCACTTATAGGAGGGGATTTGTTCTATCCCTACAGCAGCTTTGTACCAGTAAGATTAGTCTCAATTATAAACCAATACTTTGTACCTTATGAATCGAATAGCCCAACAACGAAACAGCTTTAAACAAGGATGTTTTTCTCCTATTCAGCGTATTGAACAGCTCAGTAATCTTAAAAAAGCACTTCTGATACACGAAGGTGAAATTACGCGAGCTCTTCAAAAAGATTTAGGCAAAAGTGAAGGTGAGAGCTTCTTAGTAGAACTCTTTATGGTCTATAAGGAGATTGATCTTATGGTTAAGCGATGTAAACAATGGAGTAAGCCGCAGAAAGTTAAGGCCAACTTTGCTCTCTTTGGATCCAGATGTACCATTGAACCTCAACCTTATGGACAAGTGCTTATTATCTCCCCTTGGAACTACCCTATTCAATTGGCCTTTATGCCACTTATTGGGGCACTTGCCGCAGGAAATTATGTGGTACTAAAACTCTCAGAAAGTGCCATAGCTACCAATACAGTTATCGGTAAGGTTATTCATTCGGTATTCCCGAACAACGAAGTAATTGTATATGACGGAGGAAAAGAGGTGAATGAAGAGATACTTAGCCATCGCTTCGACTATATATTCTTTACAGGATCCACTCAGTTTGGGAAAGAGATTATGCGAATTGCTGCCCAAAACTTGACCCCAGTAACCCTCGAGCTTGGAGGAAAGTCGCCCGCTATCGTCACTGCACATTGCAATCTAGAAGTTGTTGCTAAAAGAATAGCTTGGGGTAAAACACTCAATGCTGGGCAAACCTGTGTGGCACCCGATTATCTGCTAGTCGAGAAGGCAATCGAACAAAAACTACTCGAGCGTATTATTTTCTACTGGGAATCATTTTATGGAGAAGAACCGAGGCAAAGTGAGATTTATTGCCGAATGATAACCCCTCAGGCTGCACACCGCGCCAAACGACTGCTGGAGGGTGAGGAAATTATTTATGGTGGCTGTGTCGATGCTGAGAAACGCTATGTAGCACCTACTCTGCTACGCATACATAATACACAGTCGCCCATTATGCAAGAGGAGATCTTTGCACCCATACTGCCTGTAATATCTATTAGCCACTACCAAGAAGGCATTCATTTTATTAACGAACGTGAGAAACCGTTGGCACTCTATATCTTTGCCAATGATAAAGAGGTATCAGATATTCTAGGCAATACAACGAGTGGCTCTGTAGGAGTTAATGATACCATTGTACAGATATCCAATCACCATCAACCCTTTGGCGGTGTAGGTGCGAGTGGCATGGGTGCTTACCACGGTAAGTATTCATTCGATACTTTCACGCATTATCGATCCATACTCTACGCTTCCAAGCAAATTGATTTACCAGTAAAGTATCCACCTTATAAGATTAGTAAACTATTCAGATGGTTTATAGATAGGATGGGATAAGAGTAACCGGTTGCTAAGCAAAGAGAAATTGGAAAATATTGACATGTGCTACAAAGCTATTTATGTGAAGGACTCTTTTTTTACAGGAGAATCAATACCTTTGTACCCATGAACGAAACCAAACTAACCCTATACAGTGCCGACCTCTCTGCTCAGGTGCCCTTACCCTATGCAGAGGCAGGAATAAAAGCAGGATTTCCCTCGCCTGCTCAAGACTATTTGGTAGAGAGCATCGATCTCAATAGAGAGTTGATACGCCACAAAGAGACCACCTTTTATGCACGCGTAAATGGCGATTCGATGATTCATGCAGGCATTTACGATGGCGACTTGGCCGTGATAGACAAGTCGATTGAGCCAAAAAGTGGCGATTATGTGGCTGCCTACATTGATGGAGAGTTTACTTTGAAAGAGTTTCAGCTGGATGAGAAAAGTGGATGTGGTTGGTTGCTTCCTGCCAACGAAAAATATACACCTATTCGAGTCACAGAAGAGAATGACTTTATTATTTGGGGCGTAATAACGTATACAATCAAAAAACTACACAAAGGATAGAGCAAAGAGGCCGATGCTAATTGGTATCACTTCCAGAAATAATACTCCTCTCCTCCTCTATACATTGACTTTCATCTTCACCATAAAAGAGCAATATACACATATAGAATAGTGAGAGGAACAAAAAACAGTTCCAGAAATGGACATTAAACAAATAAAACAGGTATGGAACTCTTTGGATTGGTAGATTGCAATAACTTTTACTGCAGCTGCGAACGACTTTTTCGGCCTGAACTACGCAACCAACCTGTCGTGGTGCTATCCAACAACGATGGGTGTATCATTGCACGTAGTAACGAAAGTAAAGCACTGGGTATTCAAATGGGAGAACCACTGCACCAAGTCCGCGAATTACTTGAAAAGAACAAAGTGGCCGTTTTCTCATCCAACTATATACTTTACGGCGATATGTCTAAACGGGTCATGTCTCTCCTATCGACCTATACTCCCAAGCTCGATATCTACAGTATCGATGAGGCTTTTATGGATCTATCAGGGTGGCAATCGACTGATGAGCTAACGCATTATTGCAGAGAGATGGTCAAGTTTGTAAGCAAAGGAACGGGGATACCTATCTCACTGGGAGTAGCTCCCACCAAAACCTTGGCTAAAATGGCTAGTAAATATGCCAAGAAGTACCCTGCCTACCAAGGCGTGTGCTTGATGGAGAGCGATGAGAAACGAGAACGAGCCTTAAAACTCTTTGATGTGGGTGATGTATGGGGCATTGGTCGACAAGCCGCAAAGAGACTCAACTACCAAGGCATTCGTACCGCATGGGATTTCACTCAGAAATCGGAAGCATGGGTACGCAGAGAACTAACGATTACGGGTGTACGCACTTGGAATGAGTTAAGAGGTGTGAGCTGCATTACCATTGACGAACTACCACAAAAGAAAAGCATCTGCACCAGTCGAAGCTTTGCCGAACGTGGGGTTTCGAACAAGAACCTACTGGAAGAGGCTGTAGCCAATTTTGCCTCTGAGTGTGCCAGAAAGCTGCGCCAGCAACAGAGCTGCTGCTCTCAAATTACGGTATTTGCCTATACCTCTCGGTTTCGTACAGATGCATCTACACATGTTATTCAGCAAAACATCCCACTGTTGGTACCTACCCAAGCTCCTACGGAGCTAATTAAAGCCGCTCTTGCAGCCCTTCGTGCCAACTACCAGACGGGTGTGTATTCGTATAAAAAGGCGGGAGTTATCTGTTATGACCTTGTACAACAGGAGGAGGTACAAATGGATCTATTTGATACCATAGATCGGAGTAAACAGAAAAAGTTACTGGATGCTATTGAATCAATTAATCGGAAGAGTGGGCACAATACCATTCGAGTAGGATCACAGGGCGATCTGAAGCAGTTTAAATTAAAAAACGAATATCTATCGAAACGGTACACAACTAATCTAGAAGAGGTGATTAAGCTCAACACAAATCAATAGTTGCTAGTTAGGTATCACAATGACATTTAAAACAAGAAATGCATTACGAACATTTCCTACCATTTTCTGTTAAGTAGGTTGAATACTCAACTAAATGAGCATTCTGAGATGATTCATTTAATTATTAACCTATTTGTTGCTATTATGACAAACTATAAAATTGAAGAAATCGAGGGCATAGGTCCTGCGATAGGTGAAAAATTAAGTAAGGTAGGCATTCATACCATTCAAGAGTTGTTAGAGCATGCAAAATCAAAGGCTATGCGAGTTAAGTTAGCCGAACAGACCGAGATTTCGGAAAAGCTCATTCTAAAGTTTGCCAATATGGCCGATTTATTCCGAATCAAAGGAATTGGAACTGAATATTCAGAGTTGTTAGAGGCTGCTGGAGTAGATACAGTTCCTGAACTTGCAACTAGAAATCCGGAGCATCTTTGCACGAAGATGGAAGAGGTAAATGAGACTAAGAAGCTAACTCATAGAACACCTCCTCTTAAAAGTGTAGAACAGTGGATAGAAGAGGCAAAAACACTACCACGTGTTTTAACCTATTAGCCCCAAAGAGCCCTATCATCTTTCACTAAGAGAGAATAGGGTCTTAAAACAATAGAATTAGGTAGAAAATGAACAAATAAAATCAATCGGTCCTTGGAACTATTACTGTCTCTGAAAGCAATAGTTCCAAGGATCGATTGGTTCAGTATCTATATACACTCAATGACTCTTAGTATACCGTTATACCTTGCGACCTATCAAATAAGCCTCATCCATACTATCCGAACCTTTTATATCCCCAGCTTTCCATACTCCAAGTCCGTAAATAACACCCTTTAGGACAGGGTTTTCCAAACAGTCTAAGAACCCTTGAAAAGTATCAACAGTACGCTCCATGTTGGGCTGATTATCTTCAGCAGCAGTAACTATAAAATAGAATTCTTTGTTTTTTATGGCCGTATAGCGAGCACAACAACGATCGATTAAGGTTTTCATTTGAGCACACATGGTGTAAAAATAGACCGGTGTAGCCATCACAATAACCTCTGCATTTATCATCTTCTCAATAACTTCAGCGGCATCATCCTTCTGCGGACATGGTTTTCCGTATACAGCACATACACCACATCCGGTGCAGTAATTTATATTTTTATCTCTTAGAAATATCTTTTCTACACTCTGTCCAGCATCCAATGCACCGCGCAAAAACTGATCACACAAAAGGTCTGAGTTGCCTCCACGACGTGGAGAAGAGGATAGTATGAGTATCTTTTTCATTCATCTATTTCGTTTAAGTTAGCTATTTATCCGTTTATACTCTATTCAATCACAGATTGACAACGCAAATATAGATGAAAACCACACAAAGCCATGGAAACAAATTACCAATTTAGTAACACAAATTACGGATTATGCATTTCAAGCGAAGTTTAATTCCAGCTTAAAGAGACTAGACGATTCTAACAGCTCTTCATTGTTTAATGTAAAAGAGTTCGGGCGAGATTATACAGTTGTATAATCTCGCCCGAACTCTTTTATCTCTTATAGATTAATTAAATATCTGATCTAATCCAGTTGCATAACTATCTTCTGGATTGGCATCTTCGATGAGAGCATCCTCACAAGGATTAAAATTTTCAGGCAGATCAAATCTTTCCTCTTGCGAATAGCCCAAGTTCTTATCTTTATAAACCTTTTGCATATAGAGAGTCCAGATAGGAAGAGCCATTGCTGCTCCTTGTCCATCTGCCATTCCATCAAAGTGAATATCACGCTCTTCACCACCAACCCAAGCACCCGATACAAGTGAAGGAGTAAAGCCTATAAACCAACCATCGGAGTTATTATTGGTTGTTCCAGTCTTACCAGCTGCATCGGCCGTGATCCCGTATCGACGTACCCGACCACCAGTACCTTCGTTTATGACAGCACGTAACATGAGTAACATTTTATAAGCGGTTGATTCGCTAATCACTTCATCCATCTGTGGAACGAAGTTGGTTATAACATTGCCTTCGTTATCCTCAATACGCGAAACAAAGAGCGGTGCTGTACGTATACCTCGATTAGCAAATGCAGTATATGAACTAACCATTTCGCCTACCGATATTTCGCAGGGGCCCAAACAGATGGAGATTACTGGATCTATTTGCTTGTTTTTCACCCCCAATGAATGAATCAAACGTACCAATTGATAAGGGCTCAGTTTACCCATTAAATAAGCCGTTACCCAGTTGTCTGAATTAGCCAACCCCCACTTGAGTGTTACCATCTCACCGATGCGTTTTTTGCTTGCATTTCTAGGTGTCCAAGGGCGACCATTTTCATCTAACAGCGTTTGCTCGACATGGCGCATCTGGTCACAAGGAGAAAAATTATTCTCCATAGCAAGCGTATAAACAAATGGTTTAACCGTAGAACCCACTTGTCTACGACCTACCATAGCCATATCGTATTGGAAGTAGTTGTAATTTGGACCACCAACATAGGCCTTCACAAAACCAGTCATAGGATCCATGGACATAAATCCTGCACGCAAAAAGTGCTTGTAGTATCTAATAGAGTCCATCGGTGTGAGAGTAGTATCTCTCTCCCCACTATAGGTAAAGATAGTCATTGGCTGTGGCTTGTTAAAAGCTTGACGTATCTCCGCCTCCGAACTTCCTGCTTGCTTCATCAATCGGTAACGATCTGTTTGGCGCATGGCACGGGTCAAGATTTCATCAACCTCTTCGGTCGATAAATGGCTCGTGAAAGGAGCCGTTTTCTTTCTCGATTTCTCTTTGAAAAAACGAGGTTGCAAGTATTCGGCCACATGCTCCTGTACCGCCTCCTCGGCATATTTCTGCATACGAGAGTCAATGGTTGTATAGATTTTTAATCCATCCGTGTAAAGATTGTAAGGCGTACCATCACGTTTTACATTCTTAGCACACCAGCCATAAAGTGGATCTGTTTGCCACGCCAATGAATCCTCATAGTACTTCTGCATCTGCCAACCACGATAATCACTTTTCTTTGGCTCCTTCGCATTCATTACGCCACGTAGATACTCACGAAAATAGGTAGCAATCCCCTCTTTGTGATCAACTTTGCGATATTTTAAGGTTAATGGCAATGCTTTTAATGAATCAGCTTGTGCTTTCGTTATATATCCTACCTTCTCCATTTGATTCAATACCACATTTCTACGCCCTCGAGTGCGCTCATTAAAACGACGTGGGTTAAAATAAGAGGGATTCTTACACATACCGACCAAAGTAGCCGACTCTTCGATTTTTAGGTCATTGGGCTCGCAAGAAAAGTAGGTATTTGCTGCCGTTTTAATTCCAACCGCATTATTCAGAAAATCAAACTTATTGAGATACATCGTTAGGATTTCCTCCTTTGTATAGTAACGCTCTAACTGCACAGCAATCACCCATTCGATGGGTTTTTGCAACAAACGCTCCATAATATCACCTGCTAAAGGCGAATAAAACTGTTTAGCCAGCTGCTGAGTAATGGTACTTCCTCCCCCTGCATTCTTCTGCATAAACACGCCTCTCTTTATAATGGCGCGAAAAAGAGCTCGCGCATCAATTCCCGAGTGATCAGCAAAACGCACATCCTCAGTGGCTATCAATGCATTGATGATACTTGTAGGAAGTTGGTCGTAGTCTACAAAGATACGATTCTCTTTACTCAGTGAAAAGGTGCCCAACATTTGTCCGTCGTCGGACAAAACTTCGGTGGCAAATTTTAAATTGGGGTTTTCTAGCTCCTCGACAGGAGGCACATACCCTATCCATCCGCGCGCTATAGCGGTAAAGGTGAGAACAATGGCAGCAATTACACTCAGTAAAAGAACCCAAAGCCCACAAATAAGGAATTTTCTCATGGTTGTTATTCTAACAGATTAAGCCGTTTATTATAATGCTATTTGGTACAAAAATAGAGAAAATCTTTGAGAAAGAGGGGGTCAATTACAAAATTAGAGGCAAATCGGAGTCAAAGCGCGCTATTTTCATGCACCTAAACCATGCAATCACTAGTGATTGGAGTTAAAAAGCCCTAGTAATTAACGGAAAGCAATTAACAGAAGCCAAGTATTCTATTAAATTTATCACAAACAGCGCCAGCTTAGGTATACTATTACAGAAAACTCCTATATTGCTCTAAAATTAAATCATAATTTAGAAAATGTTACAACAATCGGTTTGCTTCTATTTTTTTTCATACCTTTACGCTCCGTATAAGTTGTAACCATTGTTTCACACACGAATATCTACACAATATGGATAATAGAAGCTTAGTAACCATTGCCGAACACTCCAAAGAGAAGATTATGTATCTATTGGAAATGGCAAAAGAGTTCGAGAACCATCCCAACCGCAAAATCCTAGATGGGAAAGTTGTTGCATCACTCTTTTTTGAACCCTCTACCCGTACCCGACTTAGCTTTGAGACTGCAGCCAATAGGCTGGGAGCTAGAGTTATTGGTTTTACAGACCCCAAAGCCACGAGTTCTTCCAAAGGAGAAAGCCTAAAAGATACCATTCTTATGGTAAGTAGCTATGCCGATATTATTGTAATGCGTCACTACCTAGAGGGAGCTGCCCGTTATGCATCCGAAGTAACAAGCGCACCCATTGTAAATGCAGGCGATGGTGCCAATCAACACCCTTCGCAAACCATGCTCGACCTCTACTCTATCTATAAAACCCAAGGTACTCTCGAGAATCTACACATTTATATGGTAGGCGATTTAAAGTATGGTCGCACTGTGCACTCACTCTTGATGGCCATGCGTCATTTTAATCCCACCTTTCATTTCATTGCACCCAATGAACTTAAGTTGCCACAAGAGTACAAAATGTACTGCAACAAACACAACATTAGGTACGTAGAGCATACCGAATTTAATGAAGAGATTCTACGAGAAGCAGATATCCTATACATGACTCGTGTACAGCGTGAACGTTTTACCGATTTAATGGAGTATGAAAGAGTAAAAGATGTATATATCCTAAAAAATGAGATGCTGAAGCATACCAAAGAGAACCTACGCATTTTACATCCACTCCCCCGCGTAAACGAAATTGCTTACGATGTAGATGACAATCCCAAGGCATACTATTTCCAGCAAGCCCAGAACGGGCTCTATGCACGACAAGCCATCTTGTGTGATGTATTGGGAATAACCCTGGAAGAGATTAAATAAGGAAAAAACGAAGTAACAAAGAGTACCATGAATAACAAAAAACAGGCACTGCAGGTAGCTGCACTGCAAAACGGTACAGTGATAGACCACATACCTTCTGATAAATTATTTACCGTTGTATCCTTATTAGGGCTACAACATACCGATTCGAACCTAACAATTGGTAACAACTTCGAGAGTAAGAAGCTGGGTAAGAAAGGTATTATAAAAGTCGAAGATCGCTATTTTACGGATGAAGAGATAAGCCGCCTATCCATTGTAGCAAGTAATATTAAACTTAATATCATTCGCGACTACGAAGTAGTAGATAAGCGCCAAGTAGTTATACCGAATGAGCTAAGAGGCATTGTCAAATGTAATAACCCCAAGTGTATTACAAACAATGAACCTATGACTACACTCTTTCGTGTCATAGACAAAGAGGGGGGTATACTAAAATGCCACTACTGCGAAAAAGAACAAAAGAAAGAAACGATAAAATTAGTATAAGCCACTATCCCCTTTGGTTAGGATTCTTCCTTAATCAAGGGGGAAAAAAGTTTACTCAATGAAACAAGACTGGAAACCAGGGACCATGATTTACCCTCTACCTGCCCTGCTAGTAAGCTGTGGAAGCACAGAGGAGGAGCATAATTTAATTACTGTAGCATGGGCAGGAACCGTTTGTACCAATCCCCCTATGTGCTACATCTCGGTTCGTCCGGAACGCCACTCCTACTCCCTCATAAAGAGAGATATGGAATTTGTTCTGAATCTAACTACAGCAGATATGGCTTTTGCAACGGATTGGTGCGGGGTGCGTTCAGGAAAAGACTACAACAAATTCAAGGAGATGAAGCTAACTCCAGGCAAAGCCAAAGTAGTAAAAGCTCCCATCGTAGAGGAGTCACCCCTATGCATCGAGTGTAAGGTGACACAAATTATACCTTTGGGCTCACACGATATGTTTATAGCCGAGGTCGTAAATGTAAAAGCAGATGAGAAATATCTAAATACAGAGACTGGAAAATTTGAACTTGCCGACTCCAATCCTTTGGTATATGTTCATGGCGGATATTTTGAGCTTGGCCCTAAGATTGGAAAATTTGGTTTCTCAGTACAAAAGAAGAAGAAAAAGAAGCCATAAAAACGCTATTAAAATTTAAACAAGATAGAGCAAAGACTCTCTAGCGTAAATGAACTTCTAGGGAGCTTTAGAACACCCTAGCAGAACTCTACAAGAGGTAATAGTTTTTACTTTTTTCACCAAAAGAAACGACACCTATTCAAAAAAGCGTTACATTTGCAAAAAATAAACGATTTACCGCATTACAAAAACATTCTAATCTATAAAAGAGATGAAAAGAGACAATTTGATTTTTGATATCATCGAGAAAGAGCATCAACGCCAACTTAAAGGTATTGAGTTGATTGCTTCAGAAAACTTTGTGAGTGAACAAGTAATGCAAGCTATGGGCTCTTGCTTAACTAATAAATATGCAGAAGGGTATCCAGGCAAACGTTATTACGGTGGTTGCGAGGTAGTAGACCAAAGCGAACAAATAGCTATCGATAGATTGAAAGAGATATTTGGTGCTGAATGGGCAAATGTACAACCTCACTCAGGTGCACAAGCAAATGCTGCAGTATTCTTAGCTGTTTTAAACCCAGGCGATAAATTTATGGGATTGAACCTTGCACATGGTGGTCATCTATCACACGGTTCGTTGGTAAATACGTCAGGATTAATCTATACGCCTTGCGAATACAATGTAAAGCAAGAGACAGGACGTGTAGATTATGATCAAATGGAAGAGGTAGCATTGCGCGAAAAACCTAAAATGATTATTGGAGGTGGATCGGCTTACTCACGTGAATGGGATTACAAACGCATGCGCGAAATAGCCGATAAGGTAGGTGCTATTTTCTTAGTAGACATGGCACATCCAGCTGGACTTATTGCAGCAGGTCTACTTGAAAACCCACTTCCTTACGCACACATTGTAACCACCACCACTCACAAGACACTTCGTGGTCCTCGTGGAGGCGTTATTATGATGGGTAAAGACTTCCCTAACCCATGGGGAAAAACAACTCCAAAAGGCGAAATAAAAATGATGTCGCAATTGTTAGATTCTGCTGTATTCCCAGGCGTACAAGGTGGCCCCTTGGAGCATGTTATCGCCGCAAAAGCAGTTTCCTTTAGCGAATGTCTTCAACCAGAATACAAAGTGTATCAAGCTCAGGTTAAGAAAAATGCTGCTGCATTGGCTGCCGCTTTAATTGAAAGAGGATTTACCATCATTTCGGGAGGAACAGATAACCACTCTATGCTGGTTGACTTACGTGCTAAATATCCTGAGTTAACTGGTAAGGTTGCCGAAAAAGCACTTGTTGCAGCCGATATTACCGTAAATAAAAACATGGTACCTTTTGATAGCCGTTCGGCATTTCAAACCTCAGGTATCCGTTTAGGAACTCCTGCCATTACAACTCGTGGAGCAAAAGAAGACTTAATGGTAGAAATAGCAGAGATGATCGAAACCGTTCTTTCGAACCACGACAACGAGGCTGTAATTGCAGAGGTACGTACTCGTGTAAATGAAAAGATGAAAAATTATCCACTATTTGCTGAATAATTCGACTATCTATAAAATAACAAAAGCCGTCTCTAGCATTAGTAAGAGACGGCTTTATTATTGGCTAAAAGATAATAGAAATACTCTCTATGGAGAGTTACACAGAGAAAAATGAAAGGGATAAAAGATTTAACTAAAGGCTCAATATTACAGCAACTCTTTATGCTGGCAGTACCTATTATGGCTACTTCATTTATTCAGATGGCCTACAGCCTTACTGACATGGCTTGGGTAGGCCGTATAGGTAGTGAAGCAGTTGCAGCCATTGGCGCAGTAGGTATACTCACTTGGATGTCTGCTTCGGTTGCACAGATTACTAAAGTAGGCGCTGAAGTCGGTGTAGGGCAAGCCATCGGAGTTAAAGATGAAGAAAAAGCAGCCCATTTTGCATCACACAATATAACCCTAAGCTTAATCCTTTCTCTTTTCTGGGGCGGTATTCTATTTTTCTTTGCAGAATCCATTCTTTCCATATATAAACTCTCGGAACCAATTACCAAACAAGCGGTAGAGTATCTAGAAATAATATCGACCGCATTACCGTTTGTCTTTTTATCAGTCACTTTTACCGGCATATTCAATGCTGCGGGAAGAAGCAAAGTTCCTTTTGTAATAAATGCCATTGGCCTGGGAGTAAACATGATACTCGACCCTCTCTTCATAATGGGCTTTAAAATGGGTACGATTGGAGCAGCTTATGCCACATGGATAGCACAAACTGTAGTTATTCTCCTATTTATTTACCAACTTAAAGCGCGTGATTCTCTTTTGGGGAATTTCCCTTTTTTCACCTCGCTAAAGCGCGAATACACTTGGCGTATAGTCCGACTGGGTGCCCCTGTTGCTGCACTAAATGTGCTGTTTGCACTAGTCAACTTAATCATAGGTCGTACTGCCTCCACGGTGGGTGGACACATTGGACTCATGGCGCTAACAACGGTTGGGCAAATTGAAGCAATTACTTGGAATACTTCACAAGGATTCTCTACAGCCTTAAGCACATTCGTAGCACAAAATTATGCAGCCAAACAGGTGGTACGAGTAATTGGCGCATTTAAGGCTACCCTAGTAATGACTATGGTATTTGGAACTCTCTGTAGCATACTTTTCATCTTTTGGGGGAGCGAAGTTTTTTCTATCTTTGTACCCGAGGCAGAAGCCTCCAGAGTTGGAGGCTCCTATTTGCGCATTGATGGATATTCACAACTCTTTATGATGTTAGAGATAACGACTCAAGGGCTATTCTATGGGGTAGGGAGAACATTACCACCTGCACTCATTAGCATGTTGTTTAACTATGCACGCATTCCCCTTGCACTTCTACTTATTAGTCATGGACTGGGCTTAACAGGCATTTGGTGGGCCATAAGTGGAACAAGCATCGTAAAAGGAGTAGCCTGTCTTATCTGGTTTCTTGTTATTAAAAAGCAAGTTATTAGAGAGATGAATTGAACAAAATAGCTAGAAAAGCATTATTATTTATTATTATAACAAATAAGACAACTATGAAACAAACTAAAATTATGGCAGCTGTGCTGTGCGCTTCCTTGGCTCTAAGCAGCTGTGGAAACATGAATAACACAACCAAAGGTGGATTAATCGGTGGCGGTGGCGGTGCAGCTTTGGGTGCATTAATCGGTGGAATTGCAGGAAATGGCAAAGGAGCAGCTATTGGTGCAGCAGTAGGTGCAGCAGTAGGTACAGGTGCGGGAGTACTTATCGGTAAAAAAATGGATAAGGCTGCCAAACAAGCAGAACAAATTGAAGGTGCTCAAGTGGAGCAAATTGTAGATAACAACAATCTTCAGGCGGTAAAAGTAACCTTTGATTCAGGTATTCTATTCGGATTTAACTCAAGTGCACTAGGCGATCAAGCTAAAATCTCATTGGCTAAATTCTCTACCATTCTAAATCAGAACCCTACAATGGACATTGCTATCTATGGTCACACGGATAAGGTAGGTTCATTCGAAGCAAACCAAAAAGTATCTTTGGCACGTGCTACAGCTGTGGAAAGCTTCTTGAGATCACAAAAGGTACAACCTGCACAGTTTAAAGCTGTAGAGGGATTGGGCTATAGCGAATACAATGAATCATTGTCTGCTGAGGCAAACAGAAGAGTTGAAATCTACATGTACGCAAGTGAGCAGATGATTCAAGAGGCTGAAAGCGGAACACTTAAATAGAAAACAAAAGCTAAGAACTACTTACATAATGAACGGGGTAGAGAAGCTTCAAGCTTTCTCTACCCCGTTTACTTTACAAATAAAGGCACCAATAAATATTCATTGGTGCCTTTATTTGTAAAGTAAACGAGGTATCTATTAATGAGCTATTTTTTCATCTCCCTCTCCCTTTAGAATAGGAAGACAGATGTGATATTTAACCGCTAAAAGCCGGCTAATAAAGACAGCCACTCCTCCTAAAATTTGACAATAATAAGACTGCATGCCTAAAGAGTCACACATCCAATAAACTAGACCACCTAGAAGGCAAGCCATTGCATAAATCTCTTTACGGAAAATAAGTGGAATTTCATTGATAAACACATCACGAAGCACACCACCTGCAGCACCTGTTATGCTACCCATAATGATTGCCACATAAAAAGGATAGCCTAAATCAATCGTCTTACCAACTCCTACCACAGTAAATAGAGCCAAACCGATACTGTCAAAAATAAAAAAGGTATTGTGTAGATGAATTAAAAAACGGCCAAATACGATTACCCAAAAAAGAGCCAATCCGGTACATATTAAATAAACGGGGTTGGTCATCCAACCCGGTGTAACATCGAGAAGAAGGTCGCGAATCGTTCCTCCACCAATGGCAGTTGCCATGCCCACGACATAAGCTCCAAACCAATCAAAACGCTTGGCCGAGGCCAAGCGAATACCACTGATAGCAAAAGCGAAAGTACCAATAAAGTCCAATACTTGTATAACTGAAATCATATTCTTTTAAATTAATGGATAGGAACTAGAAGAAGAATCACTAGTTACCAAGTATAATTAACACCAAAGCTTAACAACTCTTGCAATTGGAAATAGCTCTTGTTTGTTTCATTCAATGTCACCCCATCGTCAAAACGTGCATGGACAAACAACTTAGTCGATAGGAATTTATTTAAGATAAAGCTGAAGGTATTTTCCCAGTTTGCAATAACAGTCTCATAGGTGGTAAAGTAATCAAACTTCGTTTCCCAAACAATATTGGGGATAATGGTCCATTTTAGGTTTGCTGCAATCTTAGAACCGAATAGATTAGCCACTCTATGCCCCTCAGGAACATTGAAGGTTGTTGTATTCTCAATTTTATCTGCATCCTTTATATATACAAAGCTATAGGCTAATGGAGAACCTAAAACAGATATCGCATAATTTTTCTCACTTCTTTTGTAGTCCAAACCGAGTGTAAGATCAATCTGCATAGGCGACAAAAAGTTCGAAATCATATCGTTCGTATTGGTCTTGTAGTTCCCAAAGAACTGAGTTCTAAGTTCAGTCGCTAGTGTATAGTAGATATTCTTTCTGGCTTTAACCCCGATTTTACTTGAAAGGCGAAAGAGGTCAGCATTCGTTTTATAGGTATGCATAGTGTCAGAAGGTGCTGTAATAAAACCGAGTCTAATCTCGAGCTTGTTTTCAATTTCAACTTTTTGTCGGTCGTCATAATTGGCCTGTAAAGTCAATCCCGATAACAAAGAGTTGGTGCTTTCCCCCCCCTTGTACCAGTTGTCCGAAATAAAGTTTTGACTGTAGTTCACATAACCATTCCCTGCATACTTCCAAAAGTTAGGTCGAACAACGAGTAAATCATGATCAGCATCGAGTTTACCTACCACCGGTTCAATCTGCAAATATTCGGCTACATTCTCTTTTTTAGGCGTTTTTGCAACATGATCATCCCCCAAAGCTTTTAACTCTCTATACGAGAGCTCATTTCCTTTAACCATTAAGGGTTGTTGCAAGTAAACTCCTAGCAAGATTTGATTCACCCACTGATCCGCTATTTTCGACTTCTCCAAATTTGGGAGTTTATAGCTAGTTAGAGTATCCTCTATTACTCGAGCATACGGTATAGAATCTCTTTGCCACAGCTTTTTTTCATAATCAACAGGGGTTGTTTTTAACTCCGTAGCCTGTTTTACAACTCCCTCATAATAAGTTGGTGGAGCTATCAACTTATATAAATCGGGATTGCGGCGCATACGTTTAGGCATATTAAAGCTCATATCGTCCCACAGTCGGATATGCGCATAATATGAAGCTCTTAACTCTGCCAAAGAATCAGCAAAAGCAAGCACCCGGCTACTTGGCTTATTTCTAGGCTGTTGATGTGCAAAAGCACCCGTACATAACAGGAGCAATACAATAGGTAGGATAATTCCTCTTTTCATATTTTTTATTGTTATCAAATAGAATCATTTTTGGTAACACAAATATACACCTATTTTTTTACTTTTCCCAAACAAGCAAGTGTTTATGCCGGTACTATTTTGGATGAAAGGCAGAAATTGCTCCGCACTTTTTTAGAGGGAAACAACCGGAATCAAAAAAGATTTTGTAATTTTGCGTCTTTGATTTTTAAAACAATCAAAGAGCATAAGGCGGAACAATCTTAAAAAAAAATAAATATATTAAACAGTGGGAGAAACTAGGTATATCTTTGTGACAGGTGGTGTTGCTTCTTCATTAGGCAAGGGCATTATTTCATCATCATTGGGTAAATTATTGCAGGCTAGAGGCTACAAAGTAACAATTCAAAAGTTTGACCCGTACATCAACATCGACCCGGGTACGCTGAATCCCTACGAGCATGGCGAATGCTATGTAACTGTAGATGGACACGAGGCAGACTTAGATTTGGGACACTATGAGCGTTTCTTAGGTATTGAGACTACGAAAGCCAACAATATTACAACGGGCCGTATCTACAAAAGCGTTATCGACAAGGAGCGCCGTGGTGACTATTTGGGTAAAACGATTCAGGTAATTCCACACATTACTGATGAGATTAAACGCAATGTTAAACTACTTGGTACAAAGAACAACTTCGACTTTGTTATTACAGAGATTGGAGGAACAGTAGGCGATATTGAATCACTTCCCTATTTGGAAAGTATCCGCCAGCTTAAATGGGAACTAGGTCGTAATGCACTTTGTTTGCACCTTACCTACGTACCTTTCTTAGCTGCTGCTGGTGAGTTGAAAACAAAACCTACACAGCACTCTGTAAAAGAGTTGCAAGCTGCAGGTATTCAACCCGATGTTTTAGTATTGCGTACTGAGCATGAATTAAGCGCAGGCCTTAGAAAGAAGGTGGCTCTATTCTGTAATGTAGATGAGAAGTCGGTTATCCAATCAATCGATATGCCTACAATTTACGAAGTGCCTTTGCGTATGCAAGATCAAGGACTTGATGTAACTATCTTGGAAAAAATGGGACTTCCTGTGGGTGAAAAACCAACTTTAGGCCCTTGGAAAGAGTTCCTTGAAAGAAGAAGCAATGCTACAGAGAAAGTAAAGATTGGTTTAGTAGGTAAATACGATTTGCAAGATGCTTACAAATCAATCCTAGAATCATTGGCACATGCAGCGACTTACAACGATCGCAAGGCAGACATACACTTCGTTAATAGTGAATACCTTACTGACGAGAATGTAGCTGAACAACTAGCTGGATTAGATGGTGTCATTATCTGTCCCGGTTTTGGCCAACGTGGTATCGAAGGTAAAATGGTAGCTATTAAGTATACACGTACACACAATGTACCCACTTTTGGTATCTGTCTGGGTATGCAGTGTATTGCTATTGAATTTGCACGTAATGTATTAGGCTATACCGATGCTAACAGCCGTGAAATGAACGAGAAAACCCCTCACAACGTAATCGATATTATGGAAGAACAAAAATCGGTTACCAACATGGGAGGAACCATGCGTTTAGGATCTTATGAGTGTATCCTAGACCAAAACTCTAAAACATTCGAAGCATACAAGAGCACACATATTCAGGAGCGTCACCGCCACCGTTATGAGTTCAACAATGAATTCAAGGCAGAATATGAAAAAGCAGGTATGAAGTGCGTAGGTATTAACCCTGAATCAAATCTGGTAGAAATTGTCGAAATTCCTACATTGAAATGGTTTATCGGTGCACAATTCCACCCTGAATACAGCAGTACGGTGTTAAACCCTCACCCACTCTTCCTTGCATTTATTAAAGCAGCTATCGAACAATAGTAACTAAAATAAGCCTATGATGTGGAGAGTAATTCTACCATCATAGGCTTTCAATATTCAATTAAAAAGTTAAAACTTAGAATGGACAAAAACACCCTTATAGGCTTTGGGCTTATTGGAGCAGTAGTCATTGGTTTTAGCCTCTACAACCGACCTAGTGAGGCGGAGGTAGAACGTGCTAAAAGATACCAAGACTCCATACAGACAGTGGCACTGCAGGAAGCAGAGAAAAAGATTACCGAACAATTAACAGCTGCACAGACACCTGCTACACTCGATACAACCTCTCTTTTCTATAGCGCTGCAGCAGGTGCTGAGAAGCAAGTGGTACTAGAGAATGAGTTGGTTAAACTTACCTTGAGCAACAAGGGAGGACGCGTTACCGCTGCTACTCTTAAAGAGTACAATGGACAAGATGGCAATCCACTTATTTTATTCGATGAGAAAGATGCACAGATGAACTTTGCTTTTGAAGGCAAGAGCGAAAACATTCTAACTGAGAATCTATTCTTCGACCCAATCAATGTAACCGATAGCACTGTGACAATGAGACTGGCAACCAGCAACGGTGGCTATATCGATTTCGACTACAAATTGCTTCCAGAAGCTTACATGGTTAACTTTACCTTGCAAGCAAAAGGCATGCAGAATTTCTTCTCTCCTTCACTAAAAACTGTCGGAGTAAATTGGAATCAACGTGCACGCCAGCAAGAGAAAGGTTACTCATTCGAGCAACGTTACACTTCGCTTACTTACAAACCACTTGACAAGCACTCAGACTACTTGAGTGAGATGAAAGATGTACACGAAGATATTCCAGAACGTTTAAGCTGGGTAGCTTTCAAAAACCAGTTCTTCTCAAGTGTTTTCATTGCTGATCAAGACTTTTCAAGCGCATCACTCTCTTCGGTTCAACAAAAAGAGGGAAGCGGATACTTGAAGAATTACAAAACAAGCATGGATGCTTTCTTTGACCCCACTGGTAATGAAGCAACTAGCATGCAACTTTACTTTGGCCCTAACCATTTCAAAACCCTATTGGCTAGCAATGAATTAGGTAGAGCAGATCGCGACTTGGAGCTTGAAAACCTAGTTTACCTAGGATGGCCTGTTATCCGTTGGATTAACCGCTGGTTTACTATCAATCTATTTGACTGGCTATCAGGATGGGGCCTCAACATGGGAATCGTATTGCTACTTATGACTTTGATTGTAAAAGGCTTGGTATATCCTGCTACCTACAAATCATTCATTTCATCGGCCAAGATGCGCGTGTTGAAACCCTACATTCAAAAGATTAACGAGAAGTACCCAAAGAAAGAAGATGCGTTGAAAAAGCAACAAGAAACCATGGCACTTTACCGCGAATATGGCGTAAGCCCTATGGGTGGATGTCTTCCGATGCTTATCCAGATGCCGGTATTTATGGCCCTCTTCTTCTTTGTACCCAATGCGATTGAATTGCGTCAAGAGAGCTTCTTGTGGGCACCCGACTTGTCTACCTACGATGACTTACTAAGCTTCGGATTCAATGTTCCTTTCTTGGGATCACATTTAAGCCTTTTCTGTTTGTTATTTAGTGTAACAAATATCTTGAACACAGTAATCAGCATGAAGCAACAAGATATGGGTCAACAACAGATGCCAGGTATGAAGATGATGATGTATGTAATGCCTGTTATGTTTATCTTTATCTTTAATAGCTATTCTTCAGGTTTGAACTACTACTACTTCCTATCCGGACTTATGGGTATTCTTACCATGGTATTCTTGCGTAAAACCACGGATGAGACTAAATTGCTTGCGAAACTAGAGGCTAATAAAATCAAATTAAGCCAAAAACCTGGCAGAACAGCTGGCGCTGGTGGTTTGATGGACAAGCTTCAAGCACTACAAAAAGAGCAAGAACGTTTGCAACAAGAAAGAGCAAATAAAAATAAAAAATAGGCTCTTTCCTAGATAGATGCAAAGGCATTGAAGCCATGCATTCCATAAAAAATAGCTCCGTTACCTTTCGAGTGTAACGGAGCTATTTTTTATGGAGGAATTGGTTCGGATTACTTTTTCCTTAGTAAAACATTCATCCTTCATACTCACTAAGAAACAGCAGATTACGGTGAAGGGGCGACTCTACCCTTCTTTTTATCCTTCACCTACAAATTCATACACTGTTTCTGACAAAAAGTAGCTCCACTACACAATGAATTAAAGCTCCTTTTTCTATTTTTGTAGGATCTTAGCTAAAAGTATTAGATTAACAGACTATATATGAACAAAACAAACATGCTTCTTATGGCAGCAGCAATGACCATTGCCTCATCGTGCGGAAGCACAGCAGAAGAAAAGGCGGATAGTACGCCCGTAATTGGCAAGCAGGAGGTGACTCTTCCCAATGCAAGAATGACTCCCGAAGCTCTTTGGGCCATGGGACGAATCGGGAGTGTAGCACCATCGCCCGATGGTAGCCAAATAGCCTATACCGTATCTTATTACAGCGTAACAGCCAACAAGAGCCACCGCGTGATTTATGTGATGAAT
>JBOFRN010000030.1:0-2099 GCA_051651025.1 Phocaeicola sp.
GATATAACTTCAATCTCTTCTAAACTATATACCTGTAAACTATCTACTTTCTGTGCTTGTATGGGTAGCACAAACGAAGCCCCAAATAGCCCCGCTATCATCTTATTAAAATTCATTTTCCTTCTTCTTTTTACGCTTACTTATTAAACAAAAGGGAGCAAAGTTATGGAAAAGAAAATAAAATACCAATGTGATGGGGTTATAGATTCTCAAAACGCCTAGTAAACCATTTCAGAGAGTTTTTTCTCTCTATACATAACTTCCTTTTTGGCCTCTTTTATTGAAGAATCTCAATAGATGATAAACGAATGCAGTAATTTGTATACAATCCTCTGTAAATAGTTTAGGAAAGTAAAAAGATCTATACCTACTTTTGTAGCTTCGAAAATTAAACAAGTATGAGAATCTATTATTTACTAATTGCTTGGGTATCGTTGTTTGGAACGGTATCACTATTAAATGCACAGAGTGTAGAGCACCCCTCTAAAGCTATTAAAGAGGAAACGTTGCATAAAGACTCTCTCTATTTACCCGAGGTGGTTGTTACAGGTAGTCGCAATGCCGTGGATGTGCGACATCTTCCTATGAGTGTGACGGTGATTAACTCCCAACAGATTAAGAAACGTTACGAACAATCCCTCTTGCCCCTATTAACCGAACAGGTTCCTGGACTTTTTACAACGGTTCGGGGTATTATGGGATATGGAGTCTCTACGGGTGCTTCGGGGGGCATGAGCATGCGTGGTGTGGGAGGTTCTCCTACTACGGGTATGTTGATTCTCATTGATGGACACCCGCAATATATGGGTTTAATGGGGCATCCCATCGCCGATGCTTATCAGAGCATGCTGGCCGAGAAGGTAGAAGTAGTACGTGGTCCGGGTTCGGTTATTTACGGTTCGAATGCCATGGGCGGAGTCATTCATATTATCACCCAGAAACATCAAACCGATGGATTTAAAGGGAATGCTCGTCTGGCTTATGGATCGTTCAATAGTTTGACCAGTGAGGTGAGTGGCCGCTACCGAAAAGGAGGCTTTTCTTCGTTAATTACCGGTTCGTACAACCGAACTGATGGACACCGTGAGCATATGGAGTTTGAGCAGTATGGAGGGTATGCCAAGGTAGGATATGAGTTCTCGAACCGATGGAATCTTTTTGCAGATTTCAATCTGACCCATTTTAATGCCTCCAATCCGGGTACAGAAAGTCGCCCTATTTTTGATAACGATTCGCGCATTACTCGGGGAATGAGCTCTTTTTCGCTAGAAAATAACTACGAGCGTACCTCAGGGGCTTTTAAGTTTTTCTACAACTTTGGGAAGCACGTAATTGACGATGGCTATTACGCCAATGAGCCGCTACGTGACTATCTTTTTAGCTCAAAGGATCAGATGTTTGGTATGGCTTGGTACCAAAGTTTTGCCTTTTTTAGTGGGAATCGCTCTACGGTAGGAGTAGATTATCAACGTTTCGGGGGTGAAGCCTGGAATGCATACCATTCGGGAGATCGGAGTGATATTATTGATAAAGGAGTAAATAACCTAGCAGGCTATATCGACCTGCGCCAGCAATTGGGAAGGTACATCACCCTTGATGCGGGTTTGCGGGTGGATTATCACACCATTTCAGGTACCCACCTTATTCCACAGTTGGGTGCCTCTATCTATCCGATAGAGCGTGGGGAGATTAAACTGCTAGCCAGTAGAGGATTTCGCAATCCAACCATCCGTGAAATGTATATGTTCCCCCCACAAAATCCCCATTTGGTGCCCGAAAGTCTTTGGAACTACGAGCTCTCTTGGTCTCAACGATTGCTAGAGGCTCGCCTTTCGTACAGCCTAAATTTGTATTATATAAAAGGAGAGAATATGATACAGACAGTTCAAGTAGATGGTAGACCCCTAAATATGAATACGGGTATGATTGAAAACTGGGGAGGAGAGGCGGCGGTCTCTTACCGAATGTTACCGGGCTTATTGATACATGCAAACTATAGTTATCTTCATGCAGAACATCCAGTTCTAGCAGCTCCTAAGCATAAATTGTATGCTGGAGTCGATTTCTCAAAAGGGTGTTGGAGTGTTTCCACGGGCGTG
>JBOFRN010000031.1:0-1216 GCA_051651025.1 Phocaeicola sp.
AAATTCCAATTTAATTAGACCAAAAACAGCATAATTCATCATATCCATGTAGTTTGCATCGATTCCTTCCGAAACCAACGTCTCTCCCTCCAACTCTTCAATCTGCTTGGTGCGGTATATTTTCATCAAAATCAAATCGGTATAGGAGCTAATTCTCATCGAACGCCACGCCTCGTCGTAATCATGATTTTTAGCCACCATCAAGGTGAGTGCCTCTTTGGCGTAAAAGTCATAGAGTTCCATCACTCGCTCCTCCTTCATATCATCGCAATCGGCATAACCCAACTCTAGCTGAATAAGTCCTATAATACTATAGTTCACTATTGCTATAAATTCAGAACGAATACCCTCGTCAATCATAGAGTGCCCTTTAATCTCGATGCTACGAATACGATTGGCTTTAATAAAAAGCTGATCGGTTATAGAGTGAGGACGCATGATGCGCCAAGCTGCCCCATAATCGTGTAGTTTTTTGGCAAATAACTCACGGCATAAAGACAATATATGCTCAAACTGTTGTTGGGTATCTTTCATTACAAACATTGCTAAATATAGGGAACAAAGTTACACATTTTTCTGTTTAGATATAAACAAACAAGGTGGAAAAAGTCGTAACCTTTCCACCTTGCTGCTATTTCTTTTCTATATGCTACTGCTACGAACAGCGCAAAACTTGACCAATGCGCAGTGTTGTTCTTCTGGTAATTTGATTCAATTTACAGAGAGCATCGATGCTCGTACCATTACGCTTGGCTATACGCTCTAGTGTATCGCCACTTACTACCTTGTGGTAACGCGTAGATCCATCTGCCGAGGCCATAACTGACTGACTAGCCGAAGTAGTAGGGGTTTTGGTACGCCCTCTACGGAAAAAGTAGTTATCGGCTACAATATCTTGCTTCTCGAAGTTAAAAATGAGTGCAGGGTTAATAGCTTGTCCCAACAAACGCGTTTCAAAGTGAAGGTGAGACCCCGTAGAGCGGCCCGTATTCCCCCCCAATCCAATGGGTTGGCCAGCCTCAACATACTCATTCTCTTTTACCAATTGCTTTGAAAGGTGACCATAAACAGTCTCTAACCCGTTGTCATGACGAATAACCACATATTGGCCATACCCACGGCGTTCGTACTTCACCATACGTATTCTACCATCAAAGGCAGCACGTATTGTATCGCCAATGTACACCTTCACGTCAATACCGTTGTGCATACGACG
>JBOFRN010000032.1:0-27760 GCA_051651025.1 Phocaeicola sp.
TAATCCCCTTGGCACAACTAGGCTTTTCAATACTAGTTGTCAAATAACTGGTATCGTATTTATCAGACTGCTTACTTTTTAGCAACGTTAATTCCTCATTCTCTTCCTGCAATGGCTCATGTAATGCATATGCTTTACATGGGATTCCATTTATCTCCCCACATTCATGTATGGTTACCTCTTCGTTGAGAAGGGTAGGAGAGTCTATTTGGTAGGGTACGTGATACGAATTACCTATCTGATCTATCATCAGTTGTCCCTCGTAGAAGGCAAACCAATACGATTTCCCTTCGTGTCTATTTTTGTTCATCTGCTTAATTTGTAATTCCTCCCTATATTACGACTGCAGGTTACCATTCGTATGGTTTTTTGCAATAGATGTGGAGAGCCTGGTTGGTAGGATACTTTACAATCCTTTCATTGTTAACTGTACACGTTTTCGATCCATGTCTACGCTCAATACTTTTACGCGTACATGTTGGTGGATACTTACTACCGTAGTTGGATCGCTTACAAACTTGTCGGCTAGTTGGGAGATGTGTACTAAGCCATTCTCTTTAATTCCCACATCGACAAAACAGCCAAAATTTGTAATGTTGGTTACAATTCCTGGTAGTTCCATTCCCTCCTTCAAGTCGTTAATTGTTTTTACATTTGCATCAAACTCAAATTGTTTGATTGTTTGGCGAGGATCGCGTCCTGGTTTTTCTAGCTCTAACATGATATCCGTTAGTGTAGGAAGACCTACTGAAGAAGATACATATCGCTTAATATCAATCTCCTTTTGTAGCTCTTTATGTTTAATAAGTTCCTCTACAGAGCAGCCCAAATCCTTTGCAAACTGCTCTACAACGGTATAACTTTCGGGGTGTACAGCCGAATTATCTAAGGGATTCTTTCCTTGTGGAATACGTAAGAAACCCGCACACTGCTCAAATGCCTTTGCACCCATGCGTGGAACCTTTAGTAACTCCTTGCGCGAATTGAAAGCTCCATTGGCAGCACGGTAGTCTACAATGTTTTGTGCTAATGCTGGTCCTAGCCCCGATACATAGGTGAGTAGATGTTTGCTTGCTGTATTTAAGTTTACACCCACTCGGTTTACACAGTTCTCAACCGTTTGATCTAACGCTTTCTTGAGGGCTGTTTGATCCACATCGTGTTGGTATTGGCCAACTCCCAGCGATTTTGCCTCAATCTTTACTAGTTCAGCGAGTGGATCCATCAAGCGTCGACCAATTGAAACTGCACCGCGCACCGTTACATCGTAATCGGGAAACTCATCGCGTGCTACCTTCGATGCCGAATAGATGGATGCTCCATCTTCACTTACTACAAATACTTGAAGTGCCCTATCATATCGTTGACCCGTTATAAACTGCTCAGTTTCGCGGCTCGCTGTACCATTACCTATCGCTACAGCCTCTATTTTATATTGCTCCACCAGCTTAGTGAGCTTACGTGAAGCCAGTGAATATTCACTTTTCGGGGGGTGCGGGTAGAGTGTTTCATTGTGTAAGAGATTTCCTTGTTCATCCAAGCAAACCACTTTGCACCCTGTACGGTAGCCTGGGTCAATGCCTAAAATGCGCTTTTGTCCAAGGGGGGCAGCCAAAAGAAGCTGTCTTAAGTTTTCTACAAATACCCGTATGGCCTCTGCATCTGCTTTCTCTTTGCTAATTGATGCAAATTCCGTCTCAATAGCAGGTTTCAGTAATCGCTTGTAGCTGTCCTTTACCGCTTCACTAACCTGTTGGCTACAGGGGCCATTCCCTTTCACAAAAGTACGCTCCAAACGCTCTATGCATGATTCATTGTCTGGTGATATTGAAACCTTCAAAATACCCTCTGACTCTCCACGTCGTATAGCAAGTAAGCGGTGTGAAGAGAGTCGCTTCAGGGATTCGCTAAAATCAAAATAGTCACGATATTTTGCCCCTTCTTCCTCTTTTCCTTTTACAACTGTAGCCTGAACCACTCCATCACGTGTAAATGAGGTGCGTACTTGATTACGTGCCTTCTCATCCTCATTCACCATTTCGGCCAAAATATCTCTTGCACCTTTGAGTGCCTCCTCTTCCGAGGCTACCTCACCTTTTACAAAGGGTAATGTTCGGCTGGAAAGATTGGATTCACGCTGCATCCAGATAAGCGTTGCTAATGGTTCTAACCCCTTTTGTCTGGCTGCTTCCGCTCTTGTCTTCCGCTTCGGTTTGTAGGGAAGATAAATATCTTCTAGCTCAGTGGCATCCCAGCTTGCTTCGATTCTTCGACTTAAATCGTTGGTTAGTTTTCCTTGCTCCTCTATGGTCTTTACTATAGTTGCTTTGCGTTTTACTAGTTCATTAAGTTTGTCACTTCGTTCCTTAATTTCTCCGATTTGCACTTCGTCAAGTCCGCCAGTAGCCTCCTTGCGGTAACGGCTGATAAAAGGAATCGTTGCCCCTCCCTCTAAGAGGGTTAGTGTGCTCGCCACTTGCTTTATGCTGATATTTAGCGCTGTAGCAATTAGAATATGTAGTTGTTCCATTCTGTTGGGTGATTTCTGTGATATATGAGGGAGCAAACTTACATAAAAAACTTGATTTATAAAGAGGCTCGATAAAAAACACTTCAATTGTTAGAGCGGGAGAGCAAGAAGTCTAAATTTTAAAAAAAGCCTCCAATTATGCAGAAGTACTCTTTAATAGATGAAAAAAAGAAGCATTAATATACACTCTTTCGCTCAAGCAAGATTGAAAAATGAAAAACTTTCTTTTATATTTGCAAATAAAAAAGAAGTTATGCTTGAAATGTTCAATTTACAAGAATTTACAAGTGCATTTATTGTGCTCTTTGCCGTAATTGATATTATCGGTTCTATACCCATTATTCTAGACTTAAAGGAGAAAGGGCGTGATGTAAATGCAATGAAGGCAACACTAATCTCGCTAGCCTTACTACTGGGTTTCTTTTATGCCGGCGATATGATGTTGAAGCTTTTCCAGGTAGATATTGCCTCGTTCGCCGTTGCAGGTGCTTTTGTAATCTTTATGATGTCCTTAGAGATGATTCTCGATGTCGAAATTTTTAAAAATACCGGACCTATTAAATCAGCCACGCTTGTCCCATTGGTTTTTCCTCTTTTAGCCGGTGCCGGTGCATTTACTACATTGCTATCACTCCGTTCAGAGTATCAATCTATAAATATTGTATTGGCTCTTTTGGTCAATATGGTTGTCGTTTTTATTGTCTTACGAACGACCGATCGAATAGAGCACTTCTTAGGGAAGGGAGGTATTTATGTGAGCCGCAAATTCTTTGGTATTATTCTATTGGCTATTGCCGCTCGTCTTTTTACGGCCAATATGAGTATGCTCATCCAGCAATTCCATCCGTAGGAGTCTGGAATACGATATAAAAGATCTCCCAGTCTGTTGCTCTTTTTGACAACATACTGGGAGATCTCATTTTTAAGCTACTCTCTTCTTGAGTGCTTAAAATCTTTATCTAGAAGATGCTTTTACGAGTTACTTAATGATCAATCGTTTCATTCCATCGGTCATATAAACGTTGTACTCTCCATCTTTGTCTGCACAGATAAAATAGGCTTTTAAATCAGGACGCTTCTTGCAGAAGGCCATTGCTTCCTCTACTCCCATAACCATAAAGGCAGTAGCATATGCATCGGCTGTGGTACAATCATAGGCAATAACGGTAGCAGATAGAAGGGTATGTTCTACCGGATAGCCAGTGAGTGGATGGATGGTATGTGCATACTTCTTACCCTCTTTATAGTAAAAATTACGGTAATTACCCGATGTAGCCATTCCTATATCACTTACTTCCAAGATCGTTTGTAACTCTTGATTAACCGATAGGGAATCGTCCACTGGTTTGTTTATACCAATTCTCCATAACTTCATTTTGGGATTTTTTCCTTTAAGAACCACTTCACCCCCGATGTCCACCAAATAGTTTTTAATTCCTTTGCGGTCTAATAGACGTGCCACTTGATCCACTCCATATCCTTTGGCTATGGAGCTACAGTCTAACATGGTTCGTTCGTCTTCTTTCACAATGCGACCCTCTTCCAGTTTTACTTTATTATATCCAATAAACTGCTTTAAGCTATCAATAGTCGAAGGCTCAACCCCTGTAGAGTGCTTAAAACCAAATCCCCAAGCATTAACAAGTGGGGCTACTGTAATGTCGTAGGCTCCTCCCGTTTCACTTGCAATTTGTTGTGCTAGGTTAAATACATGGATAAAGCTCTCGTCCAATGTAACCGCTTCGTTATGATTCACTTTCGTGATTATAGAGTGCTTGTTAAAAGGCGATAGAGAGTTGTCAACCTCCTGCAGTGCCTGCTCTATCTCGCTTTTGAGTGATTCATTTGCTTGGTAGGTTATTTTATAAATGGTCCCAAAAACCAGTCCTTCGTCCGTACGGAAGGGTGGTTGTTTCTTTAGAATCAAGATGGTCCCTATGACAAGTACAGCCAAGAAAGGGATTTGCCAAATAAGTTTTTTTCTATTCATTCGATAATTGTTAGTCTTGGTTTGTATAATCCTATTGCTTCCTGAAATGTATCCTTCTTTATCCACTTGTTTTAATGTATAAATAGGCTTCTTACCTCTATTTCTCCAATTCTAAGCGGAAGTTTAAATTGCGATGTGTTCAAAGAGAATTTTAATACCAATTCCTATTAGTATAAGTCCTCCCCATAGTTCCATGTGCAGATTGAAACGTTTACCAAAGAAAACCCCCATTAAACTTCCTAGTAGCGAGAAAACAAATGAGGCAATACCGATAGCGGTAATCGGCCATAAAATAGATTTAATCGTTTCCATCTCCATAAATGCAAAGGATACTCCTACAGCTAGTGCATCGATACTAGTAGCGATCGAAAGAGTGAGAATAACCTTGAGTAGGGCAGGGTTAAAGTCTTTCTCTTCCTCTTCTTTAAAGCTTTCTCGAATCATTTTTACTCCCAGAAATGCAAGAAGCCCAAAAGAGACCCAGTGGTCATATGCCTCGATAAGATGGCTAAAATAGTTTGCTCCAAACCAGCCCAGAATGGGCATGCCAGCTTGAAAGAGTCCGAAGAAGAAGGCCATTTTCAAAAAGATTGACCACTCTATACGTTTTACATGAATACCGCTGGTAATAGAGACTGTGAAGCAGTCCATTGCCAGCCCGATGGCTAGAAGCCAAATTTCTAAATTTGTCATTTGTTAGAAGGGAAGATTGTATGAAATACTATAGGTTACCCCTATAGCGCTTGAATCATTTTTGCCAAAACCCGGTATGTACCAAGGCTCGCTGTTGGGCGTGGTTCCCAGATCGAACATAAACTTCCAGCGTGCTGAAAGCCCCATGCATACGTTCTTGAAAACCTCTGTTTTTATACCAAATACAATTTCGCCCCAAGTGGCGCTGCTTTTTACATCGCTGTATGAAATAGGGGTTGTTACTCCTCCCCACACCGGGTCATTTAAGTCGGGAGAGGCTACATCGTATGAAAAAGAGGTGTGCCCCACGCGTCCACCTATAAATAGATAGCCTGGTAAATAGGGCTTCTTAAATAGAATATTATAATTAGCTCCTACTCTGAAATAGGGGGCAGCTGTTTTATAATAGATGTTGGTATCGTCATTCGTTGTTTCCGTTTGGGCATATCCTACTTCAATAACGGGGATATAACGGTTCAGCAAATTGGCTTCAAGAGCCACCTCAGCAGAAAAGATGTCTCCTCCAATTAATTTGCTCCCGAGTCCCAAAAGGTCTACTCCGATGTTCATTCCTTGGTAAAAGGGAACCTTCTCTTCGTTTAGGCTCATAGTCCCTCTCTTTGCATCCTGCGCTCGCATTGGTGCACTAAAAAGAAGGCTACTAATTGCTAGAAAGGGTATAATAAATTTGGAAATTGTTCTTTTCTTCATTATTGATGTCTGGATTTACGATAACAATAGAATCTAATGCATTGGTGGTGTAGTTTATGCCCTCTACTTGGTAGAAAATCATAGGACTACACTCTATATGACTTACGAACGGTATTGGTTTGTGATAGAGCTCAATGGTATCTTTCATTCGCTCAGTATAGTGCATCACATAGGTGGTTTTTGTTGTGTAACTGAGTGGTAAGCTCATGCTGTTTTGGGGGCGGTTGTAGAGTGTATCGCTCAGCAGCGAATCCTTTACTACCGTTTCTACAATCGACCCATCGGGCAACTCTTCCTTTACAACTACATCGGCATAGATAAAACCAGTTACAACAATATCTTCTGTAAAGGTTACTGCTGCATGCGATTCGCTATCTAAGAACGAGAAGTTTGCATACGAAGTTCTAGAGAGTGAACAGTCACTTTCATTGCATCCTAGGAGTATGGTTCCTAGTGCGGCTGTAAAAAGTGATAAAAGTGGTAGTCTCTTCATTGTTAGAGTTCTTTTTCTATTTGATATTTGTTTCGTTCGGGTGCATTTCGGACGATTAGTTCGCATACGAATCCCGCTAGAAAGAGTTGCGTTCCCAGTATCATCAAGGTGAGTGCCATATAGAAATAGGGCGAATCGGTAATGAGGTTGTAGGGTAATCCATTGCTTAATTGGTAAGCTTTATTTGCTCCAATACCAATTGTAGCCATAAATCCTAGAAAGAACATGAACGAACCTAGTAGGCCAAAAATGTGCATCGGGCGTACCCCAAAAGTAGAAAGGAACCATAGCGTAAGAAGATCTAAGTAGCCATTAATAAAGCGACTTACTCCAAACTTGGTCTTTCCATACTTTCTAGCCTGATGGTGTACTACTTTCTCTCCAATGCGAGTGAATCCTGCATTTTTAGCAAGGTAAGGGATGTAACGATGCATTTCGCCATACACCTCAATTTGCTTAACCACTTCAAGTCGATAGGCCTTAAGGCCACAGTTAAAGTCGTGCAAGTTCTTTATGCCCGATATACTTCTTGCAGTGGCATTAAAGAGTTTGGTTGGAATGGTTTTAGTAAGCGGGTCATACCGTTTTTGTTTGTAACCTGAGACCAAATCGTAGCCCTCTTCGGTAATCATTCGGTAAAGTTCAGGTATCTCCTCAGGACTGTCTTGTAAATCGGCATCCATGGTTATTACCACCTCGCCTTGTGCTCGTTCAAACCCACAGTAGAGAGCCGGCGATTTTCCATAATTCCGACGAAACTTAATTCCGTTAACCTCAGGGTGTAATTCGCTTAACTGTTCAATAACCTTCCAAGAGTGGTCGGTACTTCCATCATTTACAAAGATTACTTCGTAGCTAAAATGATGTTTCTCCATTACACGTTTTATCCAAGCATGCAATTCGGGCAGAGATTCTTCCTCATTATAGAGTGGTATAACAACGGATAGATTCATGAGGGTGTATTTGAGGATTTACGCATTACAAAAAGTGCAACGGCAAATGCGATTAGTATACCAAAAAAAATGTTTTGTGAAATCAGCTGAAAAGTAAGCTCGGTTGGAGTGAGTGCCCCCAACATTTGTGACATCTCTTCCAATTGCCCAATTGATTGTTGCAGTTCAACCTCAGGCATGGTCTCTTTCAATGTACTCAAGGCTGAATCGTATTGCTCAAAGATAAAGCCATTATCAATGTATCTAAAATAGATGTATTGTGGTATGGCTGCAAGAAGCGTTGCAAAGAAGAATACCGAGTTGGTAAAGATAAATGCTTGCCCAAATGAAATGGCATTGTCACAATAGACTTTTCGGTAAGCTTTGGTCATTCGATAAGCTACAAATGGAATAGCTAGCATAAGACCCAAAAATAAGAGGGTCAAAAAAGGAATGCGTAAGCCCAAAAGAAAAAGGATAAAGTTAAAGATCCAGAAGGCTCCCATAGCGGTTCCGCTACGCATGGCACATTCATGTAATGTTGGTTTCTGATTTTTCATTTTATAGTGTAAACGCTTAGTTTATGCGATATGTTTGAATCTATTAGTGTACCTGTTTTTGGTTGCATGCAAAAGTACTATTTTTGATTCAATGCCATGCATACTCAGGCGGGAAAAACGTTTTTTGATACAAAAAGCGAAAAAAATAGTATGCAATCCTTGCAGATTAAAAAAAAAGCTCTACCTTTGCATCCGAAATCAAAAACGGGTAAGTCCTATACGGCCAGCTCCCTTCAAATCCTCCAGGGCTTGATCGCAGCAAAGGTAGTCGGTTGTAGCGGCGCGATATAGATAGCTTACCCACCCGCCTCTTTAGCTCAGTTGGCCAGAGCACGTGATTTGTAATCTCGGGGTCGTTGGTTCGAATCCGACAAGAGGCTCAAAAACAGCAAGAATAAAGTAACCTTTGTTCTTGCTTTTTTTTTGTTGTCTACTCATGCTTCTCTCCTTCACCTTTCGCTTCTCCAACAAATTCGATGGCTAAATAGAATGTGTAATTCAAGCTAAAATTGTATATTTGCAAGCAAACAAAACGATTCATAACAGAATAACTAAGATGACAAAGAAGATTTTATTACTCGGGTCGGGCGAGCTAGGCAAAGAGTTCGTGATTGCTGCCAAACGTAAAGGACAATATGTAGTAGCCTGCGACTCTTATCGCGAAGCACCTGCTATGCAAGTAGCCGATGCGTTTGAAGTATTCAATATGCTAGATGGTGATGCACTCGATGCAGCAGTAGCTAAGCATCGTCCAGATATTATTGTACCCGAAATAGAAGCTATTCGTACCGAACGATTGTATCAATACGAAGAGGAGGGTATCCAGGTGGTGCCAAGCGCACGTGCTGTAAATTTTACCATGAATCGTAAAGCAATCCGTGATTTAGCTGCGAAAGAGCTTGGCTTGAAAACGGCTCGTTACTTCTATGCTACATCGCTTGATGAATTGGTGGAGGCTTCGAAGGAGATTGGTTTCCCTTGTGTAGTAAAACCCTTGATGTCATCGTCGGGCAAAGGACAGTCATTGGTTCGTACTCCCGAAGATTTGGAAGCAGCCTGGAACTACGGATGCAGTGGTAGCCGTGGCGATATAAAAGAGCTTATTATCGAGGAGTTTATTCAATTTGATAGCGAAATAACCCTTCTTACTGTTACACAAAAGAGTGGTCCTACCTTGTTTGCACCTCCTATTGGTCATATTCAAAAGGGAGGTGACTATCAAGAGAGCTTCCAGCCTGCCTTTATTGATCCAGCTCACCTTAAAGAGGCGCAAGAGATGTCGGCTAAGGTAACCGAAGCGCTTACGGGAGCCGGTTTGTGGGGAGTGGAGTTCTTCTTGAGCCATGAAAATGGAGTTTACTTCTCTGAACTTTCGCCTCGTCCGCACGATACAGGTATGGTAACATTAGCCGGTACACAAAATTTAAGTGAGTTTGAACTTCACTTACGTGCTGTTCTGGGTCTTCCTATTCCTGCTATTACGCAAGAGCGTATCGGGGTGAGTGCAGTTATTCTTTCACCTATCGCCAGCCAAGAGCCTCCTCGCTATCGTGGGGAAGAGAAGGTTTGCGAAGCGCCTAATGCCTATTTGCGTCTATTTGGCAAGCCTTTTACCAAGGTAAACCGTCGTATGGGGGTTGTGTTGTGCTATGCACCCAATGATGCAAACATGGATGCACTGCGTGATCAGTGTAAGGCATTGGCTGCACAAGTCGAGGTGTATTAGTAGCCAGCTGCTATACAGTTTTGTAACTTTTTAGGTAGTTGGGGCTTTTATTTCTCCAATTGCTACGAGCTATAAAAATAGAGGTGTAATTTTACATCCATACATAAAAATGGGGAGCTAACCTTATGGGGGTTAGCTCCCTATTTTATGTACACCATTAATTGACTTTACTCTTTACTCAATAGCTATTTTGGAGTGGCTAAAGAAGAATGCTGAGTAGATAGTAAGGTTGCTTTATTTTCGAATTACCTAGATTCTAGGTTGTTTATGCGTATGATTTTAGTGTCCGACGGATGTCAGACGCGTGTTCGTCGGTTGTGAAGCGCGTGTCCACCAGCCGTCGGACACGCGCTTCACAGCTGTCGGACACTAAAATGTATTGCTTTTGCAGAGAAGTGAAAGCTGTTTCTTATATTAAATGGAGCTTTCATACAATAAATAGCTCCAAACCGTAAGTAAATCGAGTCGTCTAATCGGCTCTTCTTCTTATGGTTTGAAGCTATTTTATACGGAGTCTTTTTTATCTATCTCTTGTAGCTCTCTAATAAAGCTACGCAGCGATCTACACAAGTGGGGCGAATGACCACTTTTGCTGCATCGCATTGTGCAAATGCATACATATATTCGATAAATACATCCTCTTTGGCCAGATAGTCCAGCACTTCCGAAAGGGATCCTGTTACGTTCGGGCACTCTACACTGACTACATCGGTTAGATTGACCGCAAAATCAGCAGCACGGAGTGCTTTAACAGCTCCTTCTACATCCGATACAATGAGACGCAGCATGCCAAAGTCGGCTGTTTCGGCCATGCTAAAGGCTTGCATGTCAATACCTTTTTGGGCCAATGTTTTGGTTACATCGTTTATGCGCCCCTTCTTGTTCTCTAAGAACACAGATAGTTGTTGAATCTTCATAGCTACCACTTATTTAGTTTAATACTCGTTTGTCAATCACACGTTTTGATTTACCCTGACTGCGTACAATGCTGTTGGGTTCCATCAGCTTAATCTCTGCACTGATAGAGAGCACGCTCTTGAGGCGATCGGATAGCCGTTTCTTTAAGGCCAGTATCTCGCTCATCTCATCGGTTATAAAATCTTTGCGTACTTCCACTTGTACTTGTAGAGTATCTGAGTTGTTAATCCGATCGACTATCAATAAGTATTGAGGCTCGAACTCTTGCATCTCTAAAATTACACTCTCTACTTGCGAAGGGAATACATTGATACCCCGTATAATTAGCATATCGTCACTGCGCCCTACAATGCTGGTCATGCGTATACTAGTACGTCCACATGCGCAGGGTTCATCTATGAGTGAGCATAAATCTTTGGTGCGATAGCGCAGTACGGGCATGCCCTCTTTGGTTAACGTGGTAAATACCAATTCGCCTTGCTGGCCTGCGGGTAGCGATTGGAGTGTTTCTGGATGAATGATTTCGGGGAAGAAGTGATCCTCACAAATGTGTGATCCATTTTGGCATTCACACTCGTGTGATACTCCTGGGCCCATAATCTCGCTAAGTCCGTAGATGTTGTACGCCTTTAAATTCAATCTGCGTTCTATTTCACTGCGCATATTCTGGGTCCAAGGTTCTGCACCAAATGCACCCACTTTAAGGTTCAAATCGGCTGCCGTAATTCCCAATTTCTCCATTGCTTCGGCCAAGTATAGGGCATACGATGGGGTGCAGGCTAGCCCTGTTACCTGTAAGTCTTTTAAAAGATGAATGTGTTTTTCTGTATTTCCAGTAGAGGTTGGAATTACTGTAGCTCCTACATGCTCTACGCCGTAGTGCGCACCCAGTCCGCCGGTGAAGAGTCCGTAGCCGTAACCCACCGAAAAAATATCGTGGCTTGTTACTCCGTAAGCACTCAAGCAGCGCGCCATCACTTCGGACCATACCGCTAAATCTTTACGGGTATACCCCACAATGGTGGGGTTACCTGTTGTACCCGATGATGCGTGTACCCGTACAATTTCGGATTGCGGCACGGCTTGTAGCCCAATGGGGTAGTTATCTCGTAAATCTTGTTTGGTGGTAAAGGGTAGTTTTACAATGTCGTCTATGGTGCGTATATCATCAGGAGTTAGGTCCAGGGCTTGCATCTTTTCGCGGTAGAAAGGTACGTTGTGGTAGACCTGCATTACCAATTTGTGCAAGCGTCTACCTTGTAGCTCACGCATCTCTTCGCGCGTCATGCACTCTTTGTTCTTATTCCAAATCATCGTTGTCTGTTTGTTTTAGTATCTGTTTTATATAAAGGTTGTTATGAAAGCGGATGGTCGATGGCAAATCCTTTCATGCGCTCTTCGAGTGCGGGATAGAGTGCATCGGTCATGCGCGAGGTGCAAGCCCGTACTCCTTGTTGGTCGCTGCCTGTAGTAGCTAACGAAATGCTGCTTACTCCATAACAAAGTAGTTCGCGCATTAATTCGCCGCTACGCATGGTGCCGTATCCTAGTGTAAAGAAGAAGCCATCGCCTACGGGTTGGGTTACGTCATAGTCATACACTATGTGGAATCCATGCTTGGTGAAAATCTCTTTCATTCGCTCGGCACGTTCGGCATAAGCCTTGGTGTCTTGAATGAAATTAATTTCGCCAGCAGTTGCTTTGCGAAGCATCTCGGCAAAACCGTATTGGGTAGAGACGGTGCAGCCCGAGGTAATCATGTACATAATAGCAGCGGTAAAGCTGGCGCCAAATAGCCCCGAATTGCCATATCGTTCTGCCAGGGCAGGGTAGTGGCGTTCGAAGAGCTTATTCGATACGCATGTTAGCGCAATGCG
Organism: Phocaeicola sp.; assembly: GCA_051651025.1. Classification (GTDB taxonomy): domain Bacteria; phylum Bacteroidota; class Bacteroidia; order Bacteroidales; family Bacteroidaceae; genus Phocaeicola. Next base: position 12,431 of record JBOFRN010000032.1, read on the forward strand.
TTGACCGGCATAACTAAATATTTTCGATGCTGAAAGCATTAAAATATAGTTGTCGGTGTAGCGGGCTACGGTGGGTGGATAGGGAGCTTGGTAGGGAATGCTTAAATCGACACGCGAGTCCATGCAGAAGTAGGCTAGGTCTTCTAGAATAATGGTGTCGTATTTTGTAGCCAATTCGCCAATAATAGCCAGTTCGCTCTCCTCTAAACAGATCCATGCAGGGTTGTTTGGGTTGGAGTAGACTATACCCGCTATGTTGCCTTGCTTTAAATACGATTCTAGTTTATCACGCAGGGCTTCTCCACGGTGATTGTGAATGTCGAACTCTTCCCACCCAATTCCTAACACACGTAACTGCGATTTTTGTATGGGAAATCCCGGGTCGATAAATAGAATTTTATCTTTACCAGGCGTACATTGCGATACCGCTAGGAAGGAGCCAAACGAACCTGCTACCGAACCTGTAGTAGGGAGGCAGTTTCGGGGTGAGATATCGATATTCATAAAGGCTTTGACAAACTCCGAAGCAGCGCTTTTAAGCTGAGGAATTCCTCCTGCAGGTGGGTAGCTATTGGCTATGCCTTGGTCGAGTGCAGCCTTCTCTGCGGTTACACCAAAATGGTTGGCAGGCAGGCTGGGCGACCCTTGATCCATGCGAATAAAGGGTACGCCTGTGGTTTTTTCCAAATGTTGAGCAATGAGCAATGCTTCGCCAATCGTGGCATTTTGCAGGTCGGCTATGTGTAGTTTTTCGGCTGCCTCTGCCACGAGTTCTCTGCTAAATAGTTGATGGTTCATAAGGATACTCTATGCTTTAGATGAGTTCATAGCATCGCGACCGATGGCTAGGGCACGGATGTTTTGTTCTACTACCGCTTCGCCTTTGCGACCAAAGATGCGGCGAATGCTATCTTCGAGTTTGTTATACTCTAAAGCTAGTACCTGCGAGGCAGCTCCTAGTAAGATTACATTGGCGCTTCGGGCCATTTTATGCTCCTTAGCAAGGGTGTCAATATCGAACGAGAATACGTTGGGTAAGGCTGCTAGAGCTTCTTTTACCGCTTCGGTTTCGGGGTAATTGGGGATGTTTATGAAAGGAGAGGAGGAGGTGATTACCCAGCCTCCCTCTTTCAAATAAGGTACATAACGCAATGCCTCCATGGGTTCTAAAGAGATAATAAGATCGGCTTGTCCTTTTCCAATCAAATCGGAGTAGATAGGAGTGGATGAGATGCGCAGGTTGGACTGTACATCGCCTCCACGCTGACTCATACCGTGTACTTCGGCTTGTTTAATATGTAAGTTTTCATTCATGGCAGCATTTCCAATAATGGTTGCTATGGAGAGGATGCCTTGTCCTCCCACACCACAGAGTATTAAATCTATTTTCATTTGTATTCTTTTTCTTTGATTTTGGTTGTATAAAACAATGCGGTTGTTGCGGCATCTGCTCTCTCTTTAATGAGATCTTTACCTAAGAGTGAAGTTTATTTTATTCAATTAATAAAAGAGTGCTTCTGCTTCGCTTTATGCTTGTTGAACTTTCTTCTCTTTGTGTTTGCGAGTCAATGTTTGAATGCATTCCCGACGAGGAATAATAACGGATGTTCCTTGGTAAGCAATCTCCTCACGAATCACCTGTTTAATCTCTTCCATATTCTTAGGGAGTGGTACTACTACGCGTACATGTTCGGCAGGTACGCCAAGCGCTGTACAGATGGCTTCGAATTTGTAGGTACCTGCCGAGTCTTGTCCGCCAGTCATGGCTGTAGTCAAGTTGTCCGATAAGATAACAGTAATCGGAGCGTTGGTATTGGCCGCATCAAGCAGACCAGTCATGCCCGAGTGGGTGAAGGTAGAGTCACCAATTACGGCAATGGCTGGGAAGAGCCCTGCATCGGCAGCACCTTTGGCCATGGTGATAGAGGCGCCCATATCTACACAGCTGTCAATGGCGCGGAAAGGAGGCAAGGCACCCAACGTGTAGCAGCCGATATCGCCAAAGACTTTTGCTGTAGGATACTCCTCTTTGATTACTTGATTCAATACATCGTACACATCGCGGTGTCCGCAACCGGCACATAGTGCAGGAGGTCTAGCCACCACTACTGGGCTGGCAGGTTGCTCAGGAACTGATACGCCTAGAGCAATGGCTACATTATCGGGAGTCAATTCGCCCATGCGAGGTAAATCGCCCGTTAATCTGCCTTTAATAGGTTTGGCTGTTGGAAGAATACCGCCAATCAGCTCTTCAACCAATGGATAACCATCTTCTACCACAAGTAGCTCATCGCAAAGTTCGGCCATTTGGCGCACTTTTTCTTGCGGTAGAGGGTATTGCGAAACTTTAAGCAGCGGATAGGGGCAGCCGTTGGGATAGTGCTCCATAACATAATTGTAGGCTAAGCCGCAAGCAATGATACCGCGTGAGGTATTGCTACCAGCTGCGTAACTGCTAAAAGGAGAATGGGCTGCTTGCTCTTCCAACTGTGGCTGCATAGCGACCAAATTAGCATAACGGCGACGAGCAATGGCTGGAAGAAGAATCCAATCCGAAGCAAGTGCATCATTGTTACACTCGTTTTGTGGATGAAGTTTACTTAAGGTAACTACTGCGCGCGAGTGTGCCATGCGTGTGGTAATACGCATCAAGATTGGTAGTTTGTTTTGCTCCGAAAGCTGGTAAGCATAGGCCATCATATCGTACGCTTCTTGCTGCGATGAGGGTTCTAAGATAGGCATTAATGAGAAGCGGCCGTAAAAGCGGCTGTCTTGCTCATTTTGTGAGGAGTGCATTGATGGGTCATCGGCTACAAGTACTACCAATCCTCCGTTTACTCCGGTAAGCGCTGAGTTAACGAAAGCATCGGCAGCTACGTTTAGCCCCACGTGTTTCATGCATACCAAGGCGCGCTTACCTGCATATGACATACCCAATGCAGCTTCCATGGCTGTCTTCTCGTTGGTACACCAATTGCTATAGATGCCTCTTTCGGTGGCAGTGGGATGCTGTTGAATATATTCGGTTATCTCGGTCGAAGGAGTTCCAGGGTAGGCATATACCCCACTTAGTCCTGCGTGAATGGCTCCCAAGGCAATAGCCTCGTCGCCCAACAGCAGTTGTTTGGTTGTGTTGTCGTTCATGAATTATGTTTCTATTTAAAGTATTTCAAATTTATCGGCATCATTTAGCACGGGAAACTTTGTGCGGAAGGCTTTCAAGGCTGCTAAATCGATCTCTCCACTTATTTCACTCTCTATACTGTCAGGGCAGGCTGCTAAATCTCTTCCGTATGGATCAATTAAAAAGGTACCACCACTGTATTGGCAGTTGGGGTCGCTACCTACACGGTTTACACCGGCTACATAGCATTGATTTTCGATAGCTCGGGCGTGGAGTAATGTATTCCAAGCAGCCACACGAGGTGTAGGCCAACTGGCTATGTAAAGAATAAGATCGTAATCATTCCGGTTGCGTGCAAAGACAGGAAAGCGTAGGTCGTAGCATATTTGTAGGAGAATGCGTACCCCTTTCCACTCAACAATAACCCGCTCTTGGCCTGCTGTGAAGTTTAGATGTTCGCCTCCATACGTAAAGAGATGATGTTTGTCATAGCTCTTTACGTTTCCATCGGGGTAAACAAAGTGAAACCGGTTGTAGTACTTTCCATTCTCCTCGGTAGCAATGCTACCTGCCAAGGCACAATCTCGTTCGGCTGCTGTTCGTTTCATCCAGGCAATTGAGTCGTTTTCTAATGGTTCGGCAATTCCTTTAGGATCTGTGCAAAAACCTGTAGAAAACATCTCGGGAAGTACATATAGATCGGCTGGTGGTAGTGTATCTAATCTTTCATTTGCACGCGCTATATTTGTTGCGGGTGCTGCCCACTCTATATCTCGTTGCAGTAAGGTGATCTTCATAGAAAAATCAATTTTTAAGTTACAATTGCACAAATATAGGATTTTTCCATCAAAAAAGGATAAAATGTGATAGGTTGAATGAAAACTGTTCGCTTTTTAGGAAATAGACCTTCATCTTATCGTTTGGTTAATCCGCTTTAACTCTTTTGAATTTCTCACAGAATCTATAACTCGATTTAGCTTAAAATGTTAAAATTTAAACGGACGTGCAGTATTTTTAAGTTTTGTTCATTTAAGAAATAGTGTCGAGGAGAAACCGCCCACTCTTTTTGTGGACATCGATTCTTTTGTTTAATTTTGACACCTCAACTCTGTCTATAAAATAGAATTTTAAATAACAACAAAACAATGAAAAAAACAAAATTGGCAGTATTTGTAACTGCGCTCTTATCTGTGTTTACTTTAACTTCGTGTTTAAACGGAAGCAATAGCACGGTGTATGATATTTACGAAGTAGTAACGGTAGAAAGCTACTCCGGTATTCCTTATTTAAAAGGAGATGGAACGAACAATATATACAATCCTGCTACGACCTCTGTATTGTCTTCTTTATTGCTTAAAGATGGTGGATATTACAAGCGTGCACAAGTTGGTATCAAATTGGCCGAAGGTGAAAAGTTGATCGACGGAATGAATAAAACCTATAAAATCGCTGAAATTCAAGTTTATGACTACATCAGTTATAAAACGTGTAATTTGCGCCCTGATACATTAAAAGCTGAGAAATATGAGTTGGTAAATCTTGAAGCAGGAAGTAGTAGAGTATGGGCTGCAAATAAATATGTAAATATTCCTTTTACTTTTAGAACAAATACGCAACTAACAGCCGACAATTTTGAGGTCTATGCCTACAAAGCTGTAGAAGATACATTGTTCTTACGCTTCCAACAAACCAAAGGATCTGAGAGCTCTTACTCGGTAGGAACAGGTCTTATTAGTTTCGAAATGCCAATCTATGAAGCTCCTTTCTCTCACTATTACAACCAAACAATTCCCAGTGCTAATGACTCAATCATTATTGCTGTAACAGCACTTGGTGACAATGGTACGGAAATTAAGAAAACGGTACAATATAAGAAATAATCGATTATTCGTTTTTATTTTAGAATCTGCCCTTGCGATTTCGCAGGGGCAGATTTTTTTGTGTAATCACCCTTGCATGCGATTACTTTTTTATACCTTTGCGTTTTATACGCTATTCATTAACACTAAAACCGTTTATTTTGAATTACAAAGACTTAGCAAACAACGTTTTAATATTGCTCTCTACGCCTGCTAAGGCATGGGCAACCATTACTCAGGGCGAAGAAAGAAGAAATGTGGCCGCCAATTTTGTCTATCCACTTATTGGGCTTTGTGGTTTGTCTGTTTTTATAGGGACTTTTATAGGGAATACCGCTGGTATATCGGCGTTTCAAATAGCTATGACTCGTTGCTGTGCCACTTTTGTCTCGCTTTTTGGAGGTTACTTTTTGGCATCTTATTTTATAGACTGGGTGGGACAGAAGTTTTTCTCTAGAACCTCTCAATTAGAACTTATTCAGCAATTCGTAGGTTACTCCATGGTGGTAATCTTTGTACTTAATATAATTAGTGGTCTTTTTGTTATTGAAATTGTACATTGGATTCTACAATTCTATATTGTCTTAGTCGCTTACGAGGGGGCCAGACAATTGTTGCAAGTAGAAGAGGAGAATCTTACCAAATACACCTTGGTTGCATCGATTACCATGCTTGTTGCACCTTTTCTGATCAATTATTTATTTAATGCATTATCTGTGAACTTAAGCTGATGAAACCAACTCCAATTAATATAAAAAACAAACGTGCCTCGTTCGATTACGAGTTTATAGATACCTATACTGCCGGTATTGTTCTTACGGGTACTGAAATTAAATCAATTCGATTAGGTAAAGCAAGCTTAGTCGATACCTATTGTTACTTTGTAAGGGGAGAACTCTGGGTGAAGAATATGCATATAACAGAGTATTTTTACGGATCGTATAACAACCATCAAGTGCGTCGCGAGCGAAAACTACTTTTAAGTAAAAAAGAACTACGCAAGCTTGAAGAGGCCTCTAAAAACTCTGGTTTTACGATGGTGCCCTATCGCCTTTTTATTAATGAAAAGGGATTGGCAAAGGTTGTGATTGCACTTGCTAAAGGTAAAAAGCAATACGACAAACGAGAGTCATTGAAAGAGAAAGATGACAAACGTGAAATGGATCGTATGTTTAAGCGATGATTCGTTAAATACCTCTTTATACCGCACTGTTTACCCATAAGACCCTTTGTTAATATTGAACCTAATTCATGGATAGGCACCTATACTGAATTCGTTCTATTATTCTATATTATACCCTACTTCTGAGCAATTTATACATATGCACCTTAATTGTTTCAATGATTAATATCTAAGACCGTGTATGCTATTCGATTCAGAAGATGAAAAAGCAAAGCAAATGAGCACTACACTACAACAAGCCATCACCCAACGCATCTTGATACTAGATGGTGCAATGGGTACCATGATACAGCCTTATAACCTTACTGAGACCGATTTCCGCGGCGAGCGTTTTGCTCAACACCCCGGTTTGATGAAAGGGAATAACGATATGCTTGTATTGACTCGTCCTGATGTGATTGAAGAGATTCATCGCCGCTATTTGAAAGCGGGAGCTGATATTATTGAAACGAATACCTTTAATGCGCAATCTATTTCGATGGCCGATTATGGTATGGAACTCTATTGCCGGGAGATGAACTTGGCAGCTGCGCAGTTGGCACGCAAAGTTGCTGATGAATTTACTGCGCTAACCCCTCATAAACCTCGCTTTGTTGCAGGTTCGGTTGGACCTACCAATAAGACCTGTTCTATGAGTCCCGATGTAAATAATCCAGCTTATCGTGCATTAAGCTATGATGAATTAGTTGCTGCCTACCAAGAACAGATGGTGGCTTTGTTAGAAGGAGGAGTGGATGCGTTACTTATCGAAACTATTTTTGATACGCTTAATGCGAAAGCGGCGATCCGTGCTGCCGAAAAATCGATGGAGATTATCGATAGAGAGATACCTTTAATGTTGTCGGTTACCGTATCGGATACTGGAGGTCGTACTCTTTCGGGGCAAACACTCGACGCATTCCTTGCCTCGGTGCAGCACGCTAATATCTTCTCTATCGGTTTAAACTGCTCGTTTGGTGCTGAACAGTTAAAGCCTTTTGTAGAACAACTCGCTAACAAAGCACCTTATTATATAAGTGTATATCCCAATGCAGGACTGCCTAATAGTTTGGGTGAATATGATCAAAGCCCTGATGAGATGGCTCGCCAAGTAGGCGCGTATGTAGAACAGGGATTGGTACACATTATTGGAGGGTGCTGTGGTACAACGCATGAATATATTGCCAAATATGCAGCGTTGATAGCAGGAGTAACTCCTCCTCCTGTAGCGCCTACGCCTAATTGCCTTTGGCTCTCCGGATTGGAGCTATTGGAACAGACTCCCGAAATTAACTTTATCAATGTAGGCGAACGATGCAACGTGGCTGGTTCACGTAAGTTTCTTCGCTTAATCAATGAAAAGAAATACGATGAGGCTCTACGCATTGCTCGCCAACAGGTGGAAGATGGTGCTCTCATTATTGATATTAATATGGACGATGGGCTTTTAGATGCCAAAGAAGAGATGACTACTTTTGTAAATCTTATTATGTCCGAACCCGATATTGCGCGCGTACCCCTTATGATTGACTCCTCGAAATGGGAGGTCATCGAAGCAGGTCTCAAGTGCCTGCAGGGTAAATCAATTGTCAACTCCATCTCTTTGAAAGAGGGTGAGGAGGCTTTTGTGGAGCGTGCTCGTGCTGTTAAACAGTTGGGGGCTGCAGTAGTTGTCATGGCATTTGATGAAAAAGGGCAGGCCGATACCTATGAGCGCAAGATTGCCATTTGTGAGCGTGCCTACCGTTTGTTGGTCAATGTGGTTCACTTTAATCCACACGATATAATATTCGATCCTAATGTTTTGGCAGTGGCCACGGGTATTGAGGAGCATAATAACTATGCAGTCGATTTTATTCGTGCTACTGGATGGATCAAGAAGAATCTACCCGGTGCCCATATTAGTGGAGGAGTAAGTAACCTCTCTTTCTCGTTCCGTGGGAACAACTACATCCGCGAGGCGATGCATGCGGTGTTCTTGTATCATGCTATCCAACAAGGAATGGACATGGGAATTGTTAATCCAGCCACTTCTGTTCTTTATAGTGATATTCCTGCCAATGTGTTGGAGCGTATTGAAGATGTTGTCTTGAATCGTCGTTCCGATGCTGCTGAACGTTTGATTGAAACGGCCGAAGAGTTAAAAACTTCTGCGTCGGGCATCACTCCTGGAGCACAAGCAGCCGTGGTTAGCTGGCGTGAAGGAAAGAGTGTGGCTGAGCGTTTACAGTATGCGTTGGTAAAAGGCATTGCCGACCATCTGCAAGAGGATCTGGATGAGGCTCTTTTAATTCATCCCACGGCGGTATCTATTATTGAAGGTCCCTTAATGGCAGGTATGAACCATGTAGGCCAACTTTTTGGAGAAGGCAAGATGTTTCTGCCTCAAGTGGTAAAGAGTGCTCGTACCATGAAACAAGCTGTGTCAATCTTACAACCGCTTATTGAATCAGAGAAAGAGGCGGGAAGAAGTTCAGCAGGTAGAGTCTTATTAGCAACGGTAAAAGGCGATGTACACGATATTGGTAAGAATATTGTTGCAGTTGTCATGGCTTGCAATAATTATGAAATTATTGACCTAGGTGTAATGGTTCCTGCTGAAACGATTGTGCAAAAAGCAATTGAAACCCAAGCTGATATTATTGGGTTAAGTGGCTTAATAACTCCCTCGTTGGAGGAGATGAGTCACGTAGCAAGAGAATTGAAGCGTGCAGGGCTTTCTACTCCTATCTTGGTAGGGGGGGCAACCACTTCTAAACTGCACACAGCCTTGAAAATTGCTCCTGTATATGAAGGAGTTGTGGTGCATGTGAAAGATGCTTCGCAAAACTCGCTTATTGCAGCCCAGTTGTTGAATCCTGATCAAAAAGAGCCTTTTATTAGATCTGTTCAAAAGGAGTTTGAAGAGCTTAGATTGAACCATGCACAAAAACAGGTGAAATTGGTTTCAATGGAAGAGGCAGCACAGCAAAGATTGAATCTTTGGGATTAGCTCTTTTGCCAACAGACTAATTTTTTAAGTACGTAGTAATAGGTGCTTTTACCTCGATATAGTAACAAGGTAGTAAATTAGTGAAGTAATTACTTGGTGGAATTCGCTACAAGTACTATCTTCATTTCTCATTTACTACCTTGTTATTATTATTTATAGACACCTATCTATACTAGAACTGCTCCAATCTGTTGGAGCTAGTAGACACGTTTAAACAAGAACGGCATGTTAAAACTGAATCAATTTTATTTTAAAGATACATCGTTTGTAAACCTAATGACCAAGCGCATTTTTAATGTGCTACTAGTAGCCAACCCTTACGATGCATTTATGCTCGAAGATGATGGACGAATAGACGAAAAACTCTTTAATGAGTATATGAACTTGAGTCTTCGCTATCCTCCTCGTTTTATGCAGGTATCTACCGAAGAGGAGACCTGGAAGCATTTAGAAGATCGACCTATTGATCTGGTTATCTGTATGCCTGGTAGTGACAATAGCAATACCTTTACCATTGCAAAAAATGTAAAAGAGAAGTATCCACACATACCTTTGGTTGTACTTACTCCTTTTTCGCGTGGTATTACAGCTCGTATGGAACACGAAGATTTGAGTATATTCGAGTATGTGTTTTGTTGGTTAGGCAATACCGATTTGCTGCTCTCTATTATTAAGTTGATAGAGGATAAAATGAATCTAGAGAACGATGTAAAAGAGGTCGGTGTACAGGTTATTATGCTTGTCGAAGATTCCATCCGATTCTATTCTTCCATTTTGCCGAATCTCTATAAATTTGTATTGACACAGAGTCAGGAGTTTGCTACCGAAGCACTCAATGCACATCAGCGCACACTCCGAATGCGAGGGCGTCCTAAGATTGTATTGGCTCGTACCTACGAAGAGGCTATGGAGCTTTACACTCATTACGGTAATAATGTATTGGGCGTCATAACAGATGCTCGCTATCCCCGAGGAGGAGAAATTGATCCTTTGGCAGGTATCAAACTGATGGAGGAGATACGTAAGCAAGACCCATTTATCCCGCTTATTCTTCAATCATCCGAATCAGAGAATGAGAAATATACAAGTAAGTATGAGGCTAGTTTTATCGATAAGCATTCGAAAAAGATTGATGTCGATTTGCGCAAAGTGGTTTCGGATAACTTTGGATTTGGCGACTTTGTTTTCATTAATCCCGAAACACATCAAGAAATTGCACGTGTTCGTAACCTAAAGGAGCTGCAAAATATTATCTTTTCTATCCCAAAAGAGTCTCTATTTTACCATATTTGCCGCAATCATATCTCACGTTGGCTCTATTCACGCGCTATGTTTCCACCCGCCGAGTTCCTTAAACAAATTACTTGGGAGTCGTTGCAGGATATTGATGCGCACCGCCAACTTATTTTCGATGCCATTGTAAAGTATCGCAAAATGAAGAATCAAGGGGTTGTAGCAGTCTTCCAACGTGATCGTTTTGACCGATACTCTAATTTTGCCCGTATTGGTGAAGGATCACTTGGTGGTAAAGGGCGTGGTCTTGCCTTCATTGACCACATGGTTAAGCGCTATCCTGAATTTGAAGAGTTTGAGAATGCCACTATTGAAATTCCTAAGACAGTGGTGCTTTGTACCGATCTTTTTGATGAGTTTATGGATTCGAATAATCTCTACCAGATTGCTTTGAGTAATGCAGACGATGCCACAATTTTAAAAGCATTCTTGCGCGCTCAGCTTCCCGATAGATTGGTTAGTGACTTCTTTGCATTCTTTGATGTAGTTAAAACCCCAATTGCAATTCGCTCTTCGAGCTTGTTAGAAGACTCACATTATCAACCTTTTGCAGGTATATACTCGACTTATATGATTCCTTATTTGGAAGATAAATACGAAATGCTTCGTATGTTAAGTGATTCCATAAAAGGGGTTTATGCTTCGGTGTATTACAAAGATAGCAAGGCTTATATGCAAGCTACAAGTAATGTGATTGATCAGGAAAAAATGGCTGTTATCCTTCAAGAGGTGGTTGGCGCCCAATATGGAAATCGTTACTACCCATCTGCATCTGGGGTTGCACGTTCTCTTAACTATTATCCCATAGGTATGGAAGAGGCCGAGGAGGGAATTGTTAATTTAGCCTTGGGCTTAGGTAAGCAAATTGTGGAGGGTGGAGTTACACTGCGTTTCTCGCCGCATCACCCGCATAATATTCTACAAACTAGCGAGTTAAGTTTGGCTTTAAAAGAGACGCAGACCCGATTTTATGCATTAGACTTAACAAATAAAGGATATGATTTCTCATTAAATGATGGTTTTAACTTGCTTGATCTTCCAGTGAAAGAGGCAGAGAAAGATGGATCACTTCATTGGATTGCTTCTACCTATGATGCACAAGATATGATTATTCGAGACTATATTTATCCAAAAGGGCGGAAAATTATTACTTTCTCAAATATTCTGCATCATGACGCATTTCCACTAGCTCGCATTTTGCAGTTAGTATTGGAGCATAGTAAGAATGAGATGCGTCGTCCGGTCGAAATAGAATTTGCACTGATGATTAATCCAAGCCAACGCACTGGTACCTTTTATTTACTACAAATTCGTCCGATGGTAGATGTAAAAGCCATACTCGCTGAGGATCTAAATAAAATACCTGAAGAAAAATTGTTATTAAAGAGCACCCAATCTTTGGGGCATGGTATTCTAGAAGATGTATTTGATATTGTATATGTTAAAACGGATGATTACTCGGCTGTCAATAATCCTCTGATAGCTAGAGAGATTGAAGATCTTAATCAGCAATTTACTAATAGTGGTAATCATTATGTCTTAATAGGACCTGGTAGATGGGGAAGCAGTGATCACTACTTGGGTATACCGGTTAAATGGCCTCATATCTCGGCTGCACGCGTAATTGTTGAGGCAGGCTTGAGTCATTACCGAATTGATCCAAGCCAGGGCACTCATTTCTTTCAAAATCTAACTTCATTTGGTGTTGGTTATTTTACCATAAACGATTTTATAGGGGATGGTTTTTATAACCAGAATTTACTCAATAGTTTGCCTGCGGTGTACGAAACCGGTTATATTCGCCATGTTCGTTTTGAGAAGCCAATGACTATTAAGATGGATGGAAAGAAACGAATAGGGGTTGTTATGCTTGAATAAGAAACAATTACCTTGTTCCTACGTTAATTTGTTTTAATGGTTTCCTCTTTATAACTATTAAACACTAAGAATCATTTTAAAGGAGTAGTATGAGAATTCGTTCGGTTATCAAGCTAGGGATGGTATGCTCTATGTTATCATTCTTTATTGCAGTAGGCTTTTATGGAATGGCCTATCTGAGCGTAAAAGAACGTGTTAAAGATATTGATGTCTTGAAGTTTGTTCCCAATACTGCAATAGGAATATTTGAGAGTGATAATTTAAACTACTTCTTGAACGAACTCTCTGAAAGTTCTTATTACGATGAATTGAGCTATTATAAATCGTCCAGCCTTTTCTACTCTATGGTGAATAGTTTAGACAGCTATATGGAAAAGAGAGGACATAGCTTTAAAACCTTTATTCAACGAATCGTTGTAAGTGTTCATCAGGAAGGGGCATTTAACGAGCAAATTATCTACTTTCAGCTTGATGGATCGGGAGATGAATTTCTACACCATTTATTAAGTAGAACCAACTGGGAAGAGGTTCCAATTAAAAAGGAGAAATATAGAGGAAAGAGTCTAAAACTATTTCCCTTAGGATCCGATCGATATTTAACGGCTTATAGCGAATCTGGACTTCTTATTTTAAGCTACCAAAAGTATCTGTTGGAAGAGGTGATTGATGCCTATATAGACAAACATTCACTCTTCCAAGAGACTCCCTTTTCCGAGGTTATAGCCAAAAAGAAAATGGCTAATTATTTTAAATTCTACGTGCGTACCCCGTCTATATATCCTTTCATAACAGATAACTACAAGAGTTGGACCGATTTTAGCCTAGAAATTGCACCTGATGCAATCTATTTGGTTGGTAATACTTATTTACCTATAGAGTCAAATAGTCTTCAGTTCTTGCTGGATAAATTGGATGATGTACCCAATCTGTATGAGGATAGTCTAATACTTTCAGCAGATCCTGATTCCATCTTTTCGTATGTTCAGAGGGAGGAGGAAAGAGATGAACTAACTGAATTAATTGATCTTGGAGATAGTATTACTCGCACCACGACAAGTTTGCCTCTGCTACTTTCGGTAGAGATGGGTGAATTGACCCGGAATAAAGAGTTGGTAATGCCTTATGTGATTCCTTTTATTGGATCTAATAGCGAGATATTTCGCGCCTTTATACTCACTTCTCAATTTTCATTTGCACCTTATCGAATCACGCAGAGTGTCATCCTCAAGTACAAGGGAAAGTATAATGAAGAGTACTTGTAAAGAGGAGTGTGTCAATAAAAAAAGGATGAGTCTCTATAACACATCCTTTTTTTATCTCTGTAAAATCTAAAAATTAAGCTTTAGATGCCTCTAGAGAAGCTTTTCTGAACTCTTTCATTAATTTCTCTAGTTCCAAAGAAGCTTTGCGTGCACGAGTTCCTGCTGCTTTATTGCTTTTTTCTATTTGAAGTTCTGCATCAGCAAAAAAAGTTTCGTTCAATTCCTTGATTTTTTCAATTACTTCATTCATGTTGTTTTGCTATTTAAATTATTAAATCGTTTCAAATATAATCCCTTTTTTTTAAGGGGACAATGTCTTGAAGCTCTTTTTTTTACGAATGGGCTCATTTTTGCTAATTTGTGGGAGGAAATGAGCACTTTTATTATCGAATGTAAACATTAGCATGATCAGCTAATTGAAACCTATAGAAGTTGATTCTTCAAATATTTATGTAAATGGGGCTGTTTACTCCAAAATTGGCTCTCTTTTCTGTACTTAAAAAACCTTATTGGTTTTGATTTCTAGTTTAAATCAGTATATTTAAAGTCTCAATTAAAAAAGAGTTGCTATGGATATGCAAATTTTTCAAATAAAGTCGACTAATTTTCTTCCGAAGAAGGGAGATGTCCTAATTTCCTCTCCTTTTCTAACTGATGACTGTTTTACTCGATCTGTTGTTTTGCTTGTTGAACACAATAGTGAGGGGAGTATGGGGATAATCATGAATAAAGACTTTAGCACCCAAATGTCTCTGAACGAATTGGTACCTGAACTTGAATTTGCCCCTCATATACCTCTTTACAAGGGAGGGCCTGTGAGTAGAGATACTGTTTTTTTTCTACATACTTTAAAGAACTTACCTGGTGCCTTCTCTTTAGGAAATGGTCTGTATTTAAATGGTGACTTTGATGAAGTAAAGCGCCTGATTATTCAACGTGAGGTAGAAGAGAGTGCTTTCCGCTTTTTCTCAGGGTATGCTGGCTGGGAATACGGTCAGTTAGAAAAGGAAATTGAGGAAAATACGTGGGTGGTTGGAATAAGTAGAAATGACCTATTATTGAACTACTCTGTGCAGCGACTTTGGAAAAGCTTGCTTGCTGGGATGGGAGGGAAATATACCATTTGGGCGAAATATCCCCTCTATCCCTCTTTAAACTAATGGTGATAGCTTCTGAACCATAATAACTGATGCATATTTTCCACCAATGCGTATCCAATCGACCAAGTGAGCAGACTCTTTAAATCCACAGGAATGGAATAGTTTGCGGCAGGGAGTATTACTAATATCCATGTAAGCGTAGAGTTGATGCATTCCCAATCGCTTGAAGGCATGTTCCTCTACTAACTTTAAAGCAATGGTAGCAATCCCTTTTCTTTGGTGGTTAGAGTCGATTAATATACCTACTTCTGCACGATTATTCATGGCATCAAAGTTAGAAATGTCTATTATGCCAACTACTGTTTTCGCATTGTTCTCTATGAGTAATCGCAACTGTTTATCGTCGTAGATATTATTGGTTGCATGTGCTAAATATTGCTTCATCTGGTAGCGTGAATAAGGTCCTGTGGCCTCGCTCCCTATTCCCCAAGTTGCCACCTCATTTTCAAACCATAATAGACAGTCTAAATCTTCTGGTTCGGGTGCACGAAGGCAGTATCCCTCTTTTTGCATTGATAAAGTCATCGTTTAAACCTCCTCTTTTATTAAGTCTAATTCAACTTCCAAGCGCTTACGACTAGGTATACAGAAAAGCGAAGC
>JBOFRN010000033.1:0-1393 GCA_051651025.1 Phocaeicola sp.
TAGACGAAGCGACCCAAATCTTAGAGCCGCAACTGCTCGGCATTTTGTGCGCCCGCACCGCCGATGAGAAAGAGGGAGTAGGTAAGTTTGTCTTGGTAGGCGATCACAAACAGCTCCCTGCCGTGGTGCTGCAACGAAGCGAAGAGACCGAAGTAGCCAACGAGTCACTCCGCCACATCGGTTTTCAAAATGTAAAAGACTCCCTATTTGAACGACTCTACCGCAACCACCTTGCCAAAGGAGAAGAGGAGCCCCTCGATATGCTCTGCCGCCAAGGGCGTATGCACCCAGCCGTGGCCAGTTTTCCCAACCGAGAGTTCTATGCAGGTAAGTTAGACATTGTAGGTTTGGAGCATCAACTGGAGGAGATTGAGACCCCCATCCGCTTCTACCCCTCGCAGCCCGATCGCACCAGCCTTTCGGGCAAGACCAACCAGTACGAAGCCAAACTAATGGCACAACTAGCCGTAGAGGTGTATCACAGCTACAAAGAGAACTTCAATGCCAGCCACACCTTGGGTATTATTACCCCCTACCGTAGCCAGATAGCCCTCATCAAGCAAGAGTTACAACGCACTGGCATCCCCGAGTTGAACCACGTATCGGTCGATACGGTAGAACGCTACCAAGGGAGTGAGCGCGAGGTGATTCTCTACTCCTTCTGTGTAAACTACCTCTACCAGCTTCGCTTCCTCCCCAACTTAACGCAGGAGAATGGCGTATCAATCGACCGTAAACTGAATGTGGCACTCACCCGTGCCCGCAAGCAGCTATTTATTACAGGGGTACCCGAGTTATTGAAGCACAATGCCATCTATCGGAAGTTGGTGGAAGAGTTGGGGTGGTAATGCTGTCTGTTTATTGATTATATCTATTTTCGTATTATCGCTTTACAATCGTCCACTCCTCCAGCGTACGTGTTTGGGTAGAGATGTTGACACCAATCTGATAGAGCGCTCGTTCATCTAGTTGGTAGCGTTGTGCATAGTTGCGCTCGGCTATCTGCTCCATGGCTACTTGTGCGCTCTTATCGACCTTGAACTCAAAGATGTAAATGGCATCGGTCAACTGCAGAACCATATCGATGCGCCCCATAGAGGTATTTACCTCTGCTTCCACATACTGCCCCATGAGGCTGAAGAGGATATAGAGGGCCGTTCGGAAGTGCTTTTCGGTTTTGTTTTGCAGCGTGTTAGGAATGGTGGCAAAGAAAGTTTGCAGGCGAACCATACAGGCCTCAATATCTTGCTCCATCAACTCCTCTACAAAGCTAGTAACCAAAAAGTTGCCTCTTAAGGTATCTGTCTCTACATAATCGGGCATCAAACAGCGCAAGAAACCCATGCGTACCTCTTCATTGGGATAGCCAAGGGTGAAAACATCCAGCAGTCGA
>JBOFRN010000034.1:0-1042 GCA_051651025.1 Phocaeicola sp.
ACAAAGCAGCCAAGAAACGAGATAGCTTGGGGGTTTGTTTCTGCCCCATGGACTACCGCACTTTCTTGCGCGAATATCTGCCTGAAAATTCGATTAAATCGGGCAATTTTTACGATGAGGAGGGAACTATACTGGGCCAACACGAGGGTTATCCCTTCTATACGATTGGACAACGCCGAGGACTGGGTATTCATCTCAACAGAGCCGTTTTTGTGAAAGAGATTCACCCTGCAACTAATAGCGTGGTGCTGGCACCTCTTGATTCTTTAAATAAAAGCTCACTAACCCTAGAGAAATGGGTGTTAACCAATCCCGACCAAGTCTTGAATTGTTCGGATATTATGGTTAAGGTTCGCTACCGAAAGCAAGAGAATTATGGAACAGTCAGCGTGAGAGAGGATGGCTTGTTGCAAGTGACCCTAGAGAAGCCAGTAGCTGCTATTGCAGTAGGCCAAGCAGCTGCATTTTACCGGGGAAATGTGATTTTAGGAGGAGGAATTATTGTAGCTAGTAGCTAGTAACTAGCAGCTAAGCTATTCACTAGCGAGTAGCTTAGGTAGCCAATTCCCTAAAGAGAAAGAACCTCTATCCACAGCTTGTAATAGAGAGTATAGGAAGCTAGAAGCAGCAACAGAAAGCTTCTTCCATTAAAAATAACAAACGAAAAGCAGCTAATAGCGGTGGTAACGCAAATAAATTGTATTTTTGCCTACACATCTTATTTAGTCAAAAAAATACGAGATAAACCATGAATCAACTTCCACCCGTAACGAAAAACCTACTCATTATAAATGTACTCTTTTTCTTTGCTACATTTGTAATGACCAAGTATGGAGTTAATCTAACCAACCTATTAGGGTTGCACTTCTTTATGGCTCCTGATTTTAATCCAGCACAATTGGTAAGCTACATGTTTATGCATGGCGGTTTTGAACATATATTGTTCAATATGTTTGCCTTGTGGATGTTTGGGCGTACCCTCGAAATGGTTTGGGGCCCTAAACGCTTCCTGACTTACTACTTGAGTTGTGGTATAGGGGCC
>JBOFRN010000035.1:0-1393 GCA_051651025.1 Phocaeicola sp.
TTTTAGTTTAGAACCCACTAATGGTGATGTTTATATTTTTGTTGGCCGCTCTCGTAAAGTTATGAAGCTGCTTCATTGGGAGCGAGGTGGGTATGTAGTTTACTATAAGCGTTTGGCTCAAGGGAGATTCCATTCTAAGATATTTCTAAAAGATGGCAGTGGATTTCGTTCTATAAGATGGGATGAATTAGTTCTTCTTATGGAAGGTATTTCCCCTAAGGTTGTTAGAAGAGCTCGTTTTCGTTTAGATAATGAACTAGATAAGAGTGATAAAAAAGATGTTGTTTTAGGTGTAAATAACAAGAGAAAAGTTTGGTTATCTCGTTAAAAAATAGCATCTTAGAGGTATGAAAGATATCGAGAAACAAAAGGAGTTACCAACTGAAGTGGCAGAATTGCAACGATTAGTACAGCGTAAAGATGAGCGAATTGCCTATCTTGAAAAACTTCTTTTTGGTTCTAAAAAAGATAAGGTTGTCGATAATGGACCCGACCTTTTCTCTGATCAATGCCAAGAGGCTCTTGATGAAAAAGAGCTTGCTACGCAGAAAATGGCTGAAGAAATAGAAAAAGAAGCCACCAAACGCCGTGAGAAAATAAAAAAAGAACCCTTGCGTCCTTCAAAGTATCAATATACTGGATTAGAAGAGAGATGGAGTACTGTTTTGCCAGAGGGTATCAATATGGATGAGTATGATATTATAGGAAAAGATGTAGTAAGAATCTTACATCGCACATCTGCCAGCCTTTGGGTTGAATGTGTTGAGTCTCCTATTCTTCGGGCTAAAAATCAAAAGGATGCTCTGAATGTAAAAGTTCTACAAGCACCACTGCCAAAAGCTATAATTGGCGGGAATCATGTTGCTGCTGATTTCTTGGCTGACTTGGTTACAAGTAAATTCGTCTACCACATCCCTGAGTATAGACAAATCAAGATATATGCTGATCTTGGTACAAAACTACCTACCTCTACCATAAATGACTGGGTTCATGCTGTAGCTAATAAACTTTTCCCTCTATACGAAAGCCTTTGTGAGGAGGTGTTGCAAAGCGATTATCTCCAAATAGATGAAGTTCCCTGGAAAATAGCAGATAGAGCTGGTAAGAGTTGTCGACAGGGGTATGCATGGCAGTTTAGAGATGCAAATCCACAAAGTACAGGAGCTTTCTTCTTTTATCACAAAGGCTCTAGGGCAGGAGAAATTCCTCGGAGTCAACTCCGTGATTTTAAAGGGGCTATTCAAGTGGATGGATATAAAGTTTATGACTATTTTGAGCAAAAAAGTGGTGTGACCCTTCTGGGTTGCATGGCTCATGTGCGCCGTAAATTTGTAGAAGCTCAAAAAAGTCACCCCACAGAGGCTGTGAAGGCAGTAAACTACATTGCGTTACT
>JBOFRN010000036.1:0-32957 GCA_051651025.1 Phocaeicola sp.
AGAAGGCAAAGGTAACAATCCCTACCGACAAGATCAGAGTACCCACATAGGGTATTTTAGAGAATGCGGCTTTGGTTAGTGCAGCCCCTTCGGTATAATCAATTTCGGGATGAGCCAAAATACTACTGACCAACACCAAACCGGTTATAGCACAAATTATAACTGTATCCCAAAAGGTACCCGAGGCCGAAACAAGTGCCTGACGAACGGGATTGCGCGTTTGAGCCGCTGCCGCAACAATCGGGGCAGAACCGAGGCCCGATTCATTCGAAAAAAGTCCGCGAGCTATACCATAACGAGCAGCTATCATAAGCGTAGTACCCACAAAACCACCTCCGGCCGCACGTGTAGTAAAGGCAGAATCCCAAATGAGTAGAATCGACTCGCCTAGGTAGGGGGCATTCATATAGAGGATGTAAAGGCAGCCTAACAGATAAAAAAGTGCCATAAAGGGTACTAAGGTACTACATACTTTGGCAATGCCCTTTATGCCAAATAGAATAACTAAGGCCACTAAAAAACTTAAAACAATCCCCGTAAGGTAAGTGGGTATTTCATACGATTCACTAAGGAGCATCGCAATAGAGTTTACCTGTACTGTATTGCCTATACCCAAAGCTGCAATCGCTGTAAAAATGCAAAATAGCACCGCTAGCCAACGCATATTTAGCCCCCGTTCGAGTGCATACATGGGTCCTCCTGCCATAGTCCCATCCTCTTTGACTGTGCGATATTTTATAGCCAACAGCCCCTCGGCATATTTGGTCGAGATACCTAGAACTCCCGTAACCCAGCACCAGAACACAGCTCCTGGACCGCCTAAAGCAACTGCAGTTCCCACCCCTACAATATTACCTGTTCCAATGGTAGCAGCCAAGGAAGTAGCTAATGCAGCAAACTGACTCACATCGCCAGTCATCTCCTTGTCTTTCGTGACGGATAGTTTAATAGCCGTAAATATTTTGCGCTGTGGGAAGCGTAAACGAATGGTTAAAAAGAGGTGGGTACCTAGTAGTAAGATTATCGTGGGCCACCCCCACAATAAGGAGCTAATCTTCTCGGCAATAGCCAATGTAGTTTCCATAATTCGTTCTGTTTTGTATTGTACAATTGCAAAGATATGTTTTTATTTGTGACTTTATAAACTTAAAGGGGCTTATATCGATAGGGAGCAACGAAGCCGATAAAAGCAAGAATCTAGCATTTTTCGACTAACAAGCAGAGAATCTTTTTCAATCGTACGGATAAGTTTAGTGTCCGACATCTGTCGGACGCGTGTACACCAGCCGTCAGACGCGTGTCCGACAACCGTCGGACGCGTGTACAACGGCTGTCGGACACTAACTTTGTCCGCATAAACAAGCGAAGTTATAAGGAAATATTTAAGAAAAGAGTCTACCAGCAGATCCAAAGAGGCAAGAAAGCCTCACACCTCTACCGAAGTAATAAAATGCAACAAAAGTATAAGAAACACACGATAGAGCCACTAAAAACAAAGAAAGAGAAGAAAATGAGAAGAAAAACAAGAAAAATAAAAACAAACTCAAAGCGAAAAATTAACCAAAACAATGTACATTTGCAAAAACAACTATAGTTTACAACACATATGGCAAAGAAAAAAAGTGAAAAGGAGAAAGTAATTCAAACTCCAAAGCTTACTCGCATATCTGCACTACTACAAAGTGAAACGTTTCATTTTGTGGGAGGGCTCATCTCTATTATCTTCTCAGTATATTTACTTTTGGCTTTCTTGTCGTTCCTAACCACAGGTGCGTCTGATCAAAGTTTACTGAATCATGCAAATCCGGGTGAGTTGCTTCAAACAGAGAATGGAATCAATAATGTGATGGGATCGCAAGGAGCTACCATCTCCAATTTCCTAATTAACAAATGCTTTGGATTCTCATCGTTCTTCATCATTGTATTCTTGGCAGCTGCAGGATTGAAATTGATGAAAGCATACCATTTTAGCTTACGTAGCTGGTTTTTTTCTTGTTCTTTGCTACTCATTTGGTTTTCGATTGCCATGGGATTTATTTTCAAGACTCCATTTGCCAATAGTTTTGTCTACCCGGGTGGAGTACATGGATACAATGTAAGTAACTGGTTTATATCACAAATTGGCACGATTGGTCTGGCATTAACACTGCTACTGACTGCCACTTTTTACATCATCTATTTGCGTAGAGACTCTATTCTTTTTATCCGCAAATTGTTTCAACCCGATTTTAGTAAACTTCAACGAAAGAAAGGGGATACAACTAATTTAACAGAAGAAGAAGGTTCCAGCAGCTCCAATTTAAATAAAGCGACCGAAGAAGTAGCGGAAAGCGCATCTAGCTATGAGGAGCCGCAACCGGTGATCATTGATTTAGATTTGGAACAAGTAGAGCCCATAGCTTCTACTACGAAAAAAGAGACCGCTGCAGAGCCTGTTATGATTATAGAACCTGCTATGCCTATAGAGCCTCCACTACAAAGTCCGGTAGAGAGTATGGAGAAGAAGGTAGAAGCGGCAGCTACAATAAAAGATGAGAATGAGGTAGCATTTTCGATTGAAGATGAATCGACCGATGAAGATAGAGCCTTTAAGGGTTCGCTATCAACCCCATACAATCCACGTTTGGATTTAGAAAACTACAAATTCCCTACACTTAACCTCCTAAATGAGTACAAAGAGAATGGTTTAAATATCGACATTGAAGAGCAGAACGCCAATAAAGAACGTATCATTAAGGTGTTGCGCAGTTTCGGTATTGAAATTAGCTCTATCAAAGCAAGTGTGGGACCTACCATCACGCTATATGAAATAACACCTGCCGAAGGGGTGCGCATCTCGAAAATCAGAAACTTAGAGGATGACATTGCTTTGAGCCTTTCGGCACTCGGTATCCGTATTATTGCTCCGATACCTGGAAAGGGAACCATCGGTATTGAAGTACCGAATGCACACCCACAAATTGTGGCTATGCACTCTATTCTGAATAGTAAGAAGTTCCAAGAGACCACCTATGAGCTACCCGTAGCATTGGGTAAAACCATTACGAATGAGGTCTTTATGATTGACCTTGCCAAGGCACCACACATGCTAGTTGCTGGGGCAACGGGTCAAGGTAAATCTGTTGGTTTAAATGCTATTGTAACGTCACTGCTCTACAAAAAGCACCCTGCCGAACTGAAGTTCGTTATTATTGACCCTAAAAAGGTAGAGTTCTCGGTATATACACCCATTGAACGCCACTTCTTAGCCAAACTACCCGATGGAGAAGATGCAATCATTACCGATGTGAGCAAGGTAGTACAAACCTTGAACTCGCTCTGTATTGAGATGGATACCCGCTATGATTTACTGCGCAAAGCGGGATGTAGAAACATTAAAGAGTACAATGCGAAGTTTATTGCACGCCAACTTAACCCCGAAAAAGGGCACAAGTTTATGCCCTACATTGTTGTAATTATCGACGAGTTTGGCGATTTAATCATGACGGCTGGTAAAGAGGTAGAGCTTCCTATCTGTCGTATTGCACAGTTGGCACGTGCCATTGGTATACACGCTATTATTGCAACCCAACGCCCTACCACAAATATTATTACAGGTACCATTAAGGCCAACTTCCCCGCACGCGTTGCCTTCCGCGTAGCAGCCATGATGGACTCACGCACCATCCTTGACCGCTCGGGAGCTCAGCAACTCATTGGTAAGGGCGACATGCTCTATCTGCAAGGAAATGACCCCGTACGTGTACAGTGTGCCTTTGTAGATACACCTGAAGTGGAACGTATCTCGATCCACATTAGTAAACAACAAGGCTACCCTACCGCCTTTGAGCTTCCTGAATATGTGAGCGAAGAGAGTGAAAACAGCTTGGGCGATGTAGATATGAATAGGCTTGATCCTATGTTCGAAGATGCTGCGCGTTTGGTCATTATTCACCAACAAGGTTCAACCTCGCTTATCCAGCGCAAGTTTTCGATTGGCTATAACCGAGCAGGACGAATTATGGATCAATTAGAAAAAGCGGGTATTGTAGGTCCAACACAAGGAAGTAAGGCGCGCGATGTGCTTTGCATGGACGAAACGGACTTGGAGATGAAGCTTAGCAATTTATAGTGAGCTGAACGTTAAAATTAATTGCTTCAGGTAGATAGCAAAAACTTATTCGTAATTTTGTTTAATGAATTAAGGCCTCTAGCCAAACTTATACGACAATGAAAAAAGTATTTTATCTATTTCTACTTCTCCTACTTCCCCCTTCTCTTTGGGCACAAAAAGAGACGCGTGCTCGCGAATTACTCGATCGCACTTGGTCTGGTCTCGAAAACAAAGAGGGAGTATTGATCTCATTTGGTGGAACTGCACAAGGGGTTATGCAACTTCAAGGGAATAAATTTCACCTAGAAAGCGAAGGCATAGAGAGCTGGTTTGATGGTCATACACAGTGGAGCTATTTGGCAGGTAGTGATGAGGTGAATATCTCTACTCCTACCCCCGACGAACTTAAACAAATTCACCCCCTTTACCTACTTTCAAGCTATAAAGAGGGATACAACTACCAATACCTTGGCGAAAGAACGACCCAAGGTGTAAAAGGGCATACAATCTTTCTTACTCCTGAAACGAAAGAGGATATTCAATCCATTACCGTCGTAATCGATGCACAATACAACCCTCTCTTCTTGGCGGTAGAAACAACCAACCAGCCCAAAACAGAGATTCGAATCAAAAATATTCAAAAGGGACAAGCCTTTAAAAACGGAAACTTTCAGTTCGATAAAAGAAAGTTTCCAACTGCCGAAATCATTGATTTAAGATAATATTTATATACACAGAATTGAATAAAGATGAATACTGAAAGAACAAAATGCTTAATTATAGGCTCAGGCCCTGCGGGGTATACTGCAGCCATCTATGCTGGACGTGCCAACCTATCGCCTGTAATGTACGAAGGGTTGCAACCCGGTGGGCAACTAACCACAACAACCGAAGTAGAAAACTTTCCAGGATATCCTGAAGGAATTAGTGGTCCTGAGCTTATGGAAGATTTGCGTAAACAAGCCGAACGCTTTGGGGCAGACATCCGTACCGGACTAGCTGTAAAAGCCGACCTTAGCAAGGCTCCTTATACAATTACCACGGACGAAGGGCACGTTATTGAGGCAGATTCCTTGATTATATCGACCGGTGCAACTGCTAAATATCTTGGATTGGATGACGAGAAAAAGTATGCGGGTATGGGCGTAAGCGCTTGTGCTACTTGCGACGGATTCTTCTACCGCAAAAAAACAGTGGCTGTAGTAGGGGGTGGAGATACCGCTTGCGAAGAGGCAATTTACTTAGCAGGATTGGCTAAACAAGTCTACCTATTGGTACGCAAGCCTTTCCTACGTGCCTCTAAAATTATGCAAGAGCGCGTTATGAAGCACCCTGGTATTACGGTATTATTTGAACACAATGCCATTGGTCTGTTTGGCGAAAACGGCGTCGAAGGTGTAAAGGTAGTAAAACGTTTGGGCGAGACAGACGAAGAAACTTACGACATTGCGATTGATGGTTTCTTCTTGGCTATCGGTCACCAACCCAACTCTGATATATTTAAACCTTATATTGACACAGACGAAGTAGGTTATATCACCACAGAAGGGAGCTCACCTTGTACCAAAGTGCCTGGTGTTTTTGCTGCTGGCGATGTAGCCGACCCACACTATCGTCAAGCTATCACAGCAGCAGGAAGCGGCTGTAAAGCGGCGATGGAGGCCGAAAGATATCTTTCGGCAAACGGACTGCTCTAATCCTTTAAAGATTACATATGGTACAAATTACAAAGAAAATGATTGCTGCCTGCTTTATAGCAGGCACAATCTTTGGAGCATCTGCCCAGCAAATGCCTCCTATCCCTGTGGATAACAACGTCCGCATAGGAAAATTAGAGAACGGAATGACTTACTACATCCGTCACAATCAACTACCCGAGAAAAGAGCCGATTTTTACATCGCACAAAAGGTCGGATCTATTCAAGAAGAGGAGAACCAACGTGGATTGGCACACTTCCTAGAACACATGTGCTTTAATGGCACCAAGAATTTCCCAGGCAAGAACCTTATTGAATACTTAGAGAGCATAGGGGTCAAGTTTGGCGTAAACTTGAATGCCTATACTTCGATTGAAGAGACGGTATATAACATATCAAATGTACCTGTTATCCGCGATGGTGTGGTAGACTCCTGCTTACTGATTCTACACGACTGGGCAGACGGGCTTACCCTTGAACCGAGCGAGATTGACAGTGAAAGGGGCGTTATTCACGAAGAGTGGCGTACTAGTATGGGAGCTATGATGCGTATGTATGAAACAGCACTACCCGAAATTTACCAAGGAGATAGATACGGATACCGCCTTCCCATTGGTACCATGGATGTTATTCTGAATTTCCCTTACCAAGCTTTACGCGACTACTATGAGAAGTGGTACCGCCCCGATAATCAAGGATTGGTTATTGTAGGCGATATTGATGTAGACCAAGTAGAGCAAAAGATTAAAACGCTCTTCTCTCAAATAGAGATGCCTCAAACACCAACGGCCCTCGAGAAGCACAAAGTGACTGATAATAAAGAGCTGATTGTAAGCATTTCGAAAGACAAGGAGCAAACCAACCCAATGATCTATCACTTCTACAAACACGATGCATTCCCAACCGAAGCTAAAGGTGGAATGGAATATCTAGTAGTAGAATACATGAAGTCGATGCTCTCTAAAATGCTAAATGCACGTTTGGCTGAGTTAAGACAATCACCCACTCCTCCATTCTTGGTGGCACAAACTTTCGACAGCAATTTTATGCTTTCAACTGCGAAAGATGCCTTTACAGGCGTAGCCTATAGCAAAGAGGATGGCATCGAGACAGCGCTTGCTGCACTTACTCGCGAAATAGAGCGTGTACACCGCCATGGATTTACGGCTACCGAATATGCACGTGCCAAAGCCGATTACTTAAGTGATTTGGAATCGGAGTACAACGAGCGCGAAAAGAATCAGAACCAAAGCTATGTACAAGCTTATGTTCGTCACTTTATAGAGAATGAACCCATTCCAGGTATCGAGAACGAATATGCCATTATGAATCAAATCGTTCCAAACATTCCTGTAGAGGCCATTAATAGCATCATTCCAAGCCTCGTTACAGATAGCAATCAGGTGGTTGCCATATTCTGTCCCGAGAAAGAGGGAATGGTATACCCTACCAAAGAGGGAATTACAGCGGTTATTAATCGCGTTAAGGCAGAGGAAATTACAGCCTATGTAGACAATGTATCGGATGAGCCTCTACTTGCCGAGACCCCTAAAGCTGGTAAAATAGTAAAGACTGAAGAAGGAGCTTTTGGTTCTACCCTATTAACGCTATCAAATGGGGTACGCGTAGTGATCAAAACAACCGACTTTAAAGCCGATGAAATTTCACTTCTTGCTTTTAGCCCAGGGGGTAGTTCACTCTTCCCTGACGAAGAGATTGTAAACATCAACGTTTTAAATGAGGTAGCTAAGTTGGGTGGTATTGGCAACTTCAGTGCTATTGAACTAGAGAAAGCATTAGCTGGAAAGAAAGCAGGTGTTACGGCAGTTATCAGCGATACGAACGAGGGAGTTCGAGGGGGATGTGCACCCAAGGATTTGGAGACACTGATGCAATTAACCTACCTTACTTTTACAGCACCTCGTATGGACGAAGATGCCTTTACCTCGTACAAAAATCGTATGAAGGCTTCATTGCAAAATCAAGAATCGAATCCACGAGTAGCTTTGGTCGATACACTGTACAAGGCAATGTACAACAACCACCCACGCATGCTACGCATGAAGGCAGATTTGGTTGATAAGATTGACTATGCCAAAGTAATGGAGATGTACAAAGATCGCTTTAAAGATGCCAGCGACTTTACTTTTATATTGGTTGGTAATATCAACACGCAAGAGGCTGCTCCTCTAATCGAAACCTATTTGGGGGGATTGCCTGCAACAAACCGTATAGAGAACTTCCGCGACACTGAAATGGATATCCGCAAAGGGGCCTATAAAAACATCTTTAATAAGGAACAAGAGACCCCCAAAGCTACCATCATGGTAATCCGTTCGGGCGATGTAGAATATACACCAAAGAACAGAGTTCTAATGAGTATGGCTTCACAAATATTGAGTATTGTTTACACAGAAAGTGTACGCGAGAAAGAGGGAGGAACTTATGGTGTAGGTGTGCGAGGAAGCATTACCAAACTCCCTAAAGAGAGTGGTACGTTACAAATAAACTTCGACACAAATCCTGAGAAGAGAGAACACCTAACCAAGGTGGTACTCGATGGGCTTACTCAATTTGCCAATGAAGGTCCATCGCCCGAAAACCTGAATAAGGTGAAAGAGTATATGCTCAAACAATATGGCGAGAATCTAAAAGAGAACAGCTACTGGGTAAGCGTGCTTGAGAGATACTATTGGGAGAATCTTGACCTAAGCAGCAACTACGAAGCCATCGTAAACAGTATTACTGCCGATGAACTGAAAGGATTTGTCAAGGCATTCCTAAATCAAAAGAACGAAATAGAGGTAAGCATGACTGCAGCAACCAACTAATCAAAAACTTATGATGCTTCTATCCATTCTTAGAAAGAACAAAAGCTTAGAGGCAAAGCGGAATCCGTCATTAGAACGGAACCGCTTTGCTAAGATTTTAATCTATTTTATGGTGGCATTTTGGGCAGCATACCTCATCTTTTTTGGGGTTATGCTGCCTTTTGCATTTGAAAGTGGTTTTCCGAGTATGGAACCCTATCACATCCTAAATAAAGGGATGCTTTTTCTATTGGTTACCGACTTTCTACTTCGATTTGTCTTACAACGGCCTCCAGCACAAGAGATTAAACCCTACTTACTAATGCCTGTTTCTCGTAAAAAGTTACTAAACACCTACTTGATTCAGATTGCCCTTAATCCATTCAACCTCTTTTGGTTCTTCTTATTAGCCCCCTTTGCAGCCATTACCATCTGGAAATTTTACGGTGCACTGGGCGTGTTTAGCTATTTACTAGGTATGTGGCTGTTACTGGTACTTAATAACTACTGGCACCTCATTTGTCGCACCCTATTACAAGAGAGGACGCTTTACCTACTACTACCCGTTGGAATTTACACAATCATTGCCCTCTTGGAATTTCTTCCTGATAAGAGCTGGATAAGCACCTTCTCAATGGATCTTGGAGAGGCTTTTATTAAAACAAACATCGCTGTACTTGCAGCTGTAACTCTCTTTACAACGGCAGCAGCCCTACTCTATCGAAGTTTACAGCTAAAGTTGCTATACAATGAGTTATCGAAAGTGGCCGATACCAAGAGTGAGAACAACTTTAAATTTAGTTTTTTAGAACGCTACGGAGAGGTAGGCGAATATATGCGCCTCGAAATGAAACTATGCTTACGCAATAAGACTGTGCGAAACCAAGTACGTATGGGATTGCTAATTATGCTTATGTTCTCGTGTCTGCTAGCCTTTACCGATGCGTACGATGGTACAAATATGATTCGTTTTATCTGCATCTATAACTATGCAGTGCTTGGGATTATGACCTTAAGCCAACTTCTTTCGTTTGAGGGAAACTACTTAGATGGATTAATGAGCCGCAAGGAGTCTATCTTTACACTACTACGTGCTAAATATTATATACATGTAGCAGTTTTGCTCATTCCCCTCCTCTTTATGTTCATTCCCATCTATAAAGAGAAGATTACGTTATTAATGGCTATTGCCTACTTCTGTTTTACAGCGGGCTTTGTTTTCTTCCTTCTTTTTCAATTGGCCGTATATAACCAAAAGTCTACACCGCTAAACTCACCCATCATGCAAGGGAACAAAGGAGGCTCACTGGCACAAGGTCTGATTACAGGTGCTTGCTTTGGAATTCCACTCCTTGTGAATCAGCTCCTATTTGTCTTCTTTAGCGAAGAGGTTTCTCTACTTATAATGATGGCTATAGGCCTCATTCTAGTGGCAACGCATACCCTATGGATGAGAAATATTTACAAACGTTTTATGAAACGCCGCTACCAGAATATGGAGGGCTTTCGCAATACCCGATAAACAGTATGACTCTAACGATCGAACAATTAAAGAAAAGTTACGGCTCTAAAGTAGCCATTAACATAGAGAGCTGCATATTACCAGCTGGAGAAATTATCGGACTAGTAGGCAATAACGGAGCTGGGAAAACCACCCTTTTCCGTCTCTTGCTTGATCTGCTGAAGGCCGATCAAGGCTCCATTGCCATTAATGAGTGGAGCGTAGCTAAAACGGAGGAGTGGAAGAAAACTACCGGAGCCTTTATTGACGAAAGTTTTCTGATAGAGTATCTTACTCCCGACGAGTATTTCTCCTTTGTAGGAAAAATGTATGGACTCACTCCTGAAGAGATTCAAAATAGACTGCAACGTTTTGAGCGCTTTACGGCGGGCGAAGTGATGAAACAGAACAAATACATCCGTAACTTCTCGGCAGGTAACAAACAAAAGATTGGGATTATTGCTGCCATGCTCCCCAATCCCCAGTTACTGATTCTAGATGAACCTTTTAACTTTCTGGATCCCAGCTCGCAAGCCATCATCAAGAAGCTATTGGTAGAGTACCACCAAGAGACAGGCGCCACTATTTTAATTTCCAGTCACAATCTAAGCCACACAGTCGATATCTGTCCGCGCATCGTATTATTGGAGCAAGGCGAAATTATTCGCCACATAGAGAATCAAGCAGGCAATGCGGAGAAAGAGCTTGAGGAGTACTTTCGAATTCAAGCAGAATAAATAGAATGAATCATGAAGAAATCAACACAAAACCTTATTTTACTCACCCTTTTTAGCCTTCTAGTTAGTTCATGCAAAACTACGGCATCGCACTACAACTACCAAGAGATTGCGAAATCATCTATTAAACTAGGTGTAGACATTAATAAAAAAGACAACCACCGGCTCTATGTTGAATCGGCTAGATGGATAGGCGTGCCTCATAGAATGGGTGGAACAACCAAACAAGGCATAGACTGCTCTGGATTAACTAAAAATATTTATAAAGAGGTATATAAGATGCAGTTAGAACGGAATTCGAATGATCAACGAGTAAAGAATTGCCGAAAAGTAAAGAAAACAAAGTTGCGCGAAGGCGATTTGGTTTTCTTTCACAACGGTAGAAACAAGAAACAAGCTAACCACGTAGGTATTTATCTAAAAAACAGACTCTTTATACATACAAGTAGTAGCCAAGGAGTCATTATCAGTAACCTCGACGAAGATTATTACCACAAACATTGGTTAGCGGGTGGAAGAAAAAAGTAGCAAGTAGCAACTAAAAGAGCTAGAGATCTAGCTCTTTTGCTTTTCCTGTAAACGCAGGAGTGCGTTTCTCTAGAAATGCACGAATTCCCTCTTGATAGTCCTTGGAGGTGTAAACTCCTTTGCGGTAAGCATTAATTTGCTCAAAAGTTTCGGAAGAGACCATGGAACGATCTTGGGCCAAAATTCGAAATTGCCGTTTAATAGCACTTATGGCTAAAACAGAATTACGACGAATGGGATTAAGTACCCGTTCATTAACCAATTGAGCAAGTTGGTCGGCTGGAGCCACATAGTTTACCACCCCTACGTTATGAGCCTCAATGGCCTCAATGGGCATACCCGTAAAAAACATTTCACGCGCTTTGTTTAATCCCAACTGATTCATAAAGTGCATTAAACCTGATGAATTATAGGGAATACCTATTTTAGCAGGTGTAATAGCAAAGCTACTGTCACTTGTGGCCACAATCATATCGCAGGAAAAGCACAAATCGCATGCTCCCCCCCAGACCGTTCCCTCCACATAAGCAATCACTGGAATGGGCACCATTTGTACTTGACGAAGCAATCGCAACAAGGGTACATCGTAGGCTAAGGGATCGGATCCATCGAGTGGAAGTTCTCGAATGTCATGCCCTGCACTCCACACTTTATTTCGACTCCTCGCCTTTATAACAATAGCAACACACTCCAAGCTATAAGCACGCTCTATTTCGGCTATTAATGAATCACAAATCGAATGTCCCAAACAATTTAGATGGGTGCAGTCTGTCATTTCAAGATAGGCTACACGATCCTCTATCCAACTAGTCACACTCATAGCTACACAATTATTGGTTTAACAACAGATTCTCTTTAACCTCGTAAAGGTAAACTCTTTAGAGAAAATAGGTAAGATAATCAATCGGTTTTAACACTAAATAATGAATAAAGGAGCTCCCGTTCTGTAATAACAAATAATAAAAAAACAAAATAGGCCAAGAAAAGAAAGGTAATTAACAAATAAACAACTAACTTTGGTATATAAAGAGATATCGATTTAGTTTTTAACATTTTACTCCACTCATTATGTACGATACCCTTCTACAGCTCCCTTTATTTCAGGGATTTTGCAAAAATGACTTTACACAAGTCTTGGAAAAGGTTAGGTTCCATTTTCGTAAGTACAAAGCCGACGAACAAGTTGTAAACCAAGGAGAAGCATGCAACGACTTGATTTTTCTATTAAGTGGAGAGGTAAATTGTTTGACTGCAGATGAAAACAACCGCTTCTCTATCGAGGAGCGGTTAGTAAGCCCTACTGTTTTAGAGCCTCACTCTATATTCGGAATGAACACTACTTATACAGCTAGTTATAAGGCTCACACAGATATTAGTGTGGTTACCATCAGCAAATCATACCTATTAACGGAACTCAGCACCTACGAAATATTCCGTATGAACTACTACAACATTCTGAGCAACCGCGTACAAGTGGCTTATGGAAAACTCTGGAGTAACTTAACGGGCACCACACTCAATCGAATTGCTTTTTTTCTCTCTCAGCGCATGCTACTAACGAGTGGCGAAAAGAGGATTTGCATAAAAATGGATGACCTAGCTACACTCATTGATGATACGCGTATCAATGTATCGAAAGCCCTTAATGAACTACAAGAGAAAGGAATTGTAAAATTAAGTCGCAAAGAGATTCTAATCCCATCCTTTGAGAAGCTATTAGAACAAACAGGCACCAAGTAGAATAATCGATCTAATAGATACCCACTATTAGCTATAAAGGCAATCCAAGATTACCCAATTTATTCTTCGATCTAGAACTAAATAATTCCACAAGCAAGCAATAAAAAGAGAGAACTAAACTCCTTTCAAAACTCCTATCCACTCCTTAAGCAGTTGCAAGATAGCAGTTAAGGGCATCGGTTGTAATATACTTTGTTAAATAAGAGTACTTGATAGCTGAATAACTGTTTTTTTTGCGATTTTTGTGGTATAATACATAATGACAAAGATGAATACAACCCATACAAACCCCTTTTTAACCCCCTATCAAACACCCTACCAAAGCGTACCTTTCCAACTGATTGAGATGGCTCACTATGAGCCTGCTATTCGGGAAGGTATTGCGGAACAAAATAGAGAGATCGAACAAATCTTACTTCAAACCGAGGCGCCTACTTTTCTGAATACGGTGGTAGCACTCGAGCATTCGGGAAAACTACTAGAAAGAGTAACAACCGTACTCTTTAATCAATTGAGCGCCGAGACCTCTGATGAGTTACAACTTCTAGCAGAAGAGATGACTCCCATTCTTACAGAACATGGGAACAATATCACTCTAAATTCGGCTCTTTTCCAACGAATAGAGGTCATATACAGTGAACGTGCAACTCTTTCGCTAACTACAGAAGAGGATATGCTTCTCTTTAAGAGTTACCATAGCTTTGTGCGCAGTGGAGCAAAACTTGTAGGCGAAGATAGAGAAACCTACAGAGCACTAAGCACGCAACTAAGCACGCTGGAACTACGTTTTTCGCAGAATAAGCTCAAAGAGAGCAATGGCTATAAATTGGTGCTAACAGAACAAGAGCAGCTTGCAGGATTGCCTGAAAGTGCCATTGCAGCCGCCGCCGAAACAGCTCACGAAAAAGGCGAAGCGGGTAAATGGGTAATTACCCTACAAGCCCCTAGCCTACTCCCCTTCCTAAAATACAGTGAAGTCAGAGAGCTGCGTAAAGAGCTTTACATGGCATACAATACACAGTGCATGCATGCCAACGAGTATAACAATGAAGCGGTGGTAAAAGAGTTAGTGAACGGCCGCATGCAGTTGGCAAATCTATTAGGGTACACAACCTATGCAGACTATGTATTGCAAAAGCGTATGGCAGAAACCATTCCCACTGTATACGATTTACTCCATAAACTACTCACAGCCTATAAACCCACTGCAGAGCAGGAGGTAAAAGAGGTGGAAGCATTGGCACACCAAACCGAAGGAGACGATTTCACCTTAATGCCTTGGGACTGGGCCTTCTATTCAGAAAAGCTCAAAAACCAAACGTTCCAGTTTAGCGAAGAGGAGCTACGCCCCTATTTTGAGCTAAGTCGTGTAGAAGAGGGGGTATTCGGACTAGCCACTCGCCTCTACGGAATTACATTTAAGGAGAACAAAGAGGTACCGGTGTACCACTCGGATGTAAAAGCGTATGAAGTTTTGGATAGTGACGGAAGCTTTTTGTCACTTCTATATACCGATTTCCATCCACGCGAAAGCAAACAGTCTGGCGCATGGATGACCAGCTACAAAGAGCAATGGGTGGAGAATGGCGTAGATAGCCGTCCACACGTTTCCATTACGATGAATTTCTCCAAGCCTACCGAAGACAAACCGGCCCTACTTACTTTTTCGGAGGTTACCACCTTCTTGCACGAATTTGGACATGCCTTGCACGGTATTTTTGCCAACAGCACCTTTCAAAGTCTAAGCGGAACCAACGTTTATTGGGATTTTGTAGAACTTCCTTCGCAGTTCATGGAGAACTTTGCCACCGAGAAGGAGTTCCTAAACACCTTTGCTAAACATTACGAAACCGGCCAAGAGATACCCGATGCACTTATTCAAAAGATTAAAGAGTCAGAAAACTTTGCCGTAGGCTACAACTGTTTGCGTCAATTAAGCTTTGGACTCTTAGATATGGCGTGGTACACCCGCACGGAGCACTTCGATGGCGATGTTAGAGCCTACGAAAAAGCAAGCAACCAAGAGGCACAACTCCTTCCCTCCCTAACAGAGACTTGCATGTCTGTCCAATTCTCGCACATCATGTCGGGAGGATATTCGGCAGGATACTACAGCTACAAATGGGCAGAGGTGCTCGATGCAGATGCCTTCTCGCTCTTCCAAGAAAAGGGTATATTCAACCAAGAGATAGCGACATGTTTTCGCCATGAAATCCTTTCGAAGGGAGGTAGTGAACACCCCATGACACTTTACAAACGCTTCCGTGGAACCGAGCCAACGATTCAAGCGTTACTCAAAAGAAATGGCATTCAAACCCACTAATAACAAAATAGAACTAATAACTAACCGATAAAAATGATGAAACTAAAATCAATTCTATACCTGCTTCTTGCACTACCCTTCTTATGTGGATGCAACAATGAAGACGATTTGGAAGCTATTTTTCAAAGCGGCACTTGGAATGTGGTGAACCTGTTTACAACTACCAACTGGAACGACAACCACAAATTCACAGCCATATATAGCTCAGCAACTGACATTGAAACCCTTAATAACATGAGCATTGTCTTTCAAGCAGATGGTACGCTTACAGGCACCCTATCTAGCAATGCAACCATTCAAGGAAGCTGGAGAGCGGATGGCGGTTCAAGAACAATTACCATTAACATTACTCGAACAACAGGCAATATCACCACAAACAGCCTAAACAAGGCAGTATATGACCACTTAAGAGAGGTTCGTTACTACAAGGGAGACAGCACTATGCTACAACTTGCTACAGAGGGAGAAAACAAATATATACAGCTAGCGCACTACTAGATAAACCAATACCTAGAACATAAAATGGAAACACCCGAAGAGAAACAGGCCAAACTAGACCGTCGCTATTTACGTATGGCCAAAATATGGGCCGAAAACTCCTACTGCGTACGCAGGCAAGTTGGAGCGCTCATCGTGAAAGACAAGATGATTATATCCGATGGGTTTAATGGCACACCCGTAGGCTTTGAGAATGTATGCGAAGATGAAGGCGGAGTAAGCAAACCTTATGTTATGCATGCCGAGGCGAATGCCATCACTAAAATAGCCCGTTCAAACAATAGCAGCGAAGGGGCAACGATGTATGTTACAGCTTCCCCCTGCATAGAGTGCTCCAAACTCATCATTCAATCCGGTATACGAAGAGTTGTTTATGGTGAGGAGTATCGTCTAACCGATGGAATAGATCTGCTCAAAAGAGCAGGCGTGGAAGTGATATACATAGATGCTAACCAATTAAACTAGAACAGAGATGAATAGTAAAAACAGAAACCGACTTATCCCCATATTAGTTGCCGTAAGTATTGTAATTGGTATTGCAATCGGTACCTTTTATGCCAACCACTTTAGTGGAACAGGCAGTCGTATTGGCGTGATCAATGCCTCCTCGAACAAGCTAAATGCCTTGCTACGCATTATTGATGACCAATATGTAGACTCTGTGAAGCTGGCCGATCTAATAGAGGACGCTATGCCACAAGTACTCAATGAACTCGACCCACACTCTTCTTACATTCCTGCCAAAGATTTGGAGGCTGTTACATCCGACTTACGAGGCAGCTTTAGTGGCATCGGAGTACAATTTACCATTCAACAAGATACTATACACATTAACAGCGTTATTCAAGGGGGCCCCTCCGAAAAAGTGGGACTTATGGCTGGTGACCGAATTGTAGAGGTAAACGACACTGCATTCGTGGGTAAGATTGTAACGAACGACGAAACCATGAAGCGACTTAAGGGACCCAAAGGAACCGAAATCAAATTAGGTATCGTACGCCAAGGCGAGAAAGAGCTACTTTACTTCAACATTATCCGTGGAGATATACCCGTTAAGAGTGTCGATGCAGCCTACATGCTCAACGAACGATTTGGTTACATTAAAATCAATAAATTTGGCGAAACAACCTATCCTGAAATGCTCATCTCACTTGCTAGACTCAGTCAGTACAGCATGGAAGGGGTGGTTATAGACTTACGTGGAAACACGGGTGGATATATGGGTGCAGCCATTCAAATGGTTAACGAGTTCCTCCCAAAGAACAAGTTAATTGTCTATACAGAAGGACGCAAATCGCCTCGCGAAAACTACAACTCAAACGGTACAGGTAGCAGCCAACAAATGCCTATCGTGGTATTGGTCGATGAGGGATCGGCCTCGGCAAGTGAAATTTTTGCAGGAGCCATTCAGGACAATGACCGAGGTACGGTCATTGGTCGTCGCACATTCGGTAAGGGATTGGTACAACAGCCCATTGAATTTACCGATGGATCGGCTATCCGACTCACCATTGCCCGCTACTATACCCCATCGGGAAGAAGCATTCAGAAGCCCTACACGAAAGGGAAAGACGAGGAGTACGAGATGGATATTATTATGCGCTACGAGCATGGTGAGTTCTTTTCGCAAGATAGTATTAAACAAGATGAGAGCACCATCTACCACACCTCTATCGGTCGCCCGGTGTATGGTGGAGGAGGTATTATGCCCGACTTCTTTGTACCCCAAGATACCTTGGGCTACACCTCCTATTTTGGCACCGTAGCCCGCCGCGGATTAACGCTACAATATGCCTTTCAATACACAGACAACAACCGTACAGAATTGGCCAAATACGATACAGAAGAGAGCCTTCTTAAATACCTAAGACGCCAAAACCTGGTAGAAAAGTTTGTACAATTTGCTGAGAAGAAAGGCGTACAAAGACGCAACATCTTGATCCAGAAATCAAAAGAGCTTTTTGAACGTAATTTGTATGGAAATATCATCTACAACATGCTGGGTATGGAGGCCTATTTAACCTTCTTAAACCGCTCAGATGCGACCGTAATCAAAGCCATTGAGGTACTAGAAAAGGGTGAATCTGTACCAGAGGCACCTGCTACTACTACCAAGCTAACCAGTGCCGAAGAAGAGCAGATAGATAAAGCAGACGTTTAATATGAGAGAGCTAAAAAATGCTTTACGTAAGCAAATAGCCGAAAGAAAAAAAAGAGTTTCTGCTCTAGAAAGAGCAGAGCAAAGTAAGGTGCTGTTCCAACAACTGGAGCAGCACCCTCTTTTTAAGGCTGCACAAACTGTGTTGTTGTACTATTCACTGCCCGACGAGGTAGCTACACATGCCTTTGTTGAGAAGTGGAGCTCCTTTAAACAGATTTTGCTGCCGGTGGTTGTGGGCGATTGCTTAGAACTCCGGCTCTACACATCGGCTCAAAATTTAAAGAAAAGCCAACAATTCTCCATTGGAGAACCTACGGGAGAGCCATTCCTTAACTACACAGCCATAGACTTGGCTATTATTCCCGGTGTAGCATTCGATCAAAAGGGCAATCGACTTGGCCGAGGAAAGGGATTTTATGACCGTCTGCTTACACACTTATCCTGTCACACCCTGGGTGTCTGTTTTAGCTTTCAACTGGTTGACTCCCTACCTACGGAACCGTTCGATTGGTCCATGGATGAAGTTTGGACTGAACAAGGAGCTGTTTATTCATCGCATTCTTAGCAAAACAACCGCACAAAGTTAGTGTCCGACGGCCGTCGGACACTAAAACCCTCGGCACAAACCAAGAAAAACGAGCGCATCATCAACCCATTGGTTTAGATACAAATCCTCCATTCATACACAATAGCCGAGGAGTGGAGCATCAGTCTATCGAAAGATGATATTGACAATGACCTGCGATCCAACCTGTTGGTTTAGATTTTTAACCAACAACTCACGCCCCATCATCAACTCATGCCGCAGCACCGACGAACTAAGATGTACATAGAGAATTTGATTCTTTATATAGATATTGGTCGTATAGTTGGCAATTGCAGCACCCACCACATCTTTCCAGGCTTGTACCAATCGATACTCATTCAAGGGAGACTCGAGCCCCTCTTGTCGGAAAAACTTGCGAATCATATCGCCTATCTGCTCGGTATTTCTTTTACGCATGATCCTCCTCCTTTCTTTCGGTTACCACACCCTCTTCTACAAAGAAAAGTTTATGTTCTTGATCGATCGCAGCCAAGATTCGATCTAAATGATCGCGGTTGGTATCGGTCATAAAAATCTGCCCAAAACGTTCGCCAGCTACCAGCTTTACCAACTGTTCTACCCGCGAGGCATCCAACTTATCGAACACATCGTCTAACAGTAGAATAGGTACAGCACCACTTCCTGTACGCTTTAAAAAATCGAATTGCGCCAATTTAAGTGCAATTAGATAGGTCTTGTTTTGTCCTTGCGACCCCTCGCGCTTCATCGGAAAATCGCCCAATTGCATCACCAATTCATCCTTATGAATTCCCTTCAAAGAGTATCCCATAACCCGATCACGCGGTCGGCTATCGGCCAATAGCTTCACTAACTCTCCCTCATTTAAATGCGATTGATAGGTCAAGTTAACCTGCTCACGCTCTTGCGAAATAAAGCCATAAAAGGATTGAAAGATCGGAATAAATTCTTCTATAAAGCCCGTACGTTTTTGATGGACAACGGTTCCATCCTTTGCCATCATCTCCTCCCAAAGAGAGAGTACATCGGCATCGGGTTCACGCTCCTGTTTAAGCAAACTATTTCGTTGAACCATCGCTTTATTATAGCGTATAAGAGCCTCCAAATACTCTTTATCGTACTGGGAGATAACCTGATCCATAAAACGTCGGCGCTCTTCACTACCACCTGCAAGGAGTAACGAATCGGCTGGTGAAATCATAACCAAAGGAATTAAACCAATATGATCGGAAAGGCGATTGTACTCCTTTTTATTGCGTTTAAACTGCTTCTTCTGCTTGCGCTTTAATCCACAGTATACCTCTTCATTCTCCTCAAGCATCGTTTGATAGAATCCTTGTAACATAAAGAACTCCTGATCGTGCGTAATATTTTGCGAATCAATGGGGTTCAGTGCGCTTTTACAAAAGGAGAGATAGTAAACAGCATCGAGTAAATTGGTCTTACCCATACCATTCTGTCCCAAAAAACAATTCATTTTGGGTGAGAAAGATAGGTCCACCTGTTCCAGGTTTTTATAGTTAAGTATGGAAATACGTTTGAGTATCATAGAGTTTTCTTCTTTTCGCAAACAAAAGTAGAGATAAAAAAGGAGATTCAGAAAGCTTTAAAGGAGTTTTATGGAATAAGAAAAAAGGAGGGTCAAGGCTACTTTGTCCAAACACCCACCTGGCATGAACTAGCATAGAATTACATGAAACACGCAGATATCTCCATACAAAATGAGGATAATTGGACGGTAAGAAGCTGCATAAAGTAGCTCAGAAAGCTATTTTATACAGATAGACTTTTCGGGATAAAAAATCTCATTTGTATAGAAATGAGGAGTAGAAAAAGGAGAAATTGCCCTCTTTATGTAGCCACATCTCGCTTAATCGCATTGAGTAAAAAAAGAGAACAGCTATTTTTCGCCGGT
The DNA here is from genome assembly GCA_051651025.1 of Phocaeicola sp. Taxonomy (GTDB): domain Bacteria; phylum Bacteroidota; class Bacteroidia; order Bacteroidales; family Bacteroidaceae; genus Phocaeicola. The sequence goes on from JBOFRN010000036.1 coordinate 20,569, forward strand.
AGAGAAATCGGAAAGGATGACTCTTTCTAGAAATTGACGAATTAGAGTAAAGAGATAAAGCGAATTAGAGTTATCACGAACAACACAAATAGAATTATTCTTTTAGTTTCTTCAAAGGATTTTAAAGGAAATAGTCATTCCTATTTTTACACAGGGATTTCTACAACAGTGCCCATTAAGAGGGACTATTGTATGAAATAGCTGACAGAGAGGTGCATAGCATGGAAGAGGAATCATTTGCCTCTGGGTATCAAAAAAATGAAGCTAAAATAAGAGATATACAAAAAAAAACAGACTCAAATTTTATTAATAGGTAGAAAAAAACTACTTTTGTTGCCCGTATAATGGAATGAAATAATAAAGAATAATATAATTAAAATGGCAGAACAAAAACACACACCCGATCCATTGGATTTGGACGAAGCTATGAGTAGCTCAGAGGCATTTATCATTAAGTACAAAAACCGCTTCTTAAGTGGCTTGGCTGCAGTGGTAATTATCATTGGTGGATTTTTAGGTTACAAAAACTTAATTGCTGAGCCCAATGAAATTAAAGCATCTGAAGCCCTTTTTAAAGGAGAACAATACTTTGGTTATGACAACTTTGAAGTTGCACTTAAAGGAGATAGCCTTGGATTTAAAGGTTTGATTCATGTAGCAAATGAGTTTAGTGGAACAAAATCGGGTAACCTAGCCAATGCCTATATTGGTGTGTGTTATGCACAACTCGGGCAATACGAAGAGGCTGCTAAATACTTAAACAAGTTTAGTGCAGATGACTTATTGGTCTCTCCAGCTATGCTTGGAGCTATGGGTAACTGCTATGCACAATTGGGTCAATACGACAAGGCAGCAGGTACACTTATGAAAGCTGCTGATAAAGCAGATAGCCAAGCATTAAGCCCTATCTACCTTGTTCAAGCAGGTCAACTTTTTGAAAAAATCAACAAAAACAGCGAAGCGATCAAAGCATATACGCTGATTAAAGAGAAATATTTCAATTCGTATCAATCTATGGACATCGACAAGTACATTGAGCGTGCATCAACGAAATAATCTTATTTAAAGATATAACAAACGAGAGGTTGTCTGCACCACATGTACAGATAACCTCTTTTTATATTTACATACCGTATCCCTATAAAAAAACGAATCATGGCAACAGCTTTTCAAAACTTATCAGAATATGATTTCGACTCCGTTCCAAGTGCAAAAGAGATGCGCTTTGGTATTGTGGTATCAGAATGGAACAGCGCAATTACAGGAGCCCTCCTAGAGGGTGCAGTAAACACGCTTAAAAAACACGAGGCAGCCCAAGAGAACATCCACGTACTTACCGTACCCGGAAGCTTCGAACTTGTCTTTGCATCGGCACAGTTAGCGAAGTCAGAAAAATTGGATGCAGTCATAGCCATTGGATGTGTAGTACGTGGAGACACGCCACACTTTGACTATGTATGCGAAGGAACTACGCAAGGTATTGCAGAACTAAATACAACTGGAAATATTCCCGTAATTTACGGACTTATTACCACCAACAACATGCAGCAAGCCGAAGATCGTGCAGGTGGAGTATTGGGTAATAAAGGCGACGAGTGTGCAGTTACTGCAATCAAAATGGTCGACTTTAAGAAAAAAGTAGCAGAAATTTAAAAAAAAGATTGCTTTTATTTGCATCTTCAAAAAAAAGCGCTACCTTTGCATCGCATTTGAGGAAAACGAGTAACAATCACGATTGAAACTTACAGAGAATGCATGCCGGGCGAATTCCAGAGCGGCCAAATGGGACTGACTGTAACTCAGTTGTCTTTCGACTTCGGAGGTTCGAATCCTTCTTCGCCCACATAGATTGCGGAAGTAGCTCAGTTGATAGAGCATTAGCCTTCCAAGCTGAGGGTCGCGGGTTTGAGCCCCGTCTTCCGCTCTCAAGAAAAATCAGATAGTTATCGAAAGATTTCTATCTGTTTTTCTTTTATACCCCTCCTCCCCGCTTCTATTTTCCCAGAGAAGAGCACAGCATACTCAGTTTTTTTTTCTACATTTGCCTTGTTCACCTCAAACAAGATAGAATCATGAATTACAAACCATCTGATACTCGCTATTCAGGCTCTATGAGTTATCGCCCATGTGGCAAAAGCAGCCTACAGCTTCCACGTATCTCCTTTGGATTGTGGCACAACTTTGGCAACACAGACAATTTATCTGTAGCAACGGATATGATTCGCTATGCCTTCGACCATGGCATCACACACTTTGACTTAGCCAACAACTATGGACCGCCTCCAGGATCGGCCGAAAGTAACTTTGGCAAGATACTCCATAGAAACCTAAAAGCCTATAGAGATGAATTAATTATCGCCTCAAAAGCGGGACACTCCATGTGGCCAGGCCCCTATGGGGATGGAAGTTCACGAAAAAATCTCATGGCAAGCATTGACCAAAGTTTAAAACGAACCGGATTGAACTACTTCGATATATTCTATAGCCACCGGTATGATGGAGTAACTCCCATTGAAGAGACCATGCAAGCGCTGATAGACATTGTTCGCCAAGGCAAAGCACTCTATATAGGATTATCTAAATACCCCCCCAAAGAGGCCAAGATAGCCTATGCACTACTCAAAGAGGCCAAGGTGCCCTGCCTCATCCATCAAGACCGGTACAATCTATTTACCCGCGAAGTGGAAAAGGAGACCCTGCCACTAGCTGCCGACGAGGGGTGTGGATTCATCGCTTTTTCGCCCTTGGCACAAGGATTACTGACGGATAAATACCTGAATGGAATTCCAAAAGAGTCGCGCGCTGCAAGAGCTACAGGGTTCCTACAAGCCGATCAGGTAACCAACCAGAAGGTTCAGGCAGCTATTGGTTTAAACAAATTGGCGCAAGAAAGGGGGCAAAGCTTAGCAGAGATGGCGCTAGCTTGGGTCTTACAAAACGAAAAGGTTACCTCCGTCATTGTAGGTGCAAGCTCGGTACAACAGCTCAGCAACAATTTAATAGCACTTGAAAAAACCAGCTTTGCAAGTGAGGAGTTGAAGAAGATAGAAAAAATAATAACCTCAATGGCTCTATAGAGTCCATTGAGGTTATTATTTTTTTCGTCCAGACGTTGGGAGAAGTAATAACTGCTCAAAAAGAGTTACTTCTCTTCAACCGGAACAGATCGTTGCGTTATCTTGTAACCAATGGCCGCAATAAAGAGAGTCATTAAGGGGCTGATAAGGTTGAAGAATGCATAGGGTAGATAGGTCAGCGTCGAAACTCCCAAGATCGTAGCCTGAGTCATCCCACACGTACTCCAAGGAATTAACGGAGAAGTTACCGTTACCGCATCTTCTGTGGTACGACTCAACAAACAACTATCGAAGCCTCTGCGTGCATAAATATCCTTAAACATACTACCAGTCAGAATGATTGAGATGTATTGATCGGCAGTAGTTACTCCCAAGAAAAGCCCCGAAGCAACCGTTGAAGATACCAAACCCAACCGCTTTCTAGTAAATCTCAACAGAAGCGAAGTTATACTACCTAACATACCACTCGCTGTCATAGCCCCCCCGAAACACATAGCACAGAGAATAAGCCAAATGGTATTGAGCATCCCCTTCATACCCGCCGTAGATACTAAATCGTTAACAGCCGCATGACCTGTTTCCAGCTGGGTACTATCGAATAGCACAATCATTCCACCCTTAACGAGTGCACTTACACTAGCAACTGACTCGCCAGCAATCTCCAACAACAAATCCGATTGAAAGATAAATGCAAATACCAAAGCCAAAAGCGCCGATAAGAACAAGGTCATAATAGAGGGAAGCTTCTTAACAATCATAAATGCAGTCACTGCAGGGACAATCAACAACCAACCCGAAATGGTAAATTTGTCCGAAAGTAGTTCCATAAATTGAGTAACGTGCGATGTATCGGCAGCGGTATGACTAAATCCAAATATGGCAAAAAGCAGCAGTGTGATACACATGGTAGGAACCGTTGTAATCATCAGATAGCGTATATGCGTAAAAAGCGGAGTTTCCGATACCGAAGCAGCCAATACCGTTGTATCTGATAAAGGTGAAATCTTATCGCCAAAGTAGGCACCCGAAACGATGGCACCAGCCGTCCAACCCGAGCTAAACCCTTGAGCCTCGCCTATACCAAGCAGTGCTACACCAATGGTTGCAATGGTAGTCCATGAACTACCCGTCATAACCGATACCACGGCACAGATGGCACAGGTAGAAACCAAGAAGAGACTGGGATGAATAATTTGCATACCATAATAGACGAGAGTTGGAATAACTCCACTAATCATCCAAGCACCCGATAGTGCACCAATGACCAACAAAATTATCAAAGCACTCGAAATTCCCGAAATATTGGTGGCTATAGCATGTTCAAAAGTATTCCAAGAGCCCTTATACCCTATTAAAGAGATACCGATACAAAGAGCAGCACCCAATAATAAACAAATCTGGCTGGCACCCCCCAATGAGCTATCGCCAAAGAGGGTAATGGCAGTAGCCAATAAAAGAACAAGGAAAAGTACAGGTAAAAAAGAGATCAAAGGAGAGGGTATCTTTTGTTGTGTCATAACGCTTTATAAAAGTTTAAATTGCAGAATTGCTTGAATAATAAGTGCAAATATCCTATTAATTATCCAAGAAACAAAGAAAGAGTTTGAAACGAATTCTAAACAAACAAAATATCCAATAATTACTTGAGTGATAAGTAGTGAACATGAATAAAAATTGACAAATCATTCATTTTCACCGTTCATTTAGCGTATTTTCCTTCTTGTCCAACCGATTATAAATTAAAACAAAAACAAGGTCAAGATAAGGGATAAATCGGCAGATATTTGTACTTTTGTTATGCTCAAAACAATACAATGGTAGTTATTCGATTATTCAAATATACATTTCGCGTTCTAGTAGGTGCTCTATTGGGATTATATATCACTCTTCTTTTGCTGGTAGACCTTCCATGGGTTCAGCAAAAACTATCGACGGTTGCATCAAAAGAGCTTAGCAAGCTACTAAATACAGAGGTTTCAATTGGTTCTGTTCAGTTGGGGCTACTCAACCGAATTGTATTGGAAGATGTTGTTTTAGAGGATCAAACCAATCAGCAGATGATAGAGATTAATCGCCTAGCTGCTAAGTTTGAGTTTAGCCCTCTACTTAAACAGCGGATTGTTGTAAACAGCCTACAGCTATATGATTTTTCAATTCATCTGCGCAAAGAGAGCCTAGGAGCAACTCCAAACTACCAATTCTTGATGGATGCATTGGCAGCCAAAGATAGTACAAAAGCATCTACCCCGATTGACTTACGACTCAACACCGTTCTGATTCGCCGTGGGGAGCTTTCGTACGATGTAGCTTCTGTGCCAGCAACTCCGAATCAGTTCAACCCAAATCACCTAGCTATTTCTAATCTCTTTGCTACACTCTCAATTAAGGCGTTGCAAAATGATTCTATTAATGCCTCTATACGCCGATTGAGTTTTAATGAACAAAGCGGTTTTTCACTTGGAAAACTATCGACTAAACTTATAGCCAATCAACAACAGCTACAAGTAAGTAGGCTCTCGGTTGATTTGCCTCGTACATCGCTAAATATCGATAGCCTAACAGCTTCTTACGATAGCCTCCCCAATCTGTTCCAGCTCAACCCTACCACCAAGTATCAAGTGGCTATTAATGGAGAGGTTGTATTGGCCGATATAGCGCCGTTCATTCCTGCACTCGAGCAGTTCCACTCACCCATTCAGGTTGAATTACAAGCTTCTGGTGAAGGTAAGAATGTAAGTTGTCCACTCTTTAGTATTCATACCCCTGAAGGAGTGGCATTAAAGGCAGAAGGTGAAATTCTGGAATGGTCAAATTTAGAAGAGACACAACTTCATGGAGAGATTAAGGAACTTTCCCTATCGAGCCAGGGGGTAGAGAGCTTATTTGCCAATTTAAAGATGCCACTTCCACCCGTTATAAAACAGCTGGGAGATATGAAGTTTCGGGGAGAAACTACAGGAAGAGTTAGCGACCTCTCTTTTATTGGTTCGCTACAAACTGAGGCAGGAGGCCTAGAAGGATCAATGAGGGTAAACCAAAAGAGAGAAGGTGCGCGTAGTTACTCGGGACAAATACACAGCGAGCGCTTACACATTGGGAAAATACTAAACCAAGAGAACAGTTTTGGAAGTACTGCATTCCATATCGATTTAAAAGGGTTTAACTACGAAGGGAACCACCCAGAGTCCTATTTAAAGGGGGTTGTTTCATCTTTTGAGTACAACCAGTATACCTACGAAAACATTTCGATAGATGGACTACTTAAAGAGGGAGGATTCTCAGGAAATATAGCTATCGAAGATCCGAATGGATCAATTTCGATAGAGGGAGCGTTTCAGACGGCGAAAAAAACACCAGACTTTAAACTGGTAATGCAGGTTAAGAATGTAAAATTAGACAAACTGAATCTCTCCCCCAAACATGAGGATATGGAGCTCTCTGCTACTCTTTTTGCCGATTTTAGTGGTGCTTCGATTGACAATATGGATGGTTCGATCACCCTAGATAGTTTATTACTACTCAAAAAGAACGAACCTTACTACTTCTTAGATAAATTTACGCTCACAGCTGGAGAAGTTGAAGGCAGAAAAGAGCTAAAGATTGATTCCGATTTCTTGACGGGAAGCATCGAGGGTAACTACTCCTATGCTACGCTTCCACAAAGCATTCTCCGAACAGTAGATAACTACCTTCCTTCATTGGTAAAGAAAAAGAAAAGTTCTAAGAAACATATACCGAATGAGTTTGAATTCAAATTAGAGTTAAGTAATGCGGCTATTTTGTCTAAGCTTTTTCACATTCCACTCGAGTTACACTTTCCGATTCACCTAACCGGATACTTTCACGATGCAGATGAGGAGCTTCAAATAAAAGGATATTTCCCTGAATTTACCTATAACAAAACACGTTATGACTCGGGCATGTTGCTTTTCGATAATGACTCCACCCATTTAAAAGGGACTATCCGCACCGGAATCATGCTTAAAAGCGGTGCTATGCTAAATGTCTCGGCAGATGCCTCTGCCAATGGCAATCAGTTAACAACTACCGTAAATTGGTGGAACAATACAGAAGATACCTACGGGGGAAAGTTAGTTACACAGACTTCATTTATAAAAGAGCCTCAAGAGGGAGGCACTCTGAAGACTCAAATTGAGATTCTACCTACAAAAATAGCTCTGAATGATACCATTTGGAACATACACAATTCCCAGATTGAAATAGACTCTGGAAGAGTGAGCATCAATAATTTTTGGGTAGAAAATCAGAAGCAGTTCTTACGTGTTAATGGTAAAATTACGCAAGATCCATCAGACTCTTGCGTAGTAGATCTTCAGAGAATAAATGTAGGATATATCCTCGATCTGGTTCAATTTAAAGATGTTGCTTTTGATGGTTTGGCTACCGGAAAGGCTCTGCTTAAAAACACACCCGGAGGACCTGATATGCGTGCCTCTCTCTACGTAGAAGGCTTCACCATGAATAAATCATTGCTGGGCAATGCAGATATTAAAGCGAAATGGGATCATGAGAATGGTGACATTGTCTTGCAGGCTGATATGCAAGAAGAGGAACTGTCACGAACAAAAGTAAGAGGTTTTATCTCGCCCAAACGGAAAGAGTTAGACCTTAATATCACGGCCGACCGCACACATTTAGGGCTACTTGCCCCCTTTGTAGAGGGAATTGTTAGCGAAATAAATGGCCGCGTTAGTGGAAAGATCAGACTCTTTGGCGATTTGGCTTTTTTAGATCTTGAGGGAGGTGTAAAGGCTAATCTCGATACCAAAATAGATGTGCTAAACACCTATTTCCAAGTGAGAGAGGACTCTGTACACCTAAAATCTGGACAAATTCTATTCTCGAATATCACTCTTTATGATAGACAGGGGCATTCTGGCCTTGTTAGCGGTGGATTGTATCACAATAAATTAAAGAATCTGCGATACCTATTTGAAGTAGAACCCAACAACATGCTGCTTTATCATACTACGCGTCCTGACGATCTACCCTTCTTTGGGAAAGTGTATGGTACGGGGAAAGTAAAAGTAAGCGGTGGAGAAGGGCAAATGAATGTAGATGCAACCCTACGTACCAATTCGAATACGGAATTTACCTACGATGCAGCTATTATGACAGAGGCTACAAGCAATCAATTCATCACATTTGTAGACAAAACGCCACAACGTATGCAGGATCAGATTGAGACAGACTTTTATCATCCACTCAATGTAAAAAACAAGAAGGCCAGCGGAAATGAGAGTCCCTTAGATCTGCGTATCAACTTGATGCTAGAAGCCACTCCCGATGCTACCATTCGAGTCATTGTAGACTCACAGTCGGGAGATAACATAACCACAACGGGAAGTGGCAACCTGCAAGTAAACTTTTATGACAAAGGAGATTTCCGCATGTTTGGAAATTATACCATCGACAAGGGAGTTTATAAGCTGAGTATGCAGGAGATTATTAGAAAGGATTTTATCTTGAATCCTGGGGGAACCGTGCGATTTACCGGTGATCCCTACGATGCAAATCTTAATCTCCAAGCAAGCTATACCGTCAATTCAGCATCCATTCGCGATTTGGGCATGGGCATTCAAACTACACAAGGTGGACAGAGTAGCATTCAGGTGAATTGCTTGATGAATCTAACTGGAAACTTAGCGAACCCCATTATTAAATTCGACCTTGAGCTACCAACGGTGAATAGCGAAGATCGCCAGTTGATACGGAGTGTAACACAAACCGAGGAGCAGCTAAATACGCAAATTATTTACCTACTTACCATTGGTAAGTTCTATGCATACGATTACGCCAATGGAGGACAATCATCGAATGCCACCAGTTCACTCGCATTCAATACCCTCTCGGGGCAACTAAACAATATGTTGGCACAAGTTATCGACAACAAGAATTGGGACATCGGAGCCAATCTGACCACGGGCGAGAAGGGGTGGACAGATGTAGAGGCACAAGCCATGCTCTCTGGAAGATTGCTAAATAATCGCCTGCTCTTTAATGGACAATTTGGATACAGAGAGAATTCACTGACAAATAGCAACTTTATAGGTGACTTTGAAGCCATTTATCTTCTAGAGAAAAAGGGCGAATGGCGCCTGAAGGGATACAGCAAAACCAATGAGCGATTCTACATGAAGTCTACACTGACCACACAAGGAATAGGGCTTATGTATAAAAAAGATTTCGATGCTTGGAATGAGCTATTCAACTGGTTTCCTTGGAGAAGAAAAGAGAACAAAACAGAATTTATCATACAATAATTAGAACCATAACGATATGAACAAACCTTTTTTACCAGCCGAATGGCATAAACAGAGCCTTGTTCAACTTACTTGGCCACATGCAAATAGCGATTGGGCCTATATGCTTGAAGAGGTAAACCAATGTTTCGTACAATTGGCTTCTGCTATTTTGGCTCGCCAAAAGCTACTCATTGTCACACCCGAGCCTGCAGTAGTGACCCAAATGCTAAAAGAAGCAGGTGCAAACCTTGCGAATCTCTCTATCGAAGAGTTAAATAGCAACGACACATGGGCAAGAGATCATGCTTTTATCACGCTTCTTCAAGAAGATGGTACTCCCCTATTGATGGACTTCTGTTTTAATGGATGGGGGCTAAAGTTTGCATCGAACTATGACAATCAAATCAATCGCCAACTTTATGCAAAAGGAGTACTGAAAGGAACGTATGGCAATTACAATGATTTCGTACTCGAAGGAGGATCGATTGAGAGTGATGGCGAAGGAACTTTGCTAACCACAGCTCACTGCTTAATGGCTCCAAACCGCAACGAGAAGATGGATCAGACTCAAATAGAGTCGTACCTAAAAGAGGTGTTTCACGTAGAGCATATACTAGCACTTCACCACGGTTATTTGGCGGGCGATGATACCGATAGCCATGTAGATACCTTGGCACGCTTATGCCCCAACAACACCATCACTTATGTACAGTGTAAGGATCGAGAGGATGAACACTACGAAGAGTTAAAAGCAATGGAGGAGGAGTTACTAGCATTCCGCACCGCAGCAGGAGAACCTTATAGACTGCTCCCATTGCCTATGGCAGCAGCTGCTTTTGACGAGGAGGGTGAACGACTTCCAGCAACCTATGCAAACTTCTTGATTATGAACGAAGCGGTATTGTGCCCTACCTACCAACAACCTGAGTTAGATACACAAGCAATGCAGGTACTTGCTGAAGCATTTCCAGGGCGTGAGATTGTAGGTGTGGACTGCGTGGCGCTTATCCAGCAACACGGTTCGCTTCATTGCGTAACCATGCAATATCCAGAGGGAGTATACTAAAATTCAGCGTTAAAAACTAACTACTATTTTAAAAGAATATGACTAATAAACGACTTAAAGTGGGTATCGTACAACAGAGTTGTACGCCACACATCGAGGATAATTTATGCAAGCTTCATCAAAACATAGCAGAGGTAGCTAGCCAGGGTGCTGAACTAGTAGTACTCCAAGAGTTGCACAATACACCCTACTTCTGCCAAACAGAAGATACAAACTTATTCGATTTAGCAGAGCCTATCCCTGGCCCATCGACAGGTTTTTATGGAGAAATCGCAGCACAATATGGCATTGTATTGGTTACTTCACTATTTGAGAAGCGTGCACCAGGTATCTACCACAACACAGCCGTTGTATTTGAGAAGGATGGGACCATTGCTGGTAAATACCGTAAAATGCATATACCCGACGATCCTGCCTATTACGAGAAATTCTATTTCACTCCTGGCGATATCGGCTTTGAGCCTATCCAAACCTCTATTGGTAAGCTAGGCGTGCAAGTGTGCTGGGATCAATGGTATCCTGAGGGAGCACGCCTTATGGCACTTCGTGGTGCAGAGATTCTAATCTACCCTACGGCCATTGGTTGGGAAAGCAGTGATACGGAAGAGGAGAAATCTCGCCAGCTAGGAGCTTGGGTTACAGTTCAACGTGGTCATGCCGTAGCCAATGGACTACCCGTTATTTCAGTGAACCGTGTAGGCCATGAGCCCGACCCTTCTGGACAAACCAACGGCATTCAGTTCTGGGGAAACAGCTTTATTGCGGGACCTCAAGGAGAATTCTTGGTGGAAGCCGATAATCACAGTGAAAAGAATATAGTAGTCGAGGTGGATATGGAACGCAGTGAGAATGTACGCCGTTGGTGGCCTTTCTTACGAGATCGCCGTATCGAAGAGTTTGGAGCGTTGGCAAAACGATATATCGACTAAACTACTTACTGGGCTTATTTGCCACATGGTTACCTAGTATCATGTACAATTAAGCCCGGTTTTAATCCTTTCGGCCTTTTACTTAAAAGTAAGTACCGAATGATTCTTATTAAAACGAACTATTTACCTATAACTTAAATTCTAATAACAACATGCTAAAACGTATAAGACAACTGTTGGCCTTTTGCTGTTTTATAGCGGTCACCTTACTTTTTCTAGATTGTACAGGAGTAATACATCTTTGGCTAGGTTTCATAGCAAAAGTCCAGTTCATACCTGCTGTTCTTGCCATTAATGGGGCAGCCATTCTCTTTGTGATTGTACTAACTGCCTTGTTCGGACGAATCTATTGCTCGGTTATTTGCCCACTTGGAGTCATGCAAGATGGAATAGCACGTATCGGCACAAAAACAAAGAAGAAGAAACAACCCTATAACTATTCACCCGCTAGAAAGTGGTTACGTTACACTTTCTTGGTACTCTTTGTTGTTGCACTCGTTGCGCACATAGGCCCAATAGCATCTTTTCTAGATCCTTATGCTATCTACGGACGTATAGCCAACTCATTATTGCTTCCTATATGGCAAATGGGTAACAACCTGTTAGCCACTTTAGCAGAACGAATGGATAGCTATGCCCTATACCAAACAGATATTTGGATAAAAAGTATGCCTACCCTACTGGTTGCTATACTCTCATTTCTTATTGTAGCCATTCTTTCGTTCAGAAACGGACGTACCTATTGCAACACCATTTGCCCCGTTGGTACCACTTTAGGTTTCCTTTCTCGCTACGCAGGCTATCGCGTCCTGATTAATGAGGATAGATGTAACGGCTGTATGCGTTGTGCTCGTAACTGTAAATCTTCGTGCATCAATATCAAAGAGAAAAGCGTTGATCATAGCCGTTGTGTAAGTTGCTTCAATTGCCTTAGCAAATGTAAAAGAGGGGCTATTCAATATGGTTGGAGCTATGGAGCAAAGCCTTCAGGTTCGTATAAAGAAGAATATTCTAAGAGTAAGGAGAAAAAACAGAAGCATGAAAGAAGAGA
>JBOFRN010000037.1:0-16754 GCA_051651025.1 Phocaeicola sp.
CTCTCCACCCGATAAGGTGGTCGAGGGTTGACCGAGTTTGATGTATCCTAGCCCTACCTCTTGTAGTACCTTTATTTTATGCAATACTTGCGGTACATTTTCGAAGAACTCTACGGCCCGGTTGATGGTCATATCGAGCACATCGGCTATCGATTTTCCTTTGAAGCGTACCTCCAAGGTTTCGCGGTTGTAACGTTTACCGTGGCAGGTTTCGCAAGGAACCAATACATCGGGCAAGAAGTTCATTTCGATGGTTTTGTATCCATTCCCTTTGCAGGTTTCGCAGCGTCCGCCCGATACATTGAACGAGAAACGGCCCGGTTTGTAACCCCGTATCTTTGCTTCGGGTAGGTTCACAAAGAGGCTACGGATGTCGGAAAAGACACCGGTATAGGTGGCTGGATTGGAACGTGGGGTTCTTCCCAAAGGCGATTGGTCTACATTGACCACCTTATCGATGTGCTCAATGCCTTCGAGCGAATCGTAGGCCAACGGCTCTTGTAGTGAACGGTAGAAGTGCTTGGATAGAATGGGTTGCAAGGTATCGTTTATCAGGGTCGATTTACCACTACCCGATACACCGGTTACACAAATCAACTTACCGAGAGGGAAAGATACATCCACCCCCTTTAGGTTGTTACCACGGGCTCCTTTTAAGAGCAAAGAGTGTCCGTTACCCGCGCGGCGCTGGGCAGGTACATCGAATGCCAGTTTACCGGTTAGGTAGTTGGCAGTAAGCGTTTCACGTTGAAGCATCTCTTGCGGGGTTCCAGCAAAAACCACTTCGCCCCCTAGCCTACCTGCTTTGGGGCCCATATCGATTACGTAATCGGAGGCAACCATCATGTCTTTGTCGTGTTCTACTACAATGACCGAGTTGCCTGTATCTCGCAGTTTCTTTAGCGAATCGATTAGACGCACATTGTCACGCTGATGCAGCCCGATGCTAGGCTCATCGAGTATATAGAGTACATTGACCAATTGCGACCCAATTTGGGTGGCCAAACGAATGCGTTGACTCTCGCCTCCCGATAAAGAGACGGAGGTACGGTTAAGCGAAAGATACTCCAATCCCACATCGAGTAAAAACTGCAGACGAGTACGAATCTCTTTGAGAATCTCGGCAGCAATGATGCGCTGCTTCTCTTCCAAGAAGGGATCTACCTGAAGCAACCAAGCATGTAATTCACTGATATCCATGCAGGCCAGTTCGTGGATGTTCTTATCGTGTATACGGAAGTGGAGGGACTCCTTATTTAGACGAGCACCGTTACAAGTAGGACACGTAGTGGTATGGGCAAACTGATCGGCCCATTTTTGTGCCACAGCCGAACTTTCGTTCTCTTGCACCTGCTGTATGTATTTTACAATGCCTTCGAACGTAACGAAGTAATCGGAAGAGGTGTGGATAAGCGAGGCTTTGATTTTAATGCGTTCATCCGATCCATTCAACACTTCGTCTATCGCTTCATCGGGCAAATCTTTCATGGGAGTCTTGAGGGTAGCTTCGTGTCTCTCTAAGAGTGCCTCGATTTGCCAAAAGATCATGCTGTTCTTGTATTTACCCAGTGCCACAATGGCTCCTTCGTAGATGGATAGGGAGCGGTCGGGTATCACCTTATCTACATCGATAAGATTTACATAACCTAGTCCTTTGCAACGGGGGCAGGCTCCTTGTGGAGAGTTGAATGAGAAGTTGTGAGGAGCAGGCTCTTTGTAGGCCAATCCGGTAACGGGGCACATCAATCGCTTGCTGTAGTGGCGGCTGCTTTCAGTCTGTTTATCGACTATCATCAATAGGCCATCACCTTGCTTCATTGCCGTTGCAATGCTTTGTTTCAAGCGCTTCTCCTCTTTTTCGGTGACGATAAGTTTATCAATCACCACTTCGATATCGTGGTTCTTGTAACGATCTAATTTCATGCCGTGTACAATCTCGCGTATCTCTCCATCTACCCGTACATGGAGGTACCCCTTCTTGCGCACCTGCTCAAAAAGTTCTTTGTAATGCCCTTTACGGGTGCGTACCAAGGGAGCAAGTATGTAAATGCGCTTCCCTTTGTATTCGTTCAAAATAAGTTCGATAATCTTCTCTTCGGTATACTTCACCATCTTTTCGCCCGAATAGTACGAGTAGGCTGTCCCTGCACGTGCAAAGAGCAAACGCAGATAGTCGTATATCTCGGTGGTAGTACCTACGGTCGATCGAGGATTCTTGTTGGTGGTCTTCTGTTCGATGGAGATAACCGGACTTAACCCCGTTATTTTATCAACATCGGGACGCTCCATACCTCCTAAGAAGTTGCGAGCATAAGCCGAGAAGGTTTCGATATAACGACGCTGTCCTTCGGCAAAGATGGTGTCGAAAGCCAACGATGATTTACCGCTTCCACTTAGCCCCGTTATCACGGTAAGGCTATTGCGAGGAATCTCTACATCTATATTCTTTAGGTTATGAACACGGGCACCGTACACCTGTATCGTTTCTTTTTCGTCTATCATAATCGAGCATTTATGAACTTTAAGGCAATAGCTACATCGCGAATGAGGCAGCCATTATAGCCTGCAAAATTACTATTTCCACACGAATAAGCGATTCAAAACGTAGATTATTATTTGTGAATGGGTGCGGTTTATGCGTACCATTGAGTTTTTTTTGTACTTTTGTCCATTCATTCATATACTAAAACAAAGGTATTAACCATGAGATTTATCCAAGCATTCTATTTGGCTGCTGCCCTTTCGGTAGCTACCACAGGAGCGGTGGCACAAACACAGCCGGCTAATCACTTTCTGCATACCATAACCAAAGGGCAAAGCCTCTATTCGATTGCCAGCATGTATGGTATCTCTACAGCTGATATTATACGCCTAAACCCAGGAAGCGACACCTTGATTAAAGCAGGTGCATCACTCAAAATACCTCAAGTGGCAGGACAAAGCAATCAACCCTCCTTTCATACCATTGAAGCGGGTGAAACCCTCTATAAGCTGACTAAAAAGTACAACATATCGGCCGCTAAAATTTGCGAAGCCAACCCGGGATTAAGTGCACAGAGCTTTCGCACAGGACAGGTTATTATTATTCCTGTAAATACTGACTCTTTGCTAAAACAATCAGTAAAGGAGGAGGCTGTCATTGCCGATAAGCCTAAGTTTAGAGACATGCATAAGGTGGAACGGAAAGAGACCATCTATAGCATCAGTCGCATGTATGGTCTAACGGAAGCCGAATTGATTGCTGCCAACCCTGAGCTTGAGAATGAGAAACTCAAACGCGGCAAATTTTTAGCCATTCCCTTCCCTACCCCCACTAAACCTTTAGTAGCTGTCGAAGTGGAGAGAGCAGTCTCCAATGATGAGCTGTTTCGTACCAGCCAAAAACAGATAGAAACCATTGGTACCATAAAAGCGGCGGTTTTACTCCCCTTCATGTTAGATGGAGGAAATCGGGAGGAGCAAACACGCATGGTAGAGTACTACGAAGGTTTTCTTCTCGCGGTTGACAGTCTAAAGCGATCGGGTGTATCGATGCAGATACATACCTATGATACTGGTAACACAGTGGCATCGCTTAAGGCGGTATTGGCTAAAAATGATTTGAAAGATATGGATGTTATCTTTGGCCCTGCACATAGCGAGCAGGTAACTGAATTGGGCAATTATGCGCATGCCAATGGCATTCGTATGGTTGTTCCATTTTCATCGAAAGGAAATGAGGTTTTTAGCAACCCTTCCATCTACCAGGTCAATACCCCACAATCCTATCTACACTCGGAGGTGTATGATCACTTTGTGCGCAAATTTAGTACCTCACAAGTAATCTTCTTAGATGCCGAAGATGGCAATACCGACAAAAATGAGTTTGTAGCGGGACTCAAAGAGGAGCTAAAGAACAAACGAATTCCTTACAAGGAGTTAAAAGGGGATGATATTCGGCCCGAGGTGCTTCAAGAACATATGAATCACATTTTAGACAATATTTTCATCCCTACATCGGGATCGAATACAGCACTAAACAAAATTCTACCCCAACTGGTAGTCACCAGTAGAGAGTTTCCGGAGAAGCGAATCTCACTTTTTGGCTACCCCGAATGGCAAACCTATACCAAGGATCATTTGGCTAGCTTCTACGAGTTAGATACCTACTTCTACAGCTCATTCTACACCAATACACTTTTCCCAGAGGCCATTAACTTCTCGCAATCATTCCGCCGCATGTATAGCAAGGATATGGCAAATACATTCCCCAAATACGGAATGTTAGGGTTTGATACGGGATATTATTTCTTAAAAGGACTGGCTAAGTTTGGAGGAAATATTGAAAATAAACTCAACAGTGTATCAGTCACTCCTATTCAAACCGGTTTCAAGTTTGATCGAGTAAACAATTGGGGCGGATTTATAAACCGTAAAGTGTTCTTTGTGCACTTCACAAGAAACTATGAATTGGTAAAATTGAACTTTGAATAATGAATAAACGGTTATTATTAGGAATTCTCCTACTGGGCGGGCTAAGCATTCAGCAGGCAGCAGCCCAACTAGACCAAGAGCGAAGAAACTTGGCTATCGGTGTTAATGGTGGGGTTAACCTGAACTCGATTAGCTTCCAGCCCTCCATTGATCAAGTCTCTTTTATGGCTCCTTCATTTGGTTTCACAGCTCGCTATATCTCCGAAAAATACTTTAAGATGCTTTGTGGCATTCAAATAGAGGTGAATTACTCGGGAAGAGGCTGGAAAGAAGAACCCGACGAGGCAACGGGCGACTACTACAGTCGAAGCCTTAATTACGTGGAGGTTCCTCTATTAGCGCACCTCGCTTTCGGGTCGGACTCCTATGATAAAGGTGCCCGTTTTTTTGTAAACCTAGGTCCCTCTTTTGGATTCTTGATGAATGAAAAAGAGAAAATGAGTCCAGGATTTGATCCCACCAATCGACCCACAACCAATAGAGAGCTCTATGGCAAAACCATTGAGAACACCTTCGAGTATGGAATTGTAGGAGGTGCAGGTGTAGAGCTAAATACTAAAATAGGACACTTTCAACTAGAAGGACGCTACTATTTTGGTCTAGGTAACATTTATGGAGATACCAAAAAGGACTACTTTGGTCGCTCAGCGGAGTCATATATTGGAATCCGCTTGAGTTATTTGGTCGATCTAATCAGATAGCCCACTCTCTGAATTGCTTTTGTATAATTCTAAAAAAGAGTTATCTTTGTTAGTCGGTTGGCAGGAACACTCCTGCAACAATGACCCATTGAATAGTACCAATCTTAAATATAAGCACCTTGAATAACAAAGAATTTTTAACTGAGCTTTCGCGTAGATTTGGATATACTCACAAAGATACCGCTCAATTAGTGACCTCTGTAGTAGGAGCAATGACCAACGAGTGGCAAGAGGGTAACATCCTTGCCATTCAGAACTTTGGCTCGTTTGAAGTGAAAAAGAAAATGGAGCGTATTTCAGTCAACCCATTAACCAAACAACGAATGCTTATCCCCCCCAAATTAGTACTGAGCTACAGACCGAGTACCACACTTAAAGAGAAATTTAAATAACCTTCTTTTGTATGAATCAAAAAGTTACCACAAACGAGATAGCCGAAGCTATCGCGCTAAAGCATGGGATGGACAAAAAAGAGGCTGAGCTTTTCATCAAGGGAATGTTCGAGCTAATTGAAGAGGCACTTACAACTGAAAAATATGTAAAGATAAAAGGACTGGGAACATTTAAACTCACAGAGGTAGATAGCCGAGGAAGTGTAGATGTAAATACGGGTGAAAGAATAGAGATACAGGGACATACTAAAATTTCGTTCTTGCCTGATACCGCCTTAAAGGAGATTATCAACAGACCTTTTTCGCACTTCGAAAACGTACTCTTAAATGAGAGTGCTTCCATTGAGAGTGGAAGTGTAGAAGAAAAGCCTTCTACGCTCGAAAATGGTTCAACTCACGAAGAATCGACTACGCAGAGTGCAATTACTCAAGAGTTGAACGTAGTCGAAGAGAAAACAGTAACAGAGACAACAGATCTACCCGAAGAGCTCTCTGTAGCTAAAACCGAAGCAATCTCTCGTGTTGTAGAGAGCAGCATAGCAGATGAAGCGAAGACGGTAGAGATCACACACTCTACGCAAATTGAGGCGGAAATCCAAACCGAAGTAACTCCAACTCCCCCTGCAAATAGAGACGAAAAATCAATCCAAGAGAAAGAGGAAGAAGTTCTACCTGTTGCAGTAACCATTGCAGAGGCAGCTATGCAACAAGCTGCAACTAAGGAGGCCATCGAATCAACTCCAGTGGGTACCGATCAAAACAGCAGGATTGAAGAGAAGGGAGAAGAGGGGTATCAACCCCAAGAAAGAGAAGTGGATTCCACTCCTCTACCACCCCAAAAAGAGAAGAGTTGGGCTATTTGGGCTGTGGCTATTTTACTGCTCGTTCTTCTAGGATGTGCATTTTACTATTACCATTCGAAGGGACAAACCCCAGAGAAACAGCAACTCGCTTCCAATTCTGAATTAACGATCGTGCAGGAGGTTATAGAGGTTGTAGATAGCTTGGAAACGGATACCCTAACTGCCTCGACTAACGAACCGGAGCTTGTAGAGATTGAGGAGTCTACCCCACCAACAAATAGAAAGCTATCTGCAGAGGTGAAGTATGAGATTGTAGGAACGCAAACCACCGATACAATCGGTAGAGGTGAATCTTTAAGCCAACTCGCTGTAAAGTATTATGGTGAAACCAAATTATGGACTTACCTTGTTAAACACAACAGCCACATTAAGAACCCAGACAATGTACCTTTTGGTACAGTTATTAAAATACCCGAGCTACGCCCTCTATCGAATTAATTCGTGCAGGTTTTTTCTGCCTAATTTACCCTTAAACTCTTTATTCTGCCTAAATTGAGTTAGAATAGAGGGGCAAAATTAGGAAATGATTGGAGAATTAAATCTTTTACTCTATATTGCACCACTTTAGGGACGTTTTCTTTACCATTCGAGAGAAGAGGAAACCCCATTATTACTCATTTTAAGTGGAAAAAGATGAATTGGAAAATTACACTCCTTTGCACAGCTCTACTCGTTTCGTTTGCTGCCTGCACCAGTGGGAATAAGCAGGAAAAAGCGGATGGAGAGAGTCATGCTAAGAGCCTTACAGAGGGAGATAAAATCGAGCAAGATTTGCACAATGCAGAGAACTCTTTAGACTATTGGGGAACCTATACGGGTACATTTCCTGCTATCGACTCGCCAGGTGTGGAGGTTACTCTGGTGCTAAGAAAGGATAAGAGCTTCGAAATGGAGTCGAAAAACTTAGCAAACAACGATACCCTAACCGATAGTGGTGAATACAAAGTAACAAGAAATGTACTAACTCTATCAGGAAAAACTACTGAACACTACCGGGTGGGCGAAAATTGGCTAATGAAGTTAGATGCAAATAAGCAACCCATGGAGGCTGAAGTAGCTGAACTTTTCGTTTTAACAAAGAAATAAGAGTAGTTCATAAATACAAATCTCTCCATTCTAAAGAGTCATTCATTTACTCGGCAGAATGGAGAGATTTGTATTTAGTGGGGCTTGCTTTCTCCTTTCAGTATCTTATAGAGATCGTCCATCTCTCCTACTACCCACACAATATCTCCTACGGCAAATGGAGTGACTGTATCGGGGGTAACCAAATTTCCATCCTGTCGTTCTACTCCTACTACAATGCAGTTGTACACTTCACGTATGCCACTCTCGGGCAAGTTCTTACCATAAAATGGAGTTTTTTCTGTGACGACCAATTGCCTCAAGTGCATTTCGCTCTTTTCAATCTCTTCCTCTTCCACCAATTTGGCTATCTTCTCACTCTGCTTAGAGAAGTGAGCAAGCTGCTCGTCGGTCGCGATAATCTGTAACTTGTCATAGGGAAAAATGCGCGATTTAGCACCAGGGGTATTTATCCGTCTGTTTCCGCGTAGAATAGAGACTACATGTATGCCATATTTGTTGCTAAAATTGAGTTCATAAAGTGACTTTCCTACCCAAACAGAGTGGACCGGTACCTCAAAGTCGGTCAGGTGTAGGTCGCGTGAGAGAAGGCTACCGGCATATTTAGGTGCTTTTTGTCCCATGTATTCGGCATGATTCTCGCGTAAATGAAGGTTTTTTATAAAAGTTCGCTCTAGCAAAATAGATTGTTTCTTAAGCCAACGAGAGAACATGATAGCTCCAACAATAATAATAGACACCCCCACTACCCAGGCGGTTAGTAACTGATAGATATGCTCTAAAACAAAGAGTACAAAGCCTACAGCCAGCAAGAATCGAACGATAATGGTAAGCACAAGGGGTGCTCTATTTAAGCGATTATCGCCCCACAAGGTTTGAAACTCTACAGAGTGATTCTTCTTCATGACAAAGGCACGTAAGAAGGGCGATATGAGTGCAATAGTTAATACTACACAAAGCAAATCTGCCCAGAATGAGGGCATCCAACTCTCAAGAGTTGGGTGTAAGAAGTGGAGAGAGAGTGCAATTACACCAATGGTAATGACCGAGTAAACCACCGTAATGCGACAAAGAGCAATTAACAACTTACGCCAATTGTTCTCGCTATCTACGACCTCGACACCCGAGGCATAGCCATCGAGTACCCGTTTCCATCGGATCGACATGTGGCGCTCTAACCACTCATAAACGGGATCCGATAGGCGAATCATGTAGGGGGTTAAGAAGGTGGTCAGTACCGATACAGCCACAACCGTAGGGTATAGAAAAGAGCTAGTCACCTTGAGTGATACCCCAAGACTCGCAATAATAAAGGCAAACTCACCAATCTGCATCAAACTAAAACTACTCTGTATGGCTACTTTCAAGGGCTGTCCGGCAAGGATTACCCCACCTGTCGAGAAGATGGCTTGCCCCACTAGAATAGCAGCTGTGATGGCAAGTATGGGAACTACATTGTCTACAATCATGGCAGGATCGATCATCATCCCCACCGATACAAAGAATACTGCACCGAAGAGATCTTTGACTGGAGTAATAATCTTCTCAATCTTCTCTGCCTCGATAGTTTCGGCTAAGATAGAACCCATGATAAAAGCACCAAAGGCAGGTGAAAATCCAGCCATTTCGGCCAATACCACCATACCAAAGCAGAAGGCAAGTGAGACTATTAGCAAGGTTTCATTACCCATCCATCGACGAGAACGCTTTAAGAAGATTGGAATCAGATAGAGGCCTACCACAAACCAAAGGATCAGAAAGAAGATTAGCTTACCGATGCTATAAATCATCTCTACCCCTTCGAAGTTCTTACTCACAGCCAAGGTACTCAGTATTACCATCAAAACAATAGCCAAAATATCTTCGAGTATCAATATACTAAGTACCAATCCTGCAAATCGTTTTTGCCGCAGCCCCAAATCATCAAAAGCCTTGTAGATAATGGTGGTTGAGGACATAGCAAGCATTCCACCCAGAAATAGGCAATCCATACGTGCCCAACCACAGGACCATCCTACAAACATACCTACAGAGATCATACCAGCTATGATGGTACACGCAGCAATAACTGCTGTTCGCCCCACCTTTACAATCTTTTTGAAACTAAATTCCAAGCCCAATGCAAAGAGTAGAAAGATGACACCAATTTCGGACCAGGTATGAATACTTTTAGCATCGAGTACCGAAGGGGTAAAAGAGATGTGTGGACTGGCTATTAATCCAGCTACAATGTAGCCTAAGACCAGCGGTTGCTTGAGACGTTTAAAGAGCAGGGTCATTACACCTGCACACATCATAATCAGTGCTAAGTCGTTAATTAGAGGAGGTAAAGTAGACATAAATAAAGAGATATTTTGTAGTCGTTTTGATTGATATAAATCGAATTCATATAAGTTCAAGAGAAGATATGCTCATTTTGCCAAACAGGCAACCTATTGTATCTAAAACGACTGCTTGAGTTACTTAAAGCGCTAGAGGGTGTATGTAAACTCCCCCTAGCGCTTCCATAAAAACAGAATAGAATTTAATGAGATTTGCGGAAAGGAGGCTTAACCACCACGGCTTTCAGTTTACGCCCGCGTATATCGACCCATACTTCCGTTCCTAATTTGGCATATTTGGTGGGTACATAACCCAAGCCTATACCAATTTTTCGGGTGGGGGATTGCGTGCCACTGGTTACTACTCCAATCGGTTCTTCCGCTTCGTTGCAGAGGGTATACCCTTCGCGAGGTATACCTCGCTCTACCATTTCAAAGCCAACAAGCTTGCGCTTTAGCCCCGCCTCTTTCTCTTTTTCGAGCGTTTCACGACCGATGAAGGGCTTGTTTTCTATAAACTTAGTGACCCATCCCAAGCCCGCTTCTAGCGGCGAAGTCGTTTCTGTAAGCTCATGTCCATACAAGCAATAGCCCATCTCTAGGCGCAACGTATCGCGTGCACCTAGTCCGATAGGCTGAATGCCAAACTCCGCACCTGCTACAAAAATGGCTTCCCAAATGGTTGCACCTTGTTCGGGAGCAAAGTAGAGCTCAAAACCACCGGCTCCAGTATAACCCGTATTCGAAATGATAACTTGAGGCACACCCGCAAATTCGCCTTGCGTAAAGCTGTAGTAAGGAATCTGTGCAAGCGATACCGATGTCAACTTTTGGAGCACCTCTGCGGCTTTGGGGCCTTGTACAGCCAATTGTCCCATCCAATCGGATGCATTGTCCAATAAGGCACCCACCTTATTCTGACTGACACACCACTCCCAATCCTTTTCGATATTGGCTGCATTGACCACCAACATGTATTTCTCTTCGCCATACCGGTAAACCAGCAAGTCATCCACTACTCCTCCCTCTTCGTTGGGAAAGTAGGTGTACTGCGCTTTGCCAATGCCTAAATCGGCTACATTATTGGCTGTAACTTGTTGTAGAAAAGCGAGTGCGTTGGGCCCTTTCACCCAAAACTCACCCATGTGCGATACATCAAAAACGCCTACTCCCTGGCATACAGTAAGGTGTTCGTCTAGAATTCCACTATACTCTATGGGCATGTTGTAGCCTGCAAATTCACACATTTTAGCACCCAGTGCAATGTGTATGTCGGTAAATGGTGTTGTCTTCATGATTCGTGATTTCTTTTATCGGTTCATATAAGGATCAGAAAATTGTATTCGAAGTAGCTTCTCCCCCCCTCCCATGGAAAGGAGCACGGTGGAAGCGAACAAAACCTATTGAGGGCGTGTCAGGATCACTCTATCCGTTCTGAGCAACCCGTTGCGCAATACGTACAATGACTTGTACCGCCTTCTCCATAGACGATACAGGTACAAACTCGTATCGACCGTGGAAGTTGTGCCCACCTGCAAAAATATTGGGACAAGGAAGCCCTTTGAAGGAGAGTTGTGCTCCGTCGGTCCCCCCCCGAATAGGCTTAACCTTAGGCGTAACACCCACCTCTTGCATCGCTTCTCGAGCCAAATCGATGATGTGCATAACCGGTTCAATCTGCTCGCGCATGTTGTAGTATTGATCATTCAACTGCAAGGTAGCACTACCTGCTCCAAATTGCATATTGATGCGCTCTACCCATTGTACTAGGGCCTCCTTACGCAGCTCAAACTGCTTTCTATCGTGGTCACGAACAATGTAAGTTAGCGTGGTTTGCTCTACCTCCCCCTTCATCTCTACCAAGTGATAAAAGCCTTCATACCCCGTAGTCTGCTCCGGAGTCTCTGTACGAGGGAGTAGGTTCACAAAAGCATTCGCCAAGTACATGGAGTTAATCATCTTATTTTTGGCATAGCCTGGGTGCACATTGCGCCCCTTAAAGGTTACCTTAGCCAGTGCAGCATTGAAGTTCTCGAACTCCAACTCACCCACTTCACCCCCATCCATGGTATAGGCCCAATCGCATCCAAACTTCTCCACATCGAAGTTATGAGCTCCTAAACCAATCTCTTCATCGGGGTTAAAGCCAATACGAATTTTACCATGCTCTATCTCTGGATGCATTTTTAGGTAGTGAATGGCAGTAACAATCTCGGCAATGCCTGCTTTGTCATCGGCACCTAAAAGTGTTTGTCCATCCGTTACAATTAGGTTGTCACCCACATAGTTTAGTAGCTCGGGGAACTGTTGAGGAGAGAGTATCACCTGATCGGTTTCACAGAGTACAATATCCTCTCCCTGGTAAGACTCTACGATGCGGGGGGTTACATTCGCACCACTCATATCGGGGCTCGTATCGAGGTGGGCTATAAAGCCTATGGTAGGAAGTTTTTTGTTGCTGTTGCTAGGAAGGGTGGCAAAAAGGTATCCTTTTTCGTCAAGGCTTATCTCCTCTAAACCCAGTTCTTGCATCTCTTGCTCCAAGTAGCGAGCCAAATCCAATTGTTTGGCACTGCTAGGAGTCACATCAGTCACATTTTCATCCGACTGGGTATCAAAACTTACATATTTTAAAAAGCGTTCTACTACGTTCATCATATTTTCTTAAAGTTGAATGTGTAAAAGTAAAAAAAGAGCATTGAATCGCCAAAGAAATTCAATGCTCTTTTAAGAGAATAAATGGGGAGTTCGCTACCTAAAAACAGCTTGATCCATCAAAACAGTGGGTACATAGCTTACATTTGGGTAGTCCGATAGACTCTACCAACGTCTCTACTGTATTAAATTTAAGCGTAGTAAGCTTCAATCGCTCTCTGATAATCTCTACCATACGCGTGTATTCGGGAGAGTTAGTCGTTGCATAAGCCTCTAGATTTGTATTTTCATCGCCCTCCAGTTCTTTGATAATACGGCGAGTTATCAGCTCTAAATCGCCTTTCGAAGAGGTAAAGCCAATGAAGGGACAGCCATAAATAAGGGGAGGACAAGCGATGCGCATGTGTACCTCTTTAACACCGTAGTCGAAAAGGATCTTTACATTGTCGCGCAACTGCGTACCGCGAACAATGGAATCGTCGCAGAAAAGCATACGTTTTCCATCCAACATCGCACGATTAGGAATCAATTTCATCTTTGCTACCAACGAACGCATATCTTGGTTAGCTGGTGTAAAGCTACGAGGCCAAGTCGGTGTATATTTTGAGATGGCACGGTGGTAAGGAATTCCTTTGCCATCGGCATAACCTAAGGCCATACCTACACCCGAGTCGGGGATACCGCAGGCACAGTCTACCTCTACATCGTCCGTTCTTCCCATGAGTTGACCACTTTTAAAGCGTACCTCCTCTACATTGCGACCTTCGTAGCACGAGATGGGGAATCCGTAGTATACCCACAAAAAAGAACAGACCTGCATCTCCTCATTGGGTTTGCGCATCTGTTCTATTCCTTCGGGGCGTAGGCGTACAATTTCGCCTGGTCCTACATATTTTTCTACTTCATAATCAAGGTTGGGTAAGCTGCTTGATTCGCTTGTTGCCGCATAAGCTCCCTCTTTCTTACCGATAATGATGGGCGTTCTCCCCCACTTATCGCGTGCTGCAATGATACCATCTTCAGTTAGCAAAAGCATAGAGCAAGAGCCCTCTATCTTATTAAACACATTTTCGATACCTGTTACATAGTCCTTGCCTTGCAGGATTAAGAGCGCTATTAGTTCGGTTTGGTTGGTCACCCCTAGGCTCATTTCCGAGAAGTGCATGTTGGCTTCTAGTAACTCCTTCTCAAGCTGAGCCATGTTGTTAATCTTCCCTACGGTAACGATGGCAAACTTACCCAGATGCGAATGCATAATGATGGGTTGTGGGTCTGTATCGCTAATGATTCCGATGCCCGAATGGCCTTTAAACTTGGGTAGTTCGGCCTCGAATTTGGTACGAAAGTAAGAGCTGTCTAGGTTGTGTATGGAGCGCGAAAATCCCTCACCCTTCTCGTAGGTTGCCATTCCGCCACGCTTGGTGCCTAGGTGTGAGTTGTAATCCGTTCCGTAAAATAAGTCGGTGATACAGTCGGCTTTCGCTACTGTTCCAAAAAATCCTCCCATTTTTTTATTTTGTGTTAGTTAGTTAGAAGCTGCAAAAATAGCTCATTCTTTCATGAAAAGAGTAAAAATGTCACAAATATTTCAATCGAAGCATTCCTTTTTTTTCTCCTCAATTCCGAACCCGCTCATAGCGCTTTGACTTTCAAGAATAATGCTACAAGAGGGGGTTTGAAACCTCGTTGTAACAGCTCCTCTTGACTATCTACTCCACAAGGTATCAGAGAACCCCGACTCTGTCTAAATCGCCCTACAGGTAACTGCTTCGCATAAAAGTTCGAAAGGCTTCTATCAAAAGTTATTCTACTGTTTGATAAAAGCCTTTCGAACTTTTTATTAGGGGTTGTATTTTTCTCCCCATAGCGTAGCCATGCGCTCCTTTAGCTTTGCCTCTTGCGCATTGTGCTGAGGTTGCCACAAACGGGCTTGCTCTATCCCATCGGGCAGAAACTGCTGCTCTACAAAGTGTCCTTCGTAGGCGTGTGCGTATTTATACTCTTTGCCATAGCCCAAATCCTTCATCAGCTTGGTGGGTGCATTGCGCAGGTGCAAGGGAACCGGCAGGTTACCTGTTTCGCGTACCAACTGCATGGCACGGTTTATTCCCTCATAAGCCGAATTACTCTTAGGGCTTGTAGCCAAATAGACTGTAGCTTGTGCCAACGGAATACGTCCCTCGGGCCAGCCTAATTTCATAACCGCATCGAAGGTAGCATTGGCTAGCAACAAGGCATTGGGATTGGCCAATCCAATATCTTCCGAAGCCGATATCACCAAGCGACGGGCAATAAACTTGGGATCTTCGCCCCCCTCTACCATGCGAGCCAACCAGTAGAGTGCCCCATCGGGATCGCTCCCCCGAATCGATTTAATAAAGGCCGAAATAATGTCGTAGTGCATCTCGCCATCCTTATCGTAGGCGAGTGGATTCTGCTGCAATCGTTCGGTAACGAGTGCATCGGTTATAACGATCTTCTCGGCACTTCCCTCTGCCTCTACCACCAACTCAATAATGTTGAGAAGCTTCCGCGCATCGCCTCCTGCAAAACGAAGAATGGCCTCGTGCTCTTTTACCTCTACTTGTTTTTGTTTCAGCATCAGGTCCTTCTCGAGTGCCTTGTGTAGCAACTCCAACAAGTCCTCTTGCTCCAACGATTTAAGCACATAGAGTTGGCAACGTGACAAGAGCGGGCGAATTACCTCGAACGAAGGATTCTCGGTAGTAGCACCTATCAGCGTCACCACCCCCGTCTCTACCGCTCCCAGCAGCGAATCTTGTTGCGATTTGCTGAAGCGGTGTATTTCGTCAATAAACAGAATGGGACTATTCTGCGAGAAGAAACGTCCGCTACGCGCTTTTTCAATCACCTCGCGCACATCTTTCACCCCACTAGTCACCGCACTAAGCGTATAGAAAGGAGTCTCTAATTTTTGTGCAATGATTTGTGCAAGTGTAGTCTTACCCACTCCTGGAGGCCCCCAGAGAATGAAAGAGGAGATTCTACCTGCATCAATCATATTACGCAACACCGCACCTGGACCTACCAAGTGCTTTTGTCCAATGTAATCATCTATTGTGTGCGGACGCATCCGCTCGGCTAAGGGTTGTGCCATATTGCTTCCTTTCTTCGTTATAATCGGTTACAAAAATAGGGAAAAAGTTTGAGGATGCCTATCCTGTGCATCCGCAAACTTTTTCCCTACATCGTTGGAGCGTAGAGGAGTGTACCCCTCCACAAAGAAATTAGTAGAGCTGAATAAGTAGCATACCCACCGCAATAGAGACCACGGTAGCTACCAACCCAGGCATCATAAAGGAGTGATTCAAAATCCATTTACCAATGCGAGTTGTACCGGTACTATCGAAGTTAATCGCTGCTACCACCGTTGGGTAGTTCGGAATGAAGAAATACCCATTCACCGCAGGAAATAGGGCGATAAGCAAGTAAGGCGATACTCCCAAAGCAATACCCAGTGGAACCAAAGCACGAACCGTAGCTGCTTGGCTATAAAGCAAGATAGACATCACGAAAAGAGCAATACCAAAGCTCCAAGGCATTTGGTAGACAATGTGCTCTACACCCGCAGTTAGCTCGGTAATGTTTCCGTTAATGAATGTATCGCCCATCCATGCAATACCAAAGATGGCTACTACTGCCTGCATACCTGCTCCAAATACGCTTCCTTTGGCTGCTTTCATACCGTCTGTACGCGTAAAGATAAGAATAAGCGCTGCTGCCGATAGCATTAAGATTTCAATAATAGCGGGCATATCGAGTAGTTTGCCATTGAATGAAGGACGTAAAGAGGATATCGAACCAAAGAGTACAATCAATGCCGTAGCACTTACAAAGAGAATAACCGATAGTTTGGCATAAAACGGATTTTCAATGGTTGCTGTTTCTACCGATTGGGCAGCCTGCTCATTGTCTTCTATTCTGCGTAGGTATTCAGGATCTTCCATCAACTCCTTACCCACTTTCATCGAGCAGAGAGCCCCTACTAAAATACCAATAAAGGTAGCAGGGATGGTAATCTTAAGTATATCGAACAGGGTAATATCGAAGCCGGTAAGAAGTCCCAAAAGGGCAACGGTTGCAGCCGAAATAGGGCTGGCTGTAATGGCTTGTTGCGAGGCAATAACCGCAATACCCAATGGACGTTCCGGACGAATTTTGGTTTCACGTGCCACCTCGGCTATCACAGGTAGTACCGAGTAAGCTACGTGTCCTGTACCCGCTACAAAGGTAAATAGATAG
>JBOFRN010000038.1:0-33462 GCA_051651025.1 Phocaeicola sp.
GCCGAGAAACTAGGCTTAACTCAAATTACGTATGCAGAAGAGATTCTTCATTTGGACGAAAAAAAGAGAACTATCCGCGTAAAACGCCACATTGATGGAGGTGTTGAAACGGTAGAAACAACCTATCCGGTAGTACTTACTGTGCACAACAGTGCCTCAGACTGTCGCCCACGCAATGCCAAATTGGTGCAAAAGTACAAACACGCTTTGGGTGCACAAGAGAAAGCAGCTATCTTGAAAGAGGGAGAGTTGGCTTACCCACACCTTTATGAAAAGTATCCTTACTTAAACATTACCGAACTGAGTGCAGCCGATGTTCAAGCCGATCCTAAGCAGTGCGGTTTAGCAGGATCGCCTACCAAAGTGAAGAAGATTACCAACATTGTATTCCAAGCCAAAGAGAGCAAAACACTAGGTAGCAGCGACCACGAGATTGAAGAATTAGTTGTAGAATTGTTGGCCAACCACACCATAGGATAATCCATTATGAATAATATAGTAGTATATTGCGAAATAGAAGGTGCACACGTACTCGATGTGAGCCTAGAACTTTTAACGAAAGGCCGCAAATTGGCCACTCAATTGGGTTGCCAATTAGAAGCTGTGGTAGCGGGTCACAACTTGAAAGGAATCGAAAAACAGGTGCTTCCTTATGGAGTCGATACACTTCACGTGTTCGATGCTCCTGGTTTGTTTCCTTACACCTCACTGCCTCACACCTCTATCTTGGTAAACCTCTTTAAAATAGAGAAACCACAAATCTGCTTGATGGGCGCTACCGTAATTGGTCGCGACTTAGGACCTCGTGTATCATCGGCTTTGCATAGCGGTTTAACGGCCGACTGTACGCAACTAGAAATAGGCCCGCACGAAGATAAGAAGACCGGGGTACATTACGAAAATCTATTGTATCAAATTCGTCCAGCCTTTGGTGGTAACATTGTGGCCAACATTATCAACCCCAAAGATCGTCCACAAATGGCAACGGTACGCGAGGGTGTAATGAAGAAAGAGATTGTCGATGCCAACTATCCCGGTAGAGTGGAAAAACACGATGTAGCGAAGTTTGTACCGCAAACCGACTATGTAGTGAAGGTGATAGACCGTCATGTAGAGAAGGCAAAACACAACCTAAAAGGTGCTGCCATTGTAGTAGCAGGTGGTTATGGCATGGGCTCGAAAGAGAACTTCGATAAACTGTTTGATTTAGCCAAAGAGTTGCACGCCGAAGTGGGTGCAAGCCGTGCAGCTATCGATGCAGGGTTTGTGGAGCACAACCGTCAAATTGGACAAACCGGTATTACCGTACGTCCTAAGCTTTACATTGCCTGTGGTATCTCTGGACAGATTCAACACATCGCAGGTATGGAAGAATCGGGCATTATTATTTCGGTGAACAACGACCCCGATGCCCCCATCAATACCCTAGCCGATTACGTAATAAACGGTACGGTAGAAGAGGTGATTCCTAAACTGATTAAGTACTACAAGAAAAACAGCAAGTAACCATGGCCAATTTTTATACAGATATACCGGAACTTAAGTTCCATTTGAACAATCCCATCATGGAGCGCATCTGCCAATTGAAAGAGCGCAACTACCAAGATAAAGAGGAGTTTGATTATGCTCCACAAGATTATGCCGATGCAATGGATTCGTACGAGAGAGTACTTGAAATTACGGGCGAAATTACAGGCGAAATTATCAATGCTAATGCAGAAAGTGTAGACGAAGAGGGCCCTCACTGCGAGAATGGCCGTGTACGCTATGCAGCAGGAACGGAACAAAACTTAGATGCCATGGTTAAAGCCGGCTTGAACGGTATGACTATGCCTCGCCGCTTTGGTGGTTTGAACTTCCCGATGACTCCTTACACCATGTGTGCCGAGATTGTAGCAGCTGCCGATGCTGGTTTTGGTAACATCTGGTCGCTACAAGATTGTATAGAAACGCTTTACGAGTTTGGTAACGAAGATCAACACAGCCGTTTCATACCCCGTATTTGTGCAGGCGAAACCATGTCGATGGACTTAACGGAGCCCGATGCAGGTTCGGACTTGCAAGCGGTGATGTTGAAAGCCACTTTCGACGAAGAGCACAACTGCTGGAGACTGAATGGTGTAAAACGTTTTATCACCAATGGCGATGCACAACTTCACTTGGTATTGGCTCGCTCGGAAGAGGGAACACGTGATGGTCGTGGTTTGTCTATGTTTATCTACGACAAGAACGACGGTGGGGTAGATGCTCGCCGTATTGAGAACAAGTTAGGTATTCACGGATCGCCTACGTGTGAGTTGGTCTATAAGAATGCCAAAGCAGAGCTTTGTGGTAGCCGCAAATTGGGTCTTATTAAATATGTAATGGCTTTGATGAATGGTGCTCGTTTGGGTATCTCTGCTCAATCGGTAGGTTTGAGTCAAGCTGCTTACAACGAAGGTTTGGCTTATGCCAAAGATCGTAAACAATTTGGTAAGGCGATTATCGAATTCCCAGCGGTATACGATATGCTTTCGATTATGAAAGGTAAACTCGATGCCGGTCGTGCGTTGTTGTACCAAACTTCTCGTTATGTCGATATTTACAAGGCACTCGATGATATTTCGCGTGACCGTAAGTTGACTCCCGAAGAGCGTCAAGAGCAAAAATATTTCTCTAAATTGGCCGATGCCTTCACGCCGCTTGCTAAAGGTATGAACTCGGAGTATGCCAACCAAAATGCGTACGACTGTATTCAAATCCATGGCGGATCGGGTTACATGATGGAGTATGCTTGTCAACGTATTTATCGTGATGCACGTATTACGAGCATCTACGAAGGTACAACTCAGTTGCAAACCGTAGCAGCTATTCGTTATGTAACGAATGGTACCTATGTAAGCTTGTTGCGCATGTTCGAAGAGATTCCTTGCAGCGAATCGCTTCAACCACTCTTGAATCGCGTAATGAGTATGACAGCCAAGTTCGATGCTTGTACCAATGCTGTAAAAGAGGCGCAAGACCAAGAACTGCTCGACTTTGTAGCACGTCGTTTAATGGAGATGGCAGCTGTATGTATTATGGGCCACTTGTTAATTCAAGATGCTACTACTGCACCTGAATTGTTCGAGAAGTCGGCAAATGTGTTTGTAAACTATGCAGAAGCAGAAGTAGAGAAACACTTTAACTTTATCCGTAAGTTTAAAGCGGAAGAGCTGGTGAACTACCGTAGCTAATAGGCTTCTGGATAGATCGTAAAAAGAGGACTCTTGTTGCATTAGCATGCAGCAAGAGTCCTCTTTTTATGAAGTATATAGAGTTGGCTATTTAACTGAGAAGGTGGTAACCTTTAGGCCATTTTTCGTATTAGCATTGTTCGGATCGCCCAGAATAATTCCATATTCACCTGGAGTCAGTTCTTCGAGTAGAATGAGGTAAGAGCTCTCTCCATACTTTTTGGCTTTGTACTCGATGTTTGCCAAATTATTGGTTTCCGTTTTAGAGAGGGTTCCCGCTTCTGCTACTTGGAATCTTCGTTCATTCCCCTTTATTTCAAATTTGAAGATACTAATAAATGAATTGGGATCTGTTTTATTATCAGCAGCTTTAATAATTAATTGGGTAGTAGCACCTCCTTGCCCCTTACTTGTTGATTGAGTCCCTTTGAGTGTTACTCTCGATTTTACCTTACCAATTCCTGTTAAGTACAAACTTGCACCCGCCTTGGTTTTTATACTGCTACTCTCTCGATTCAGTTTTACCGCTTCGGTATTTGATAGGAGTAATAAAGTCTCCTCAGCAAATTCGGGCTCTGCAAGAGTTACTTCTTGAGCAAATAATGAATGGCTGATAGAGAGAAGTAAAAAAGCTGCAAATAGTGTAATTCTTTTCATACTGATTTATTTTTGTATTTACTATATGATGATAACAAAAAGAATAGCAAATGTATTTAAAAAAAAATAAACACAAACCGTTTGCCTCTTTTTTTAGTCTCAATTTATTGGTGCTCGATTTAGTGAAATGGCTATCGGTTTGGGTCGTTCTCTTGGCGTAGTTAAGCAGAGCACTAAACTTTTATCATTGAATCACATCTTTGTACACAGCTCTGAGTCTATTCAATTCCGATTTATGAACCTTACAAATTTTGCTTTTGATTGAATCTTAAGTGGAAGGTTAGTCACTCATTTAATCGTGAATACCTCCTTGAGTTGAATAGCCTGTTGGATGATCGAAAGACTCTTTACATTCCTTGTGTAGCGCTTCATGGGTAGTAATAAATCCTGCTTTAAGGGGGTAATGAAGAGATGTTACATTCTGATTTTCTTAATTTGTGATGGTTACAGCCTATTATTCCATTCTGTTAAAATAGATGGTTAATAAATCTTTGCTTTTAGCAAGAGTTGCCTGTTTTTTTTGCAATCATAAACTATAATTGTAAATTTGTGACTTTGGTAGATTGGCACAAAACTCTATGCAGGATATAATCTCTTTTTTATGGTAGAAAATTATGATAACGGAGAAGCCTCTTCTGAGGTTCTAAATGCAGTTCTAAAGAACATTAACGCGTATGTATTACTCATCGACGAAGACTTTAAGGTGTTGATGACAAACTATTATGACTTAACAGGTACAGTAGCATCCTCTGCCGCTCAACGTGTAGGTGACTTGTTGCACTGTAAGAATGCGCTAAATGCAGAACAGGGATGCGGCACCCATGAAGGTTGCTCTACTTGCCCCATTCGTGCTAAAATAACCGATACATTTGAGCAGAAGGAAGATTTTAGCAACTTTGAATCCTTTATTTCTATCGTAAAAGATGATAATAACTTGGTGGATTGTGACGTTTGCATTTCAGGTAAGTTCTTGAAGTTAGAGGAGAATCCTCTGATTGTACTAACGGTATATGATGTAACGCAGATGAAAAATATTCAGAAGGAGTTACAACAGGCCCGTCTTGATGCTGAGGAAGCGAATCGTTCCAAATCAGCCTTCTTAGCCAATATGAATCATGAAATTCGTACTCCCCTGAATACAATCTTGGGATTTTCCGAATTGTTGGCTACTGCCGAAACCGAGGAGGAGAAAGAGCAATATCTAGAAATTATTCGGGTGAACAATGAGTTGATACAACAGCTTATAGGCGATATACTCGATTTGGCCAAGATAGAGGCAGGTACGCTTGAGTTTACCTACTCGGATGTTGACCTAAATAATTTGATGTTCGATGTAGAGCAATCTATGCGAATGCGGTTAGGAGATAAGATCGAAACGATTGATTTGATGCGTGAAACTCCCGAGGATTGTCATGTTCTCTCTTCTGATCAGAATAGATTGATGCAGGTCTTATCGAATTTTGTAACCAATGCTATTAAGTTTACTGATAAAGGTACCATTACAATGGGGTATAGGCTTAAAGGAGACGATTTTTACTTCTATGTAAAAGATACGGGTAATGGAATATCGGAAGAGAAACTGGGCTCTATCTTTGACCGCTTCACACGTATTGAGAAGAAAAAACAGGGTACGGGATTGGGATTGGCTATCTGTAAAACCATAGTCGATAAACTCGGAGGTAAGATAGGTGTGGAGTCTAAACTATCGAAAGGTTCTACATTTTGGTTTACGGTACCTGTTTAGTTTCCTTGGTGGGTTAGGATTTGGTAACTGCCGTCTTGATTTCAGGTTGTTTTCGGGAGCGTTTCCGCAAAATTATAGGGTTTTCGGTGGATCTATTTTTTGTTTTTTGTATTTCACCTTTAATAATGTTCTATTTTCGTACCTGTTACATTAAATGGAAGTACTATGTTGTTGAAAGAAGAAATCAATAAAAGAAATCATCCGCATCTTGAGGTAAACAGAGAGTTGGTAATCGTTGGGGGTGGCCTAAGTGGAGTTTGTTGCGCGATAGCAGCTGCTCGAAAAGGTATGAAAGTTGCTCTCATACAAGACAGGCCTGTGCTTGGAGGAAATGGATCGAGTGAAATTCGAGTTTGGGCACTGGGTGCTACCTCTCATATGGGAAATAATAATCGTTGGGCGCGCGAGGGTGGAGTTATCGGCGAGATTATGGTTGAGAATCTCTACCGTAACAAAGAGGGGAATCCGCTACTGTTCGATGCTTTGCTACTCGATAAAGTCTTGGCCGAGACCAATATTACCCTCTATCTAAATACCGTGGTGTACGATTTGACTAAATCCTCAAATTCTTCCATCGAATCAGTCATAGCCTACAACCCGCAGAATGCCACTTCCTATCAATTTAAAGCAGGACTATTCTGTGATGCTTCAGGCGATGGAGTTTTGGGCTTTTTGTCTGGAGCTACTTACCGTAGCGAGGCGGAGAAACCCGACGAATTTGATGAAGGTTTCTCTCCTTCCGATAAATATGGTAAACTGTTGGGGCATACGATCTTCTTATATCCCAAAGTAACATCTGCACCTGTAAAGTATGTTGCTCCTGAGTTTGCACTGAAAGATATGAGTGTTATTCCAAAATTGCATAAAATCACCCCCGATCAAACGGGTTGTAACTATTGGTGGTTTGAGTTTGGTGGCAATATGGATACCATTCACGAATCCGAAGATATTAAGATGGAATTGTGGCGCATTGTATATGGGGCATGGAATCATATTAAAAATTCGGGGCTTTATCCTGAAGCCGAGAATATGACTCTGGAATGGGTCGGAACTATACCCGGAAAACGCGAGAGTAGGCGCTTTGAGGGACTCTATATGATGAGCCAAAACGATATTGTTCATCAAACACACTTTGACGACAGTATAGCATATGGGGGATGGGCAATCGACTTGCATCCAGCCGAAGGTATATACTCCGATTTACCGAGTTGCAATCAATACCATTCGAAGGGAGTTTATGAAATACCCTATCGAAGTTTTGTAAGTAAAGATATAACCAATTTGTATTTTCTTGGTCGATTAATTAGTGCCTCTCATGTTGCCTTTGGCTCTACTCGAGTAATGATAACCAGTGCATTTGGCGGACAAGCTATTGGAACTGCAGCTGCACTGTGTAAAGAAAAAGCGTGTATGCCTGCTCAATTACTTTCTGCAGAGTATATGGCTGAGTTACAACAACAACTTAATATAAATGGTCAAAGCATTCCTCATTTGCCTATTGATGAGAGGCGAAACTTGGTGAGTAGTGCTCATAGTGAGGTTAGTTCTACATGGCATTTTTCTGAATTGGCTGGTAACCAGGAGTGGCAGCCTTTAAACTTTTCTCGTGCCATGATTCTTCCTCTCAATGCTGCCCAACCATATCGCTTTCAAGTGCATGTGGATCTCTCTGAAAAGACGGTTTTAGAGGTTGACCTAATGGTTTCTGAGAAACCATTTAATTATACACCCGATAGGGTTGTAGAAAAACTCACCTTAGCGCTTCAGCCAGGCAAGCAGTGGATTGATCTCTTCTTTCAAAATAGCATTCCAACAGACACTTATGCTTTTCTGATATTAAGGAACAATGATTTAATTAAAGTAGAGCTAAGTGATGAGCGTGTTACAGGAATCCTTTCGGCCTCGAATAAATTTAATTTAGCGGTTAATAATCTTGGTAAACAGGTTTCTCCTCCCAATAGTGGCTTTGAAAATTTTGAGTTTTTTACTCCCGATCGTCGGCCTGAAGGGAGGAACCTTGCTTTAAAAATAGATCCTCCTTTGGACTGTTTTGTAAAAGAGAACCTTCTGAATGGCTATGTTCGCCCCTATATAACTCCCAATGCATGGGTTGCAGATCGAAATGAAGCGGAGTCGAAAGTGCTCTTTAAGTGGAAGGACGAAAAAATAGTTAGCGAGATAAAACTCTATTTTGACACCGATTATGACCATCCTATGGAGACCATTCAATGGAACCATCCGGAAAGCGTTATGCCGTTTTGTGTACGCGAATTTAAAGTGGTGGATGGCGCAGGTAAACTTCTAGCAGAAGTCTCTGAAAACTACCAAACGATCTACTCGTTGCAATTGAAGAGCCCCATCCAAACATCGGAGATTGGGATTGTATTAAAACGCCCCCATAAGAACATTCCTGCTTCTCTTTTTCGAGTAGAGATAAAGTAAGTAGTTCGATGTACTGAGTTGTTTAATAGCAATCAGTTTCATTTCCTATCTGTGAACCACCTTGTTTCTTCTGATACCAGAGAGGAGTAGCTAAACAGATTTGACTAAACGTGTATTTTAAATATTTATTGAATTCCTAAATAATCAATATGCAAACTCTCGATTATATTACAATCGGCCTATTTACGCTAGGTATTTTATTGGCTGGTATATCCTTTTCAAACAGTGGTAAGAATATGAAAAGCTTCTTTGCTGCTGGTGGCCAAGTGCCTTGGTGGATTAGTGGTCTATCGCTTTTCATGGGTTTTTTCTCGGCAGGTACCTTTGTGGTATGGGGCTCTATAGCTTACTCTCATGGATGGGTAGCTATTACCATCCAATCCGCTATGTGCTTAGCTGGATTTGGGGTAGCGCTCTTGATTGCCCCCCGTTGGCGTGCCACAGGGGTGTTGACAGCTGCTCAGTACATAACCAATCGGTTGGGTGTAAACGTCCAGAAAATGTATACCTACTTATTCTTGCTAATCTCTATGTTTACTACCGGTTCTTTTCTCTATCCCGTAGCAAAGATTGTAGAGGTCTCTACTGGATTCCCTCTTCAGAGTTGTATTCTGTTCCTAGGTGGTATTAGTATACTGTATGTCACTGTTGGGGGGTTATGGGCTGTGGTAGTAACCGATGTATTGCAATTTGTAATTCTAACAGCTGCTATTTTTATTGTTGTTCCTCTTTCGTTTGATAAGGTTGGAGGGGTTGAGAGTTTTATTGAAAAGGTACCTTCTGATTTCTTTTCACTCTTTAGCGACGAATATTCTATTTTATTTATTTTGGCCTTCTGCTTTTATAATCTTTTCTTTTTAGGTGGAAACTGGTCGTACATACAGAGATATACCACCGTAAAGGATAAGAAAGATGCTAAGAAGGTAGGTCTTCTATTTGGATCGCTCTATCTAATCAGCCCCATCCTATGGATGTTGCCCCCCATGATTTATCGGGTTTATAATCCCGATCTCTCGGGATTGGCTAATGAAGGTGCCTATTTGCTGATGTGTAAAGAAGCACTTCCTCCTGGGTTGCTAGGGCTGATGTTGGGGGGGATGATTTTTGCCACTGCAAGCTCATTGAATGGAACATTAAATATTTCAGCAGGTGTATTTACCAATGATATCTTCCGCCGTCTTTTTCCTCATTCTACCGAGAAAGAGTTAATGCGTGTAGCAAGGTATTCTACCATCGGTTTTGGATTGTTGGCCGTTATTATTGCTCTGCTTATTCCACTGATGGGAGGAATTGTTAATGTAGTAATTAGTGTAGCCGCCTTAACGGGTGTACCTCTCTATTTACCTATTATTTGGACACTCTTCTCAAAGCGTCAAACGGCTGCTTCGGTTCGAAGTGCTACGCTCATCTCATTGCTGTTAAATGCTTTTCTGAAATTTGTAGCACCTTATGCGTTTGGTTTCTCTCTAACCAGAGCCGAAGAGATGGCAACAGGTGTAGCATTTCCTGTACTAATTCTCTTGATTTGGGAATTTTATGCCTCCTCTAGAAATATAGTAGATGATAAACATATGCTATGTAAAGAGATTTCCGAGCGTTCGGAAGCTGGAAGAGAAGATAGCCCAGCTACCGACAATAGTCAGAGTCTTTTCGTCATTGGTTTAGGGATATTGCTAACCGGTATCTTAATTCTAAGTTTGGGTATATTGGCAGGCTCAAATCTGTTGCTTGTATCATCCATCTCGCTTATTCTTATTTTTTTAGGTGGAGAGTTAGTCTACCGCTCAAAAATAAAGAAAATCTAATCTCTCTATTCTTATTAAGCTTATTAATTAGTAATTTGTTATGAAACGAAGTTTATTACTACTGTCCATGTTTCTCTTTTTCTCAGTTGTTTGGTCTCAAGAGGAAAATGATCCATCTAAATATACCATAGCGCTTCAGCCTGCTAGTTCGATTTCTGTACTCGAAGATGATGCATATTATACGTGGGGAGCTTCTCCAATCAAAGGAGATGATGGACTCTATCACCTTTTCTATTCAAGATGGAAGAAGGAGTATGGCTTCTTGGCTTGGGTTACACACTCTGAGGTTGCACACGCCACCTCCAAGAATCCATTAGGCCCTTATGAATTTCAGGATTTAGCCCTGCCTGCTCGAGGAAAAGAGTATTGGGATGGCTTGAATACACACAATCCTACGATTCATTTCTTTGAAGGTAAGTACTACCTCTATTATACCGGTAATACGGGGAACGGTGTCAATATGAAAACGGATCTAAACGCCACTCATCGCAATAATCAGCGATTGGGAGTAGCGGTTTCTGTAACTCCTTTTGGTCCTTGGCAGCGCTTTGATCAACCTCTGATTGATGTATCGGCCCATGAGAATGCTCACGATGCATTGATGATGGCAAATCCCTCCATTACTAAAATGCAAGATGGAAAGTATCTTCTGGTCTATAAGGCAGTAGCCAAGCAATTACCTGGTATTTGGGGAGGTCCAGTTGTACACTTATGTGCTACCTCTGATTCACCCATAGGGCCATTTGAGAAAAAAACAACTCCTATTTTTACAGCTAAAGAGTCTTCATTTCCTGCAGAAGATCCTTATATTTGGATGCAGGATGGAACTTATTATGCCATCGTGAAAGATATGAAAGGCAGTTTTACACCTGCTGGACGTTCCTTGGTTCTCTTTTATTCGACCAATGGATTTGACTGGAATCCTACAGAGAACCCTCTGATTTCTGTTCCTGAAATTCGTTGGGAGGATGGTACTCTATCTAAAATGGAGCACCTTGAGCGTCCCCAGCTACTCATCGAAGATGGTAAGCCCATAGCTCTTTTCTTAGCTGCCGATGATATGGTGGACTATTCCCAAAGCGGCCACTCTTTTAATGTACATATACCTTTAAAATAACCCAATGAAACATCGAATTAAAACATGGGCTTTCATGGCCTTTCTGGGTGCTGCTTCATCTGCAAATATGAGCGCACAAACATTTGATAAGTTTTTTCCCCTCGTTAACCAAGCGGGATACAATTTAAATGAATCAAAACATTTTGTCTGTTACGGAGCCCCCGATAATACACCCTTTAAAGTCATAAATACCCGTACTCAAGAGGTGGAGTATGAAGGGAAAATGATATACAGTCAAGGTTGGTTTTCTGATTTTAATCCAATAACTCAAGATGAATTCATTATTGAAGTGAAGGATAAAGGGCGTTCTTATCCCTTCTGGATAGCCGATCACTTGATGGAAAAAGTATCCTCTAAATTGGCTTACGATTTCTTTGTCGATGTTAGAGGGTCTGAAGATCCTGTAAATTCAAATGAATCGAAGGTTTATGGAGGAGGTCCTTCACGCGATCAAGGCGCTTTTGGATTAGAGTCTACTTTTGAATTGCTTTTCTATGCTTCAAATCCGGCACTGTTCGATAACTGGACCTCTGAATTGGGGAATAAAAAGGTTGCCGACCTTTTGGAATTAATTCTTTGGCACGGCGAGTTTGCCTATCACCACATTGAGTTCGATGGACCTATACTTACCCGCCATGGAACACTCGGTTACGAGGGCCAGCCACGTATGACATACGACTATTGGAACACGCTGGATCAACTCGCTCCCCTTTGTGCAGCTTATCATACCTTTTTAAAACCCCACTTGAGTGAAGAGAAATACCAAGCTTATCGAAAAGAGTGTCTAGATAGATGGGAAAAATATGATCGACATAAGGTGGTTCGTTATTGGACTTATAGTACCAAATGGGTGGATTATGGATTTCAAGAGTTTAATGAGATGGGTAATGTTTTTGGGCAATCTGTTTTTAGCAATCTCTTTATGTATTTATGTGAATTGAATGAGAAAGATGGCAACCCTGAGAAATTCTTGAAATATGCGCAAGAAAGTGCCCAAGACATTATTGACAATTGGGATTTTAACAATCCACGTCACATGTGGTGGATTCGCAATGGAGAGCATATTACCCCTCAGGCATTGCAGTTCTTCCTACTTGTTGCACCCGATAAAGCACCACAAGGTACTAAAGAGAAGATAGCAGCTTGGGCCAAACATATTCAAAGTAAATGTAACAATCCATGGAAGTACAGAAGCCATTCTGAAACCGAAATGGCGCACCCATTAACCAAGGAGTTGGGTGGATCACCCGCCTTAGGAGGTAGCCTATTTGCAGCTGCTCACCTGTTAAATGAGCCAGCACTTAGACAATTAGGATGGGCACAAGTCGATTTTGTATTTGGTGTAAACCCTGCGGGTGCACACATCGGGCATAAAAGTGAGGAGCGTCTAGCGAAAAAAGGTTATTGGGAAGGGGTCGAGATTGGATGGCCGGATGCCCACCCTCACGGATATGGTTACCTGGGTCCTTGTCGTGGTACGCTAGAAGGTACTCCGCTAGATAGCCAATTCCCAAAGAGTGGGTCGAAAGAGACAGCTTCCGATCTAGATGCCATTGGAAACAAAGCTTATGCGACTGAAGGATGGGCCATCTCTAATAGAGGATGGATGGCTACACTTACCTTCTCAACGTTGGATTCACACGCCTTGGTAGTGAGCAACAGTAAAAACGAGAAGATACAAAGTGCCAAAGTAGGCGATAAAGTACAAATAGAGCTGAAAGCAGCCCTTAATATAGATTGGAGTAAAAAAGATAAAGGATGGGTCTTACTTTGTATAGAGGGTTCTGAGCCACAAAAAATTACAGTCGAAGAGACAGCAAATAATAGTGGACTTTTCAAAGGAGTATATACTATACCGAAAGAGGCAAAAGGTAAAAAGATGGTTGTTAGTTATGGATATTATGGATTTGAGAAGGAACAAGTCATAGAGGTTTTTTAGATAGTGTAAATAGTTTTTCATAGTTTGTTTTTTGTCGGAATGGCTATAGTTCTTTCATAGTAACTATGGCCATTCTTTTTTATATCAGTGATATTTACAATCAAAGAATCATTTAAATGCTTTAAATTATGAATCAATATAGATGTCTTTTTTTATGTTTATTTTCTCTGTTTGCTATTTGTGGTTTCCCTACTTCTTCCCCCAAACTGTACGTGGTTGCTGGGCAAAGCAATGCAGTAGGAGTAGGTGATCATACGAAAAGTGTAGACTGTTCGTTTATGCCTTGTTATGAGTATGATATTCTCAGAGACTCCATAATAGCTTTAAAAGATCCGATAGGTCAGAATTGGAAATTACTCCAACAAGCTACGACAGGTTCAGTAGCCCCTTCTTTTGCTAAAAGAATGTCCGAATTAACGGGCGATACAATATATATAGTCTCTGCGGGAAGAGGCGGTGCTTCTTGTCACCGGGCTGGATGGTTACCTCCCTATAACACGTGGGATGAGCGTGGAGAGATATTTGAGGATGCTACTGAAAAAATAGATGCAGCTTTGGAATTAAGTAAAGCTTCTTTGTCAGGCATTTTATGGTTACAAGGTGAGCGAGATGCAAATGCAATACTGGATGGTAGAATGTCGGCAACTGATTATAAACATGCACTTAAAAATGTAATTACGCGTTTTAGACAAAAATATGGTAAATCAACCCCTTTTTACATCGTTCAAACTGGATATCAATTGGATAGAAGCAAAAATGGAACTATTTCTGTTCGTGAGATGCAATATCAAGTGACCCTAGAGATGCAATATGTATATATTGTATATAGTGCAACAGACTCACTTCTTGAGCGTAATTGGTATCATGATCGTGTACATTATAACCAAGAGGCACTCAACGATATTGGTTGTAAAACAGCCGAGTTTATTTCTAATTTAACAAGTCAAGTAGCTCCTTCGCCACATACGTACCATAACCGCTATGGTTGGGAATTGACCCTTGGAGATGTAGGAGAGTTTCTGTTGAAGAATGAAAAAGAGTTGAATGAGCTTGTTGATATACATTCAAAGTCAGATATTACAGTACCTTATTACTATTCCCTCAAAGATTCTAATGCTCTCTGTTCAATGACTCATAAGAGCATTCAGGTTACTTACCTAAAAAATGAGAACTATGAATTGAAACTAGAGGTTGATTTGCCTCAGACGGGAGATAGCCCTTTTCCTTTTATTTTCTACATACACGGTGGTGGTTGGTCGGGAGGCTCTTTGGATGTATTTAAAACTCATTCATCCTATTTAGCTTCTCAAGGTATTGCAGGCGTGCGGATCTCTTACTCTTTACTTGGACAAGGTGCCACATTGGATCAAGTGCAGAAAGAGATTGTCAATGCGTGGGACTATCTTGTTGCTAATAAAGACGAATTTCAACTTGATTGTGAACGTTGGGGAATTTTAGGTGCTTCAGCAGGTGCTTATCTGGGATCAATGGCAGCACTAAGTTTATCCGATTGTAAATTCTTTATCGGATTTTACGGTACGTATGATCTGCTCAGAACACGCTCTACTAATTTTCCGAGTAAAGATCTTTGTAAGTCTTATTTAGGTTCTTCAAGTGAAGAAACTCTTCAACGATTCTCTCCTATAAGCTGTATATCGAACAGAGAGCTTCCTTCTTTCTTGTTATTGCATGGAATGGCAGACACAACTATCCATTATGAACAGAGTCAATGGTTTGCTCAAGCTTTACGTCATAACAAAGCGGATGTAGAGGAGGTCTATTTTGAGGATTATGAACATGCATTTACAAATCGTTTTTTCTCAGATAAGTATGGAACTATTCTATTAAAAATTGCAGATTATGCGAAGACAAA
This sequence comes from Phocaeicola sp., assembly GCA_051651025.1. Lineage (GTDB taxonomy): Bacteria > Bacteroidota > Bacteroidia > Bacteroidales > Bacteroidaceae > Phocaeicola. Next base: position 14,793 of record JBOFRN010000038.1, read on the forward strand.
ATTGAGTGTTGATTAAATAGTTTACAAACTTAAAAATATAAATAATGAGAAAACTTACCTCTTTTATCTGTTTTTTATTATTAACCACTCTATTTATAAAGGCTCAGAGTGGAACTTTAAGCAGTGTACGAACTTATACAAATCCGGTGATGCCCGGTTTTTTTCCTGATCCTTCGACAATTCGAGTGGGTGATGACTATTATACGATAAACTCAACCTTTCAGTACTTTCCAGGCCTGGTAATTTCTCATTCTAAAGACTTAGTAAACTGGAAACAGGAAAGCTATGTTTTTAATGATGAAAATCCCATCGATCTTACCCACTATTATGATGGTTGTGGTGTATGGGCACCAGATATCTCGTATTACAACGGAGAGTTTTATGTGTTTTATTGTTTAGTTCAGCTTAAAAAAGATCGAAGTGTAAACGTACGAGGTAATTACATGACAAAAAGCAAAAGTATTTATGGCCCTTGGAGTGCGCCTGTACAACTCACAGATTATGGCAATGATCCATCACATTTTGTGGATGATAACGGGGAACATTATATGTTGTTTGCTGCAGGTATTCCTACAGGTAATGGAACGCAAATAGTCAAACTGAATCGTGATTGTACCCAAATCGTAGAAGGTCCTTTTTGGATGACCGTAGGAGGTAAAAAAGCTGCTCCTGAAGCACCACATTTACTTAAAAAGGATGACTATTACTATTTTATGATGGCTGCTTCTTCGGGAGAGTTTGATGGTCATCATCAATTATTGGCTCGCTCCAAAAATATATATGGACCCTATGAGATGCATCCACAAAGTCCTTTTATAGCCCAGTATAATCAACAAGCAATCAATAAACATCAAGGACATGGTAAGTTTTTTAAGACCCAACATGGTGATTGGTACATAACAGTAATCACGCAAAGACGTGATGAAACCGATTTTGAAACATCTTACGCTAAAAAAGGAATCTCTCAGTTAGGCCGCGAGACTAGTCTCTATCCTGTAAGATGGGAGAAGGACGGCTGGCCTTATGTTATGGTAAATGGCCAATTGGCTGATAGTTTCACTTATCCTGATTTACCATATTCACCTTTACAGAGAGTTCAAAATGATGATTTTAATGATTCTAAGTTAGCTATCCAATGGCTTAATGTACGTAATCCTATTTATGAAGAGAGAAGTTTAATTGAACGCCCAGGCTATTTAAGGCTCTATACTGGAAACTTTACACTTGATGATATTCAAGCCCGGAATATTGTGGTTCAACGCGAAACCTCAAAGAACTACCGAGCAACGACTCAAATGGAATTCTCACCTCAATCCAGCGAACAAGCAGGTCTTGTATGTTACTACGATACCCAAACATACATCTCCTTTTCGTTGCGAAAGGAAAAAGATGGTGAGCTTAAATTAGTCTTGGAAGAGAAAAGGGGACGTGAGAGAATTCAAAGGGTAGTAAATGAAGTACGGGGAATCCAGTCATCAAACCTCTACCTGAGAGTGCAAGTTACTCATTTAAAAAGAGAATTCTTTTATAGCTATGATAATCAAGCGTGGAGTCGTGCCGGTACAATAGAAAATGCGGCATATTTAAGTGATGAAGGAACGCCTGAGTGGAACTTTACAGGTACCATGGTAGGTCTTTATGCTTTAAACTATGGAACGGGTGTTCGTTTAGCTGCCGATTTTAATAGCTTTAACATGGAGGTTGATCCAATGGATTAATTCCTCTTACAAGATAGAAATGGTTAAGAGTGGTATGTTTACTACTCTACTGTTTCTATCTTAACTTTTAGGTGGAGAATTTTTGTACTGTGCAAAGAATCATACTGTTAATCACTTCTTACTGGATGGTTTTTGTAAGAGTTCTTTCATCGTAACTAGGAGCATTCTTTTTTTTTGTGTTGGTGATACCATGAAATCAATGGAATCTAATCACCCATCCCTCCATTTGAGCCTAAAGTAACTGAGGGAGCCCACCAAGTAACTCCTCAAAAGAGTTGTAACAATGGGTGGTGTTACCGAATTGAAAACAAATTTCGTGTGCCGATTTAACCGTTAAGTGAGGCAAGGATTGCGTCTCTCTCTCTTCGGTTAAACAGGCATAGTTGTGTCGATTGAGTGCATTGATACTCCAATGTTGCAAGAGTTCATTGGCTGCCGATAGCGTGATCTCTTGTCGACAGCTTACTTGTGGATAAAATACACCGTGGTTGTAGTCAAAGCGTATGTTGGGGTGCTTAAACAGCCCCTCCATGCGATGATTTAAAATAAGATCTTCTGTAACGCCGCAAATTAATCCTTGCTCTTTCGAGAGCAACCACAGCTTATCCGATAATACTAAGGCTTGTTCAATATCGTGTGTGGAGAGTAGAATCGCTTTGTTTTGTGTTACGGCCAGTTTGTGCAACAGGGTCATAATCTCGATCCGACTCACCACATCCAGAAAGGCTGTAGGCTCATCGAGCAGAATAAGTGGGCACTCTTGTACCAATGCTTTGGCAATCATCACCTTTTGTCGTTCGCCATCCGATAGTTCGGCCGTGTAGCTCTGTGCCTTGTGGCTAATTCCTACCGCATCGAGTGCCTCTTCAATAACTGCATGATCTTGTTGGTTGAGGCGACCGAAGAAGCCTGTATGTGGGTGTCTTCCCAAAGCTACCAGTTCATAAACGGTTAGCCCACCTGCTTGGGTTTTATCTGTAAGTACCACCCCAATAGTGCGCGAACGCTCTTTTTCGCTAAAGCTTGCCAACGGTTTATCTCCCACTCTCAACTCACCCGATAGGATGGGTTGCGTAGCCGATAGGGTACGAAGCAATGTCGATTTTCCTGTACCATTCGCTCCAAGTAGGCAGGTTAGTTCTCCCGGAAAAAGTTGAAAAGAGAGGTTCTCGTGTACACGCTGCTCAAGTTTACCTGTTCGGTAACCAATGGTAAGATCTGTAGCAGTAATAACGGCAGCTGGCTTCATTATTGGAAATATTGTATTTTGCGTTGGTTGATAATAACATATAAAATAACAGGAGCACCTAAAATAGGAGTTACCGCATTAAGCGGAATTATGCTTGTTTGGCTAGGAAGCACACAGATTAGGTTGCAAAGCAAGGCTACCACACCACCCATTAATAGGGTAATAGGGAGGAGCGAGTTGTGATTCGATGTACCCAGAAAGAGTCGGGCCATGTGCGGTACCGCCAGTCCCAAGAAGGAGATGGGCCCGCAAAAGGCGGTGGTTACGGCGGTTAATAGTCCCGTTGTAATAAGCAGTAGATTGCGGGTGCGACGGATATTTACACCCAGGTTCTCGGCATATCTAGCCCCTAGTAGCATGGCATTGAGGGGTTTTATAAGGAGGATGGATAGCAGCAAACCGGCCAGCGTAAAGAGGGCAAAGTAGGGAAGTTGTAACAGCGATACCCCACTGAAGTTCCCCATTCCCCACATCATATACGATTGCACCCCTTCGGCCGTAGAGAAGAAGTTGAGTAGGGATATGGCCGAACTGGCTATGTACTCGATCATAATGCCCATAATAAGCAGCATCACACTGCTTTTAATCAGGGTAGAGAGAAACAGAAGGGTGCCCATTACAACCATTGAACCGATAAAAGCCCCCAGTACAATGGGTAAGAAACCCGATAAGGTAAAGCTACCGGCAGCGAGTGTTCCCCCTCCTGCTAGCATGACCAGAGCTACTCCAAGGCTAGAGCCCGAGGTGATACCGAGAATGGAGGGACCTGCCAGGGGATTGTTAAAGGCTGTTTGTAGCAGCAAACCCGAAACGGCTAGCGTAGCCCCGCAAAGTAAGGCGGTAAAGGCTTGTGGTAAACGTGACTCCCATACGATAAATGCCCAGCTACTTCGCTCTACTTCATTTCCTACCAAGGCATTCCAAACAGCCTCTGCAGGTATGTGGATCGATCCAATAAGTAGATTCGCTACAAATAGGATCAGAATAAGTGCGAACAAAAAGAGTCCATAGTAGATATTCTTTCGCTTCATGTTTTATTTAAAGTAGATTAGTTGTAACTGCTTGCTAAGTTTCCTACACGCAAGCCGAATCTTTCTTGTACGTACCAACCAAGTTAGTGTACCACTCCAGTCAAACGGGTGTACTACTCCAGTCGGACGGGTGTACCACTCCAGTCGGACAGGTGTACCACTCCAGTTGTACACTAAAAACAAGGGGACAAACGGATTACTTTGCCCCGTTGGGTGGTTTACTTCGAAACTTGGTTTAAACTATTCTGCTAAGGTACTGAAATATTTTAATTCGTACGTAGGCAGTAGGGTAGGATGAAATATTTTTATGAACTCTTGTAAAATGACATCGGGTTGGAAGGGCGACTCTTCGTAATAAGGAGTGTAGTTGGTGTTGCAACCGTAGATGGTTCGCTCTTTGAATGCCTTAAAACCTGCATAGGGGGCATAGTCTTGTTTTATCTCTCGGTAGGTTTTGTCGGTTGCTTGGTTGTACCGAATAATCCAGTAGTCGGCAAGCTCTCCTCGATCAAACATCACCTCGAAAGAGGTCGGAAGTGATCCGCTACGGTTGTCTTCTTTAAATACATAGTCTGCTCCTGCATCGGCATAGAGTCTGGCCGTGGTGCTTCTTCCTCCTGGAGTGTACCAAGTAGCACTACTCTTTAGTTCACTCATCACAGTGGGGCGGTAGGCCACATTTTGAGCAAGCTCTTTGAGTTCGTTGTACTTCTGGGCTATCTCTCCAAAACGGCTCTCTGCTTGCGGGGCTTTACCCAATAGCAGTCCATAAAAGCGCATCCATTCGGCACGTCCCAAGGCCGAGGTCTCCATGTAATCCGCACACTCTATGAGTGGAATGTTCAGTTTTTCAATGCGTCCATATCCGCCGCTATTCTCGAAGGGGGAGAGCCAAATGGCATCCGGATGCATATCGATAATCTTTTCGATGTTGGGTGACATGCCTTCGCCCATATCGGCTATAACTCCTGCAGCATGTCTTTCGTGAATGGTGGGTAGTTTGATGTAGTTTAAGTCGCACACCCCTACAATGGTTTCAATGGCCCCTAGTTGTTCTATGAGACTGCAGTGTACCGACGAGTAGACCACAATTTTAGTAAGTGGCGTGCGAATGAGGGTTCCTTTGGGAAGCTTCTCGGGGAGGGGGGCTGCTTTATCTACCAGTATGTAGGTATGTAGAATATGGTCGGTTTTCCAAGGATTTCGCAGCTCGGCTACGGTGTATCCCTCGTGCTCTACGATGGTAATGTTCTCCGCATATTCTATCGAGATCTCTTGACCATCGCTAGAAAAAGAGGCACTTTTGCCTCCTCCGCCACAAGCGGATAGAAGCAAAAGTGCCATTACTATTTTGGCAGATAGTAAGTAGGTGAAAAATTTCTTCATGTTTATTCCGTTACGAAGTACATGCCTTGTGGTGAGATACCTGTTTCAATTCTCTTTTTAAAGGCTCCACTTTCGTTGTAGATATAGAGGTCGCCATTCGAAGAGTAGGGGGCATCGCCTATGTAAAGATCGCCCGTGATAGGGTGTAGAGTTAGAAACGTAGGGTTTTGGAACTGGCTCAACTCAATGGGTAGATTCTCTTCTGCACCTGTTACTAAATCGTAAGTAAAGATGCGATGCGTTTCGGGTAGGTAGTACTCGGCATAAAGTACATACATTTTACCTCCTTTTAGGGCTATGTAGGTTCCTTTGCACAACTCTGTTACAGCATCGGTTGTGGTATTGATACGTTGCACGGTTTGATAAACCCATTCGGCTTCTGGCTTGTATGGATCGCCGGCATAGTTTCCATTCGAAACCACGTAGATGTTTCCATCTTCGCCCGTTACACATTGTGTATATGGATTCAGTTTAATTGAAATCTCTTTGATTTTTGTAAAAGTGGCAGCATCCACTACACTAACAGTGTTTCCACCTTCGCTCATGGTGTAGTAATAGGATTGGTTCACATAAATTTTTCCATTTGCATAGGTCAGTGCTTCGGGATAATCGCCCAACTGAAGCTTGTTTACGATAGCAAGCGAGGTGGTATCTAGTTTAGAAAGGCTACCATCTTGTGCGGTAAAATAAACAAATCCTTCGGCTGCAGTTAGGTAGCGTGGATTGACAGGTTGGTTTTGATCATTGGTTAATGAAAGCGTTTTAATCACTTTGCAGGATTCATCTACCACCTCTATTTTCGCAGAGCTCGTACAAGCTATGTAGCGCTTGCTACCATATACTTGCATACTTTGTGGGTCGCCTATATCCGATGAATTGGCTGCTCTAAAGAGATCACCTCCTACACTTTCTGTTTCTAAGTCGAACCATTGAATGGTTCCGTTATTGGCATTCCAGTTACCTGTGTTAATTACATAAGCTCCTACGGCTGTTACTTCAGGAGTTTCAGGAACAATGGGGTCGTTATCGCTGCTGCAAGAGGTTGCTAGAGTTACTACTGCACAGGCAATAGCCAAAGGGTAAAATTGTTTTTTCATCTGTTTCTTTATCTTTGAATATTAATTTATAGGTACAAGCTATCGGGTAGATTCTTGTTTTCTTCACTCTTATAACTGGTAGTTTAGGGTTGCTTTGTAGTTACGCCCTGGCATGGGGTAGTACCGAATAATTTCGTAATTGGTTCCCCCCAAGTTCAATGCATCGAGTTGCAAACGTAGGCGATGTTTTCCCCACTTGAAGCTGCGCGAAAGTGAGAGTCCCCAATCTGTATAGTGTGGGATGCGATTCTCGGGTAGGTTCTGTCCCATGGTGTATCGCTCGGATGCATAAAAAAGGTTAGCGCTTAGTGTAGCAAAAGGGGTCTCTATACCTATGCTGCCCGATCCTGAATGTTTTGGGGTATAGATAATTTGATTTCTCCACACTTTTGAATCGGGATTCGTGACATCTTCGGCTATCATTAGGCTGTAGCTACCGGTTAGATGCAGGTGGTAGCCATCCGTCAGTATTACTTCACTGGTTAGACTTACATCTGCTCCCCATGTTTCTACCTCCCCTAGGTTGCTCATTTTCCAGACAAACATGGTAGGTACGGCCACAATCTTATCTTTTACGCGGTTGTAGTATCCATCTACCGTTAGGTTTAGGGTAGCAATGGGGCCCCAGATAGGGGTATTCCAAGTTGCTCCTACATTCCATTGGCGGGTCGTTTCAGGACGCAAACTTCGGTTGCCAATTTGTGCATAGTAGAGGTCGTTGAAGGTAGGCGTACGATAGATGTCTTGGTAGGATGCACGTATACGCAGCGGTGCTTCGAACGGTTTCAATGAGAGGCTTACACTGGGTGACAATCGCTTTCGGTTGGGGGCTGCATCGCCGCTCTCCACACGCTCGGTTATGTAGGTGTGTAGCAATGAAGCCGTCGCTGTTACCCAGCGGTTGCGGTAGTGTGCAGCCAGTGCGGTGAGCGAAGTGATTCGTTCAGGCGATTGGTTGCTTTGTAGGGTGGTAGCCAAGTTGTTGTAGGAAATGTCTTGAGCTATCGACAAGGAGAGTCCTTTCAAGGGCTCGTGCCACAAGGTGGTAGAGAGATAACTCTCCCGTTGTTGAAACCGGTCGTCGGTGATGCCCGATGATTGGTTGTTGTAGTTGCGGTTCCAGCTATAATTAAACTTCCCGTTCACCTGCCATTTCCATTGCGAATGCCATTGGTTTAGGTAGTTAAACTGCCCAAAGTAGTTGCGGTCGTATAGCCGTTCGGCTGCGTACGGGTTGTCGTAGATTACTCCTCCAGGTAACCCTCTGTCCGAATCGAATAGATAGGCTTTAACACGTAGCTCTTGTTTATCGGTCAACTGTGCAAAGAGATTTAACTCTGCTCGGTAGCTCTCTATATCGCTGTTGTTTCGCTTTTCATCAATGAGTTTGTTTCCATTCCACATTTCGAAAGGGTAGTTTCCATCTGCACGCATATAGTCTACTGAACCCGAAACGACAAAACGTTTATTAAGCTTTTGCGCATAGTAAAGTGAAGGATTTAGATAACCAAACGACCCTCCTTTTAGTGTGGCACTTAGTTGGTAAGGATTCTCTCCAAACTGCGGCGAGAGGGTTTCAATACTCAAGACACCTGCCGAGGCAAAAGCCTTAGCGGTTTGAAAAATATGATCGGCTTGTCCGATTTGTAGAGTGAGTGCAGAGACATTCTCTAAAGAGAAGCGAGAGATGTCTACCTGTCCCGATTGTGCATCGCTTACCGCCACACCATCGTACAGAACAGCCGTATGTTGTGCTCCAAGGCTACGTACCGACACAGTCTTTAAACCACCTATGCCTCCGTAGTCTTTAATAGTAGCTCCTGCAAAGTGTTTGACTGCATCGGCTACTTCGAGTGTACCCATGCGTAGCATAGCCTCTCGCTTTAGCTGATGAGTAGGGGCAGTAGCCAAGAGAGCCTTCGATGCTCTACGCGCTTGGACAGTTACGTTCGGCATTTCATGCACTTTGTGGGTAAGGGTATCTGCGGGTTGCTGGGCGTGTATCGCCGTAGCTACTCCACAAAAGAGTCCTAACCATGCAAGGCGCATCCGAAACAATCGGTTCCTTTTCATTACCAAAAAAATTAAATATACACTTATTCATGTGCACCTCCAACGGCTCTTTCCTCGAAAGCCTAGAGAATGACTCTGTTTTGCAGGTCTTCTGACTTACTCTAAGTTGCTCGCCTTCCCACCTTATAAATAAGGCAGTGGCCTAAGTGATAAGCAACCTCTTTTCATTGAGTTTACAGCAGCGGGACTGTTCAGGACTTTCACCTGATTCCCTTTTCATCCTACCCTCGCAAGCGGAGAGAATCGGAACAAAACGTTGCAAAAGTAAAAGAAAAGGATGACATTCGGAAGTAAAGCTGTGTTAAATGTTTTGATGGAATAAACTTTTATTTTGTTTTTTGTGCATTTTAAGTGACTGATTAGGTTGATTTTGAAACTTATTGAAATGGTTTTGCACATTTATTAAAATCTAATTTTTGGCTTCTTGTGAGGTGAATGATGCCTTTCATCTATTCTTGAGAGTGCTTTTTTTTGTTTTTTATTTAAATACGTGCAGCCTTTTCTCATCAAAATCGTTTATTTGTATAGATAATCTGATTATTCACACAGAACAAACTCTATGAAAAGAACCATCTGTTTATTTCTAATCCTATTGACTATGAGTGGTCTATACCCTGTAGTAGCACAGAGTTATCAAACCTTGTGGAAGAATGTGAAAGCTTACGAGCAAAAAGATTTACCTCAATCGGTTGTAGAGGAGGCTACGAAAATCTATACAAAAGCAAAGAATGAACGGCACCTGCCGCAAATGCTTAAAGCCTATCTTACGCGAATGCAATACCGCTTTCGCATGGCTCCCGATAGCTTAAGTGTCGATGTTGAGGCTTTGAAAAAATGGGCCGAAGAGAGTGAAAAGGTGGAAGAGAAAGCTATTCTTTACTCCATCTTAGGAGAGATTCTACCTCCATCGGATCGTAAATTGGCCTATACATACTTCGTTTGCTCGCTAGTGAATCGGGATGAATTACTGAATATCTCTACCGATTCATGGCTTCCCATGGTCGAATTGAATCAAAAGAATCAACCCTATGGAACCCCTAATCTGTACGATTTACTGGCTCGAAGAGTGCTGAACTGGCTACAACAAAATCAGTGGAACTTGGGCGAGTTGGGTGAACAGAGCTATTCGCTTCCTGAGGAGGTTCGTTCTTTCGATGATTTCGTAGCTGCCAAGCTTGTGGCTGCTTCGGAGTATGATGGCAAGGTATGGGCACTTCAGATTTATCAATCGTTGTTAGAGGCTTATCATACCGATGCTAAACGTTCGGCATGGTTGCTAACCGCTCTCGATGCTTGGAACTACTTGCAACAAGATACGAACTTTCCCGATGCTGATAGAGCCTACATGCAGAGTTTGCAAGACTGGAGTGAGGAGTATAAAACGAATCCAGCTGCAGCGCATGTTTGTGTGGCATTGGCAAATTTTTATGTACGCCAATCCAAGAGGATCGATGCACTGGAGTGTGTAAGAACGGGTATGCAACGCTATCCAAAGAGTGAAGTGCTGAATAGCTTGAAGAATTTAGAGGAAACAATCGTTGGTCCCTCTTTTTCCGTTCAATTTCCTGCCCTCTATCCCGGTTTAGCGCAACAAGCTGCTGTTACGTATAAGAACGTAACGCAACTCTCTTTGGAGTTTTATCGCTTAAACCTATCCGCCGACTCCCCTTTATTGAACAGTGCCACTCGTTTTTCGAGTGCCGAGCTTAAGAAGTATGGTACATTAGAGCACACACAGCGCATGGAGCTATCCGCTACCCCCGATTATTTGGAGGCCAAAGAGGAGGTAACGATCGATCCGCTTCAAGCAGGTATCTACTTGGTGCGTGTAGTCGATGAAAAGAACAAACACGATCGCTCCCTTACGCTACTCTATGTAAACAGCCTGAAGGTGATTTACCAAAAAATACCGAGCGGTGAGATTGAACTGGTTGTGGTAGATGCTGAGAGTGGACACCCTATAACCGATGCCGAGGTGGTTACATACACCCTTCAAAAGGAGGTGTTGATTCCTTCTGAACGCTATTCGGTAAATAATTGGGGTAGTGCAAACTTGGGTTTTGTGGAGAGTTACTCTTTACAATACCATGTAGTAACCCCTCGTGATAGCTATATGCCTATCTCAACACTCTGGGGAGTAAAAGGGTATCGATCAGAGCACACCACTCAAGCTTGGAAGGAGCAGTTGGAGCTCTTTACCGATCGAGGCATCTATCGTCCGGGACAAACCATCCATCTAGGTGGTGTTTTGTATAAACAATTGGGCGATTCTACACAAATTGTTGAAGGGAAGGAGTTATCCATTCAGTTACTCGATAGTCGCTATAATGAGGTAACAAAGCTTGCAGGAAGAACCAATGCATACGGCTCTTTTAGCACCTCTTTTACCTTACCAACCTCGGTATTACCCGGCACATTTACCATTCAAGTAGCTGGTATGCGCAAATATGTGAAGGTTGAGGAGTACAGACGTCCTACTTTTGAGGTAAAACTAACCCCTCCAACCCTAGGATACAAAGCAGGCGATTCGATTTCCATTACAGGAAATGCTAAAACTTACAGTGATGTACCCGTAGCCAACGCGTCGGTCAAGTACCAGGTTGTACGTGCAGGCTGGTGGCGTTGGTGGGGGAGTCGAGCTAATTGGAGCGGAGAGACGGTAGCCGATGCAGAGGGAAACTTTTCCATCCCCGTCGAATTGCTTCTAGATCCTTCCGATAAAGCGAATCCGTGGTATTACAACTTCCGTATTACGGCTACGGTAACCAATGCTTCGGGTGAGAGTCAAGTGGGTGTTTACTCCCTTCCGTTGGGTAGAACTGCCCGAATTGTGCAACTAGAAGGGGTTGAAGAGACTCTCTGGAAAGAAGAGGAGAAGCGCTTTACCATCAAATTGCAAAATCTAGTAGGTAAACCCATCGAACAAGAGGTAACCTATCAGCTATTTAAAGCGACAGAAAAGGGTGAAAGAGGAGAGGCTGTGTGGCAAGGTAAAGTAGCTTCGAATGTTGCTTTTACCTCGCAACCCATGGCTGCACTACCGAGTGGCAAGTACCTCTTTATCGCTTCGGCTAGGGATGAAGATGGAACGATGATTAGCGATGAACAAACCTTCTTGCTTCTTTCAAAAGATGAAAAACGATTACCCTTTACAACCGATAGTTGGTTCTGCCAAGTAGGTACTACTTTTGATTCCGAACAGCCTGCTACGCTTTACATCGGTAGTAGCGAGAAGGATGTTTATCTTATCTACGATCTTTTTGCAGGTAATCAGCGGATAGATAGTCAGTTTATCTTACTGACCGATTCGATTGTGAAGTTTACCTATCCCTATAAAGCAGTATATGGCGATGGCATACGAGCCAACTTTGCATTTGTAAAGAGAGGAAAGCTCTATAGCCATGCAGCACAGATTTCGAAACCTCAACCGCAGAAAGAGCTGAAATTAACCTGGGAAACTTTCCGCGATAAGTTGACTCCAGGTAGTCAAGAAGTGTGGAAACTCAAGGTTTGCTATCCCGATGGAACACCGGCCGATGCCGAGTTGATGGCTACTCTTTACGATGCCTCACTCGAAGCACTTGCCTCTCATTCATGGGGATCTATAGCAAGATACAATCGCTCTATCCCTTATGTATATTGGAGTGAAGAGGGGCGTACTCAAGCTATGCTTACCATACATTACTTGCTGAATCAGTGGGAAGAGTTGGGCTTTACCTACCACTCCTTATGGATTCCTGAAGAGCTTGTTCAAGGTGGCTTCATTAAATATCCTCTTGCGCGTGGCTTGGATAAAACATTGTCCCAACATCAGGTGGTAGGATTTGCCTCGAATAGAATGGAAAAATCAGTTGTAGAGGATGCCGTAACTGAAGAGAGTGAATCCTTACAACCGTTGGCAGATCTCACAGCACTGCGACAAAATTTTGCTGAAAGTGCGTTCTTCTACCCAGCCCTTCACACCGATAAAGAGGGAGTTGTTACGCTTACCTTTACACTGCCCGAATCGCTTACAAGTTGGAAGTTTAAGGGCTATGCGCATACAAAAAACATGCACAGTGGCCTATTGGAGGGGGTAGCTGTGGCAGCTAAGAAGGTGATGATTGAAAGTAATCTTCCTCGATTTGTTCGCGCGGGCGATAAAGTGGAATTTGTAGCCTCGGTTAAGAATCGATCGGAGGAGGCCATTAGTGGTACCGTACGAATGGAACTCTTCCAACCCGAAACTAACCAAGTGGTAGCAAGTAAGAAGCTCTCTTTTAAAGCCGATTCACTCGAAGAGGTAAACCTCTCTTTTGCGATTCAAATAGCCAAAGAGGAGCGAGTGTTGGCTTGTCGCTTGGTAGCCGAAGGCAAAGGATTTAGTGATGGGGAACAGCGCTACTTGCCCGTATTAAGCGATCAACAGTGGGTGACCGAAACGGTGCCTTTCTATGTAGATAAAGCGGGTACAAAGCAGGTTTCGTTGGATAAACTGTTTAATAACCAAAGCAGTGGTGTAACCCATCCGCGCTTAACGGTGGAGTTTACAGCCCATCCACTTTGGTATGTGGTGCAAGCCCTTCCACTCTTGGCTACTCCTAACTCTCATGATGCCGTGCAGTGGGCATCAGCGCTCTATGCAAGTACATTGAGTCAAAAGATTCTGAATGATCATCCGCAGCTTAAGCAGGTTATTGCTAGCTTACAAGCAGCTGGTACGCTCAATGAATCGACTTTCTGGAGTGAATTGCAGAAGAATGGTGACTTAAAAAACACGCTTTGGAATGAAACACCTTGGCTTAGAGAGGCTACAGCCGAGTCGGAGCAACGTCGCCGTTTGGCTACGCTGATTGATGTGAATGGAGTGGCACAGCAACAGCTGGTTGCCCTTCAACAACTCAAGCAACTTCAAACAAACGAGGGCAGTTGGAGCTGGTACAAAGGTATGCCAGGTAATGAATATGTAACCACTCAGGTTGCCCAACTCTTGGTGCGGATGCAGTTAGCAACTTCCATCCAGAATGAGGCCTTAACCGATATGCTTACGCAGGCTATGAGTTACTTAGCTACCCAAGTGGCTAAAGAGTATGAGAAGCTAAAGGAGCAGGAGAAGCAGAAAGCAGCACCAATCCCATCGCTCTCTGAGCAAACGGTACGTTATCTCTACCTCTGTTCGCTCGATAAGCGGTGGATAAAGGATGCAAAGATGCACCGCTACTTAGTGAGCAAGCTAGCCGAACAACCTACTCAATACGCCCTGAATGACAAGGCTACGGCTGTGGTTATTCTTCAAGCAGCAGGAGAGAGTAAAAAGGCCCAGGAGTTACTGGCCTCTATCATGCAATACAGTGTTTATACTCCTGAAATGGGACGTTACTTCGATACCAATCGGATGGAGTACAGCGCATTCGATGCCAAAATACCCACCCAAGTAACTGTGCTCGAAGCGATGCAGGTTATGCAGGCCGATACCTCTATCAAGGAGGAGTTAAAACGCTGGTTATTGCAACAGAAACAGGGACAGATGTGGGGAAATTCAGTCGCTACTACGGAAGCGATCTATGCCTTGTTACAAACCGGAGGCGATGGATTAGCAGTGCCTAATCAGGTGGTGTTGAAGATTGGCGAGGAGCAGATTGAGACAACTAGCCAAAACCCCTGGGGATATGTGAAGCAAGAGGTTGCATGGAGCCCAAAGATGCCCAAAGAGTTGGTGGTAACTAGCCAAAAAGAGCAATTGGGGTGGGGGGCTGTCTATGCACAATACCTTGCTCCCGTATCGAAAATTATTGGACAAAGCAATGGCTTACACCTTACTCGTACCCTTTTGCGCGGTGGTAAAGTAATTACGGACGATGAGGTGTTACAGCCTGGCGATGCAATAACAGTTCGTCTAACTCTTCGCGCCGATCGTACCATCGATTTTGTTGAGATAAAAGAGTATCGTGCCGCTTGCTTCGAACCTCGCACTTCCTATTCAGGATACCACTATGCTCAAGGAATTGGCTACTACCAAGTAGTGCGCGACGCCTCTCTCTCATTCTATATGGACCGAGTGATGAAGGGTCAATATCAATTGGAGTACTCCGTGCATGTGGCTCAACGGGGCACTTTTCAAGCCGGTATCTCTACCGTACAGTCGGTTTATGCCCCTCAATTTGCCGGTCATACACCCAGTTATGTAGTAACGGTGAAATAGATAGATTAGAGTTAGCTCTCTTGAAAGCCATTTTATGAAGCTTCAAGAGGCTAACTCTAAATAGGGATTTTGAAAATGTTTTGATTCGATTCATAGATTCTGGATGCCATTTAAAATGGGTTGTTAAACGATTCTTTCGGTTAGATAGGTTCCATAAATCAGGAATTTTGTGTAAGTTTGTTGCCTCAAAAAAGAACTTATAGCATGAAACAATTAGCATCTACCATACTCCTTCTTCTCCTAGTCTGCACCTCGATTTTCGCACAGCCGAAAGCCACCTTCGATAAGAAAACCATTGACATGGGGGGAGTACTTTGGAAAAATCCCGCTACCATCACCTATCAAGTAAAGAATACAGGCGATAAACCCTTGGTATTGTCACAAATATATACCTCGTGTGGTTGTACCGAAGTGAGTTGGACACAAACGCCCATAGCGCCCGGTGGTACAGGTGTTATTACAACTACCTTTGATGCACAAGCATTGGGCCGCTTCGAAAAGAGCGTAGGCGTTTATTGCAATGCAGAGCCAAAACCCATCTACTTGACTCTGAAAGGTGAAGTGACTACCGACATTAGCAAAGTAACCAGCCTACTTCCTTATCAAATAGGACATGTACGTTTGGATAAGAATCACTTAGAGTTTGACGATGTAAACCGTGGTGAGAAACAAACCGTCGAGATTACAGTAGCTAATATTTCGGAAGAGAACTACCTACCTATTTTGATGCACTTGCCTCCTTATCTCTCGGCACAAGCTTTCCCCGAAGAGCTTGCACCTAACTCATTAGGCAAGATCGTAGTGACACTCGATTCGGAACAGTTGCCTAAGTTGGGACTTACCCGTGCATCGGTCTACCTATCTCGCTTTTTGGGCGATACAGTAGGCGAGGAGAATGAACTGCCGCTATCGGCTGTACTTTTACCCGACTTCTCACAGATTTCAGAAGCAGAGCGACTCAATCCTCCGGTACTTACCCTTTCGGCCAAAGAGCTTCGTTTCCCTACCCTCGCAGAGAATAAGAAGAAGAGTCAGACCATACTGATTAAAAACAGCGGAAGCTCGGAGTTACGTATCAAGGATTTGCAAGTCTTTAACTCCGCTTTGGGTGTGGTGCTAAATAAACGTATCCTACAACCAGGCGAGTCGGCAAAGATGAAGATAACGCTTTACGGAAGTCAACTTAAAAAGATTAGAAATGCACCTCGCGTGTTGATGATAACCAATGACCCCCAACAGTCTAAAACTATTATTCCCATTAAAGTAACTGCTAAAGAGTAGAATCGTATGGAACATCCTGAAAACAACGAGAATTACAAAGGACTGGCTGTCAATGCTGGTATAGAGCAACCCTCTATGGTAAACCCTTATTTAAAAACGAACAGACGCCCGCGTCGTTTGGAGTTGTCAGCATCTGACTATGTAGAAGGAATTGTAAAGGGAAATGTAACCATACTCAGTCGGGCAGTTACACTCGTTGAGAGTACGAATCCCGCGCATTATGCCTTGGCACAAGAGGTGATAGAAAAATGTTTGCCTCATGCAGGTAATTCGGTGCGCATTGGTATCAGTGGTGTGCCTGGGGCTGGAAAAAGTACCTCTATCGATATTTTTGGTATGCACCAACTCGAAAAGGGAGGTAAACTAGCGGTGCTAGCTATCGACCCCAGTAGTGAACGTTCCAAAGGGAGTATCTTGGGAGACAAAACCCGTATGGAGCGCCTCTCCTCTCACCCCAACTCCTTTATTCGCCCCAGCCCATCGGCGGGCTCTTTAGGTGGGGTAGCACGGAAGACCCGCGAAACCATTATTCTTTGCGAAGCGGCAGGTTTCGATAAAGTTTTTGTTGAGACGGTCGGTGTAGGACAGAGCGAGACGGCTGTGCACTCCATGGTCGATTTCTTCCTGCTGATACAATTGGCCGGTACGGGCGACGAATTGCAAGGGATTAAGCGAGGCATTATGGAGATGGCCGATGGAATTATAATCAATAAAGCTGATGGAACCAACATTGAGAAGGCCAAACTAGCTGCTGGACACTTTCGAAATGCCCTGCATCTTTTCCCTGCACCCGATTCAGGCTGGGAGCCCAAAGTGTTGACCTATTCTGGATTCTACGGACTCGGCATTGATGAAGTTTGGAAGATGGTTGATGACTATTTCTGCTTTGTAAAAGCGAATGGTTACTTTGAACACCGCCGGAATGAGCAGTCCAAATACTGGATGTACGAAACCATTAATGAGCATCTTCGCGATAGTTTTTACAACAATCCTTCCATTGTCTCTATGTTAGCTGCACAAGAGCAAGCAGTAGTTCATGGAAAGCAAACTTCCTTTATAGCAGCCAAACAATTGCTTGATTCATACTATAGCAGTTTAAAGTAGCATATTGAAACCGAATGTATGAAGTTTGCATTAAATTTTGTGAAGTACAAAGAATAATGTACTTTTGCTTTCCTAACTATACTAGCGGAACAGATTTTTTAATATGGCAGTATCAAAGACTAGAACAAAATTGGTAGACGTTGCTAGGCAACTGTTTGCAAAGCATGGGGTAGACGCCACCACGATGAACGATATAGCCATTGCTTCGAAAAAAGGAAGACGTACACTCTACACCTACTTTAAGAGTAAAGAAGAGATATACTTAGCGGTTATTGAATCAGAACTGGATGTTCTCTCCGAAGCTATGGAGCAGGTAGCCAACAAAGAGATTACCCCCGATTACAAGATTGTAAAATTAATTGAGACTCATTTAGAGTCCATTAAGACGGTAGTTTATAGAAATGGTACCTTGCGCGCAGGCTTCTTTCGCGACATTTGGGGAGTAGAAACGGCACGTAAGAATTTCGATTTGAAGGAGAAAAAACTATTGGCAAGAGTTTTACGCGAAGGTTCTGAACAGGGAATATTCTGCATTGAAAACATTGATGTAATGGCAGATATTATTCACTATTGCGTAAAAGGAATTGAAGTTCCCTTTATTCGCGGACAGATAGGACGTGAACTCGATGATGATACAACTTGGGAGTTTGTCTCTAAGATTGTGTTTGGTGCATTGGGAAGAAAGCAACCCCAAGAGAAATAGAACGATAAAATTAATACATATAAATAATTAAATCACATGGGATTATTAACAGGAAAGACAGCCATCGTTACAGGTGCTGCACGTGGTATTGGTAAAGCCATTGCCTTGAAATTCGCTGCTGAAGGAGCAAACATCGCATTTACAGATCTAGTAATTGATGAGAATGGACTTCAAACAGAGAAAGATTTGGCTGCTTTTGGTGTAAAAGCAAAAGGATATGCTTCGAACGCTGCTAACTTTGAAGAAACGGCTGCAGTAGTAGCACAAATCAAAGAAGAATTTGGAACAATCGACATCTTGGTGAACAATGCAGGTATCACGAAAGATGGTTTGATGATGCGTATGACGGAAGCTCAATGGGATGCAGTTATTGCTGTAAACTTGAAATCGGCTTTCAACTTTGTGCACGCTTGCACGCCTATCATGATGCGTCAAAAAAGTGGTAACATTATCAACATGTCATCGGTTGTAGGTGTACACGGTAATGCAGGTCAATGTAACTACTCGGCTTCAAAAGCGGGTATGATTGGTTTGGCTAAATCAATTGCTCAAGAAGTAGGTTCACGTGGTATCCGTGCGAATGCAATTGCTCCTGGTTTCATCATTACTGAAATGACTGACCAATTGAGCGAAGATGTAAAGAAAGAGTGGGCTAGCAAAATTCCTTTGCGACGTGGTGGTTCTACAGAAGATGTAGCCAACGTAGCTCTTTTCCTTGCTTCTGATCTTTCTGCTTATGTATCTGGACAAGTTATCCAGGTAGATGGCGGTATGAACATGTAAGAAGATGACGGTAGTTTACGAAGATAACCACCTGATTGTTGTCAATAAGGCGGCTTCGGAGATT
>JBOFRN010000039.1:0-1224 GCA_051651025.1 Phocaeicola sp.
TACATTAACTGGCTCTATCGGAATTTTTGGGATGATTCCCAATGCGCAAGAGTTGCTCAAAAATAAAATAGGGCTCCATTTTGATGCTGTCAATACGCACCAATTCTCGGATATGGGTAGTATGGGACGCTCTTTGAAGCCGGCAGAGCGCGAAGCCATTCAGCAGGCTATTAGTAGGGGGTATAACACCTTTATTAATCGGTGTGCAACTGGTAGAAGCATCGATGTAGACTCGATTAAAATGGTGGGTGAAGGACGTATTTGGAGTGGAGAAATGGCTCAAAAACTACGATTGGTCGATGAATTGGGAGGGTTGGAACGAGCGCTAGCTATCGCTGTAGAGCGGGCAGGAATTAGTGCATATACGTTGCAAACATATCCCGAACAGGAGACTCTTTTCGAACTTTTGCTCAGTAGTAAAAGTAATTTCTTAGCTGCCCAACTTAAAAAGAGTTTAGGTAGTTATTATACCACACTGCAGTTTCTAGAGCAAGTCTCTACAGCAGAGCCTGTGCAAGCACGTTTGCCCTTCGAACTGATTATAGAGTAGTAAGAGAATGGAGAATCGTTTTGTTAAGATAAACTGGTGGCTTTACCCTATCACGCTGTTGTACGGTATAGGTGTATGGTTTCGTAATAAGCTCTTTGATTGGGGAGTTTATAAGGAGCGTACATTTAAGTTGCCCATTATCTCTGTTGGCAATATAACAGTAGGGGGCACCGGTAAAACACCCCATACCGAGTATCTTATTAAGCTGTTGCAGGACTCTTACCAATTGGCTGTGTTGAGCCGTGGGTACAAGCGCAAAACTACGGGCTATATTTTGGCCAACGAAGAGACGAAGGTCTCTATGATTGGCGATGAGCCTTATCAGATGAAACAAAAGTTCCCGAAAATCTATATGGCGGTTGATAGCAATCGTTGCCACGGTATTGATCGACTTCAATCCTCGATTGATACCTCGGATGTAGAGGTGGTGATTCTAGACGATGCATTTCAGCACCGCTATGTAAAGCCGGGGCTCAATATATTACTGGTTGATTACAACCGGATGATTACCGAAGATCAACTCTTGCCCGCCGGTAGGATGCGTGAACCCAAATCGGGCAAAGATCGGGCCAATGTAGTGATTATCACCAAATGCCCCTTTGAACTAACTCCCATGGATTACCGTATCCTAACGGCTAGTATTCAGCTCTATCCCTACCAGCAACTCTTCTTCT
>JBOFRN010000040.1:0-1474 GCA_051651025.1 Phocaeicola sp.
CAATTTAACTTGGGGGGGGAGCGCGGCTGAGTCAACCTCGAAACCGGGGCGTGGGTAGATTAGAATGGAGTAGTTGGCTATAATCTCTTCGGGGTGTGACCATTTAGAGAAGAGTTGCCAATTATCGGCTCCAATTACTAGTGTGAAGTGGCGCTCGGGGTATTGCTGGCTCAAGGCACGCAGGGTGTGGATGGTATACGAGGGGCGGGGGAGGTGAAACTCAATGTCGCACACCTTGAATTTGGGGTAGTTGGCAATGGCTGCCTCTACCAACTCTAAGCGGAGTTGGTCGTCCCACAGTTCATTTACTCCTGTTTTAAGGGGGTTCTGGGGCGATACAAGAAACCAGAGTTCATCCACTTCGCCCCATTCGCATAGGTAGTTGGCTAGTGCCAAGTGACCTAGGTGAATGGGGTTGAATGAACCGCCAAAAAGGGCTGTGTTTAGTTTTGTTTGATTACTCATCAATGGGGTTTGTTGCATAAGTAGGGCCTGTTCCTATCCTTCTTTACTTACCCTTTTTAGGACTTGTAATAGGTTAAGAATGAGTGCTCTGATAGTTATTAACCGTTGTTGATAAAGTTGCGAATTACTTCCAGTGTCTCCGCTTGTGCTTTTTCAAGTTCGTCATTCACAATCACTACATCGAACTTGGGGGCAAAGCCCAATTCGAACTCTGCTTTTGCAATGCGGCTCTCAATAACTTCGGGTGCATCGGTAGCGCGTCCTACCAAGCGTTTGCGTAGCTCCTCGACCGATGGGGGCTGTACAAAGATAGAGAGGGCTCTATCGCCGTAATACTCCTTAATGTTGCATCCGCCTACCACATCGACATCGAATACTACGTTAAAGCCTTCGCTTAACTGCTTCTCGATGGGGGCTTTTAGGGTGCCATAAAAGCGATCTTGGTATACCTCTTCGTGCTCTAGAAATTCGCCATTGGCAATGCGGGTACGAAACTCTTCGGGGGTTAAAAAGAAGTACTCTACACCGTGTTTCTCCTCGCCACGAGGCTCGCGGCTAGTGGCCGATACCGAGAATTCGAGGTTCAGGTTTTGGGTAAGTAGGTAGTTAATGATGGTCGATTTTCCCGAACCCGATGGGGCCGAGAAGATAATAAGTTTTCCTGCCATAGTGGTAATCAATTACATGATGTTAAGCACCTGCTCTTTGATTTGCTCCAACTCGTCTTTCATTTGAACTACGATGTTTTGCATTTCGGCATGGTTTGATTTGCTACCGGTGGTATTAATCTCGCGTCCCATCTCTTGTACAATAAAGCCCAGTTTCTTACCCTGTCCGTGTCCATTTTGCATGGTTTCGCGGAAGTAGTTTAGGTGGTGTGCCAAGCGTTGCTTCTCTTCGTTTATATCTAACTTTTCGATGTAGTAGATTAACTCTTGCTCCAAGCGGTTCTTGTCATAGTCTACACTGATGGTTTTGGTGAGTGCTTCGGTTATGCGCTCGCGTACCT
>JBOFRN010000041.1:0-1772 GCA_051651025.1 Phocaeicola sp.
CTCGTGTATACGAAAACATAGCGGGCGAAAAAAGTTCATTAGGCCGTGGAAACCTATCGTTTACCACCATGAACCTACCTAGAATAGCCATCGAGGCACGCATCAAAGCAGAAGGAATCATCACAACAGGTCAGCAGGAGCTTATCGAAAAAGAGGCAAAAAAGATCTTTATCAACCGTGTAGAGGAGATAGCTACCTTAATAGCCGAACAGCTCTACAGCCGCTACCAATACCAACGTACAGCCTTAGCGCGTCAATTTCCCTTCATGATGGGAAATGGGGTTTGGAAAGGGGGAGAGAATATCGACCCCAACAGTCAAGTGGGTGATGTATTAAGACAAGGCACACTGGGCATCGGATTTATTGGTGGACACAACGCCATGATGGCACTCTACGGAGAAGGACACGGGCATAACCAAGTAGCGTGGAACACACTCTACGAGGCTATAGAGAAGATGAATGAGGTAGCCAATGAGTTCAAAGAGCGCTACCAACTAAACTACTCCGTACTAGCTACTCCAGCCGAGGGATTGTCTGGACGTTTTACCAAAATGGACCGTCGCAAGTATGGCGTAATAGAGGGGGTAAATGACAACGACTATTACATTAACTCATTCCACGTCGATGTAAAAGAGGCTATTACCATAACCGATAAGATAAGAAAAGAGGCACCTTTTCATGCAGTAACCAAAGGTGGACACATTACCTATGTAGAGCTAGATGGAGAGGCACAAAAAAATGTAAAAGCAGTGACGAAGATTGTAAAAGTAATGCACGACGAGGGCATTGGCTATGGATCAATCAACCACCCTGTCGATACCTGTCAAGCCTGTGGATTTAAAGGCGTAATATACGACAAATGCCCGGTATGCAAGAGCGAAGCTATTTTACGCATGCGCCGTATTACAGGCTATTTAACAGGCGATTTAAACTCATGGAACTCAGCCAAACGAGCCGAGGAGCGTGATCGAATTAAACACGGATAAGAGATGTTGAACTATTTAGCCCTATATCCCGAAACCATTGTCGATGGAGATGGCATCCGGTATGCCATCTACCTAGCTGGGTGCAGCCATTGCTGCAAAGGGTGTCACAACCCTCTTTCGTGGAATCCATTAGCCGGAAAGCGGCTAACCCCCGAAAAAATTGAATCAATCATCGAAGAGATTAATGCCAATCCACTATTGGATGGCGTTACCTTCTCGGGAGGTGACCCACTCTTTAACCCCACAGCCTTTCGTTTGCTCTCTAAAAAAATTAAGGAAGCTACGAAAAAAAGCATCTGGTGCTATACAGGATATACATTTGAACAGATAAAATCAGATGAGTTGTTAACAAAAGCAATAGAATTTGTTGATGTAATCGTAGATGGACAATTCAAAGCTGACTTATATTCACCCTACTTGTCTTTTAGAGGAAGTAGCAACCAAAACATCATTCGTGTGCGGCAACAGAAACACCGTGCGCGATAACAAAGACCAAACTAAAAGCGGTTTGATACATGATGTAAATCAAGAAAAGTGATACTTTTATGCTTTTAAGCAGCTTTTTACTTGCTATTCCCGAAAATAGTCTTACCTTTGTACTGTGGTTGTGAAACTACGATTTAAGTTAAATAAGAAAATTCAGAAGTATTAGGTATTAAGTAATTAAGGTAACAGTTTTAAAAGGTATTAGATTAAGGAATTTAAAGATTAGTTTTCAATAAGGATATTTTATGTTTTGTAGGTTTATTAGGATTTTCAGGTATTAAGAAAGGTAACGGATAACAA
>JBOFRN010000042.1:0-1379 GCA_051651025.1 Phocaeicola sp.
ATTGATCATTATATAGATACCTATTTATCACTGCTTGATTTACGCATGCTTTCAATGGTGGTCGATGAAAACGATGAGGTGGTGGCTATGGCTGTATCGATGCCTTCGCTAGCCAAAGCTTTGCAGAAAGCAAAAGGGCGTTTGTTGCCATTTGGTTGGTTCCACTTACTGAAAAGCCTCTTTATTACCAAACCCAAGGTGCTTGACTTAATGCTAATAGCAGTAAAACCTGAATACCAAAGCAAAGGGGTGAATGCCCTCATTTTCTACGATTTGGTTCCTACTTTCAAAGAGATGGGATTTGAATATGGAGAGAGCAACCCCGAATTGGAAGAGAACAAGAAGGTGCAATCTCAGTGGAATGCTTTTGATTCGACACTACACAAGCGTCGACGTGCTTTTGGAAAGAATATTTGATTTAAATAGATAGCGATAAAACGTTACCCAGACTACAACCCCTAAATGATGATGGAAGAGAACAACGAACTGATAAACCAAGCAACTGTGGCCTATACGGACGATAATATTCGTCACCTCAGTGATATGGAGCACGTGCGTACCCGCCCAGGTATGTACATCGGAAAGTTGGGCGATGGTGCACATGCCGAAGATGGTATTTATGTATTACTAAAAGAGGTCCTTGATAACTGTATTGATGAATTCAAGATGAATGCAGGTAAGCGTATCGAAATTGATATAGAGGAGAATCTTAAGGTGTCGGTACGTGACTATGGTCGAGGAATTCCTCAGGGGAAATTAGTCGAGGCAGTTAGCAAACTAAACACTGGTGGTAAATACGATAGCAAGGCCTTCAAAAAGAGTGTAGGTCTGAATGGGGTTGGTATTAAGGCCGTTAATGCACTAAGTATCGCTTTCGAGGTGCATAGTTACCGCGATGGTGTGGTGCGCAAAGCTAGCTTTACCAAAGGTGAGTTATTAACCGATGTAACCGAAGATACCACCGAAGAGAACGGTACATTTATCTATTTTCAACCCGATAAATTACTCTTTGAAAATTACAGTTTTCGTCATGAGTTTATTGAGACCATGTTGCGCAACTACACCTACCTAAATACAGGTTTGGTGATGATGTACAACGGGCAACGCATTGTTTCGCGCAATGGGTTGGTCGATTTGCTCAATGATAACATGACAGCTACTACGCTTTATCCCATTATTCATCTCAAATCGGAAGATATTGAGATTGCCTTTACCCATACGGGGCAGTATGGCGAGGAGTATTACTCTTTTGTCAATGGGCAGCATACTACGCAAGGAGGTACTCATCAAAGTGCTTTCAAAGAGCACATTGCACGTACCATCAAGGAGTATTATGCTAAGAATATGGATGTGGCTGATATTCGCAATGGTCTTGTGTG
>JBOFRN010000043.1:0-139726 GCA_051651025.1 Phocaeicola sp.
GTCCACAACTGTCAAACGACTAAGAAAAGAGGGTTGAAAGTACTACTTTTTGCCTGCTAATTGAGCGAGCTGCCTCTCTTCTAAGTTTGGTTGGCTTTACTTAGCTTCTAGTAGATCTATACAAATGCCCCCGAAAGTGAATTTACTTTCGGGGGCATGTTCTTTGTAGCTCCTCTGACCCTCTATTAGAGAGCTGAAATGGATCTTTTTATTACCAACCCAATTGGTGTTTGGTAGGAGTTAAGATGAAGGTGAATTCATAATCTCCATAAGGTAACTGGTATTGTGGCAAAGGCCATGCTCCCCAGCTGTTTACACATCCCAATCCCATCTGTACCTTGTCGATGCATAGGCTGGTCAAATCGGCTTTCTTCACCTCTTCAGAGTGACTTTGCCCTTTTTGAGTACCATCATCAAGAGAGTCAATGGTGTAGTTTAGAGCAGATGCCGAGAAAGGTGCATCGGCCACAATGTGCCAACCATTACCAGCAGCATTCAACTGTTTCCACCAACGGATATCTGTTTTGGTTCCATTCTCTTGTGGACGAATGTACGAGAAGAATTGCTCCTCTACCGTTTGGCGGTATACAGCCAAGTCCGTACTGTTGTTACGGTCTGAGTAGTTCTCAATTGGTCCACGTCCATAGTACTCTACTGTTTCGAAGCTTTTGGGCATATCTACTTGCATACCAAAGCGGAAAAGATGAGCTACCTGAGCACCTGGAGTAGTCGTCATTTTTTGAGTGACTTTAATGGCTCCTTGGTTGTTGATAATGTAGGTCAATGCAAGTTGAGCCGATACTTTCTCTAGCGTATAGGCTGCCTCTACTACGATTAGCTCATTTTCTACTTTTGATTGCAGAGCGGTTAGTTTGATACCTGGATTCTTCCAAACGCGGAAACGGTTCTGAAGTCCTGCACCAAAATCATTATCGGTAGGAGCACGCCAGAAGTTGGGTGTAAGTGCTGCACCCTCTTGAATCATGGCCAAGCCATTCACATCGTGTTTACAAAGATAACCTGTCTGTTTATTGAATTCGATTCTAAAGTTTTCTCCTCTTACTATCAAGAAGTTGTAATCGTTTTCGGCTATTTGGGGTACCACTGTTGTTTGATTCGAGGCAACTGCATTTTCGAATGCCATCGAAGGGGCTTGATACTCTGTAATAGCCAACTGATTTTTAGCAACGGCATATCCTGCAGGCAACAATCCTTCACGATTCTTTAGTTGGTAGCTTACGTTTAGCAACCACTCCTTCTCGGGGCACATTTCGCCTAGTTCCAACTTCACTTTTGCTCTTTGTTGCGGAGCGACTTTTACTTGGTCTACTCGTCCAGTACGAACCACTTTACCATCTGCTAACAGCTCCCAACTGAGGTAGTAAGCCGAAAGATCGCGGAAGAAGTACTCGTTATAAATTTCAATCTCTCCATTCTTTAAATCGCTAGCAGTAGTCCAGATATCTTGGTACAAATACCCCGTTTCGTGCATGTGTGGGTTTGCTTTACGATCGGGGCTAATTAGTCCATTGTTACAGAAATTATTATCCGACACATCGTACTTGTTGAAATCGCCACCGTATCCATAAATTTGAACCCCCTCTTTTCCTTTCCAGCGAATCGATTGATCTACAAAGTCCCATACAAAGCCACCTTGTAGGTTAGGGTATTTACGGATTAAATCCCAATACTCTTTCATCCCTCCTTGCGAATTCCCCATGGCGTGTGCATACTCGCATTGTATCATGGGTTTTGTTGCATCGGTACGTTTGCCATACTTCTCCATTCCTTCATAATCCGTATACATGGGGCAGTTCACATCGGTAAACTTGTTACCGTGTGCTTGTTCATATTGTACGGCACGGCTGCCATCTTCTGCTTTAATCCAGCTGTAGCAGGCTTCGAAGTTCTCACCAAACCCAGCCTCATTTCCTAACGACCAGAAGATGATACTAGGATGGTTAAAACCTCTTTGTACATTGCGTTGATTACGCTCTAAATGTGCTTTCTTGAAGGCTGGATTCTTAGCTAAGCTCTCTTCACCATATCCCATCCCATGCGACTCTACATTGGCCTCTGCTACCACATAGATACCATACTCATCACACAAGTCATACCACGTGTTATCATCTGGGTAGTGGCAAGTACGAACCGCATTGATATTGAATTTCTTCATCATCTGAATATCTTGAATCATGCGTTCGCGTGATACTACATAGCCTCCATCGGGATCTAATTCGTGGCGGTTAGCTCCTTTAAATAGAACCGCTTGGCCATTCACTAAAATCTGATCTCCCTTTAATTCGATCTTACGGAATCCTACTTTTACGGGGATTATTTCACTGCTTCCTTGCATGGATGCACGCAGCGTGTATAAATAAGGTGACTCGGCACTCCACTTTTGCGGATTATCTACGCTTAGTGTTGTTACACCGTTTCCTTTGGCAATTGCAGTGGCTACCTGTTTTCCTTGAGCATCTACGAGTTCTAGATCGACTGTACCACTTCCCTTCAAATCGAGTTTAACAGCAAGTGTACCGTTTTGGTAGCTTGCATCCAAATTGGGTGTTACCCGAATATCTTCAATGCGTTTCTTACTACGTGCATAGAGGTAACAATCACGTCCTACACCACTAAAACGGAAGAAATCTTGGTCTTCTAGATAGGTTCCATCGCACCAGCGGAAAGATTGAAAGGCAATTAGATTGCTTTGTCCAACTTTCAGATAGGGAGTCAAATCAAATTCTGCCTCCAACTTGCTATCTTCGCTATATCCTACGTAGCGTCCGTTCACCCACAAGTAGATGTTTGAGGTAACCGATCCAAAGTGTGCAATGATCTCTTTTCCGCTCCACGATGCAGGAACAGTAATCTCTCTGCGATAAGAGCCAACGTGGTTGTTCTCTACAGGAACGATCGGAGGGTTATTCTTAAATTGATTGCGCCAAGCATAGCCTGTATTTACATAGATGGGATCTCCATAGCCATTCAGCTCCCATACGCCAGGTACTTGTAGCTCATCCCATCCTTTATCATTAAAGTTTGTTTTCCAAAAGTCTGTTGGGCGTTGATTCGAGTTGCGTACCCAGTTAAATTTCCAAGTACCATTGAGTGACATGTAGTTGGCTGAGTGCTCTTTGTTGCCTAGTTTGGCCAAATCACTATTCTCGTAAGCAAAGTAGTTGGTGTGCATCGGTGCACGGTTTACCGCATTTACCTGCGGATCTTGCCATTCATTAGACTGTGCATAACTTGTTAATGCCAGTACGGTGAAAAGTCCTGTAATGAGATGTTTCTTCATGCTATTGTTCTTATTAAATAAAAAGGTTTTTGCAAAGATAGTTAAAAAAAGGTGCGAATATGCGCAACTAATCGCGCAATAATTGTTATAATTGCGACAAAATAGCTAATAAATATTCAATAGACTCATTGTATGAAATCTTTAAAGCAAAGAGCAGCTAGCTCAGCTTCTTCCTCAAAGTGGACTAAAAGTAAACAGTTGATTTACAACGTAGTTTTTGAAAGTAATACGCCTGCAGGAAAAGCTTTTGATGTTACGTTAATTCTTTTTATATTGTTGAGTATTGTAGTTGTGGTACTCGAGAGTATTGCATCTATGCGAATCTTATTTGGTTCCTATCTACATTTTTTTGAATATGTTTTCACCATTTTCTTTACAGTAGAATATCTACTTCGTATCTACTGTTCGCCCAATCGCAAGAAGTATGTGCTTAGCTTTTTTGGGATTATCGATCTACTAGCTACTTTACCGCTTTATGTAGGATGGTTCTTTGGTCCAGTTCGCTACCTCTTGATTGTTCGTACTTTCCGTCTAATACGCATATTCCGCGTATTCCGTCTCTTTAGCTTCTTGGCAGAGGGGCACATGTTGCTTTATTCCTTAAAGCAGAGCAGCCGTAAAATTCTGGTATTCTTCCTTTTTGTCCTTATTTTAGTAATCTCTATTGGGACCATTATGTACATGCTTGAGGGTGGGGATCCCGCTAGTGGATTCGATAACATTCCCAATAGTATTTATTGGGCCATTGTGACACTTACTACGGTAGGTTATGGCGATATTACTCCCGAGACACCTTTGGGGCGATTCCTCTCGGCTGTTGTTATGCTTTTAGGTTATACCATTATTGCTGTACCAACTGGAATCGTTTCTGCTTCTATCATGAGTGAACAGAAGAGACAGCAAGCAATTGCTTGCCCGCGCTGTGGTACAAGTAAACACGAGGTTGGGGCTCTGTATTGTAAGAACTGTGGTGCCTATCTTTTGGAAGAAGATACAGATGGGAGTACTCCGGCAGGGTAGAGCTAAAGTTAGGTTCTACTGTTTTTAACTCCATTAGAAAGAGCTCCATTAGAAAGAGGTTAAAGCTCCTCTAGAATCGTACTGCACATAGAGAATAGTGGTGAAAGAACTCTCTTATTACCGGCTTGAATAACTCATCAGAGCATGAGATTCATTGGATTCTCTATTAAGGAGTAGGATGCTGAAAAATCCCCTCTACAGCTCTTCCTTCTTCTAACCAGCGCTGGTAACCCATATCAAGATGGTATACCTGAAATCCTTTCTCGACCAATAGATTGGCTGCTTTCCGGCTTCGACTTCCACTTCGGCAATAGAGCGCAACTGGTATTCTTTTAGTTAGCTTCTCATCCGCGAGAATTGGAAACGAGTCGTTCATGACATCGATGTTGATACTACCTGGAATGTACCCTTCGGCAAATTCCTTGGGTGTACGTACATCGACTAGCTGAACTTGATTTTCCCTCAATAGAGTTTCGAATTGATGTGTCTGCAGATTCTTGAACTTCTCTTTACGACCTGTACAAGCCCACATGCCGAGTGAGAAGGCGCAAACGAAGAATAGTAGGTAACCAAATTTAATCATGAGATGCTTTAGTTAGTAAAGTAAGTAATCCTTACCAATTGAATCTTGGGGGATTGTGATTTTAGGTAGATTTAGGTAGAATTGTTCTCATTTGTACCTTAATAGATAAAGGTACGACTTGTCATTCCCTCTTTATAGGTATTGAGTTGAAACACGATCTTGTCTCCCTCTTTGAGTTGATTGCTATAGTGCCACAAAGGTACAGAGAGGTAGCTAGTTCGATAAAAGGCTTCTACATCTTCCTTGCGATCGTGATAGAGTGTTAGGTAAAGTGTCTTTGTTCCATCCTCTTCTAGCTCTATGCGGTTCTCAATGAAGTGAAATCCATGGGCTGTATCCTTTACTTTGACACGTAATACCATGTTAATAAACTCCTCTTTTCGCCAAATGCTTTGTAGCTCTACAGCATCGGTATAAATCTCTCTAAACTCACTTTCGTGTACAGGAATGGGAGCAATGACACTTTCGATGGCATAGACCCGGACGGTTGTTTCATCAAACCCATCAATCGGTGCATGTCTGCTTACTACTCGATAGACCGTATCTTTCTTTAATCCACCTAATCCCGTTGTGTTTTCAATAGCCAAACGCTCTCCTTGATCTGTCAATAAATACTTTCCTACACCTGTATTGTCCGTTCCTAAATTAATAAACTCGGTTGTTAATTCAGGATATACATAGGCCTCTTTGCTACAGCCAATCAGTAGCAAAGAGGTTGTTAAAATAAGGTAGAGGTAGTATAACCGTTTCATACTTTCTGCGTAGCTAGATAGTTTATCAATGGATTGGCATACATAATCAGTAACTTTTCTCTAAGGAAAACGGTATCCTTATCGGGTAGATCAATTTTATCCAGTTGAGCATCTAGATAACTTTCGAAGGCTCTTTTCTCCTTATCGGTATAGTTGTCTATAAACTCAGTGGTATCATTCAGTAGGTCGTAAGCTACATAGTTGCCTGGATAGATACGGTAGTTGCTGTGAATCAACGTATCGATTCGGCTAGAGATACTCGCAAAGAGTTCTCCTTTAGGCAATGTTCTATCTGCCTTAGCTAACTCGTCATTCAGACAGTTGGCTGCTTGAAAATGAATTTTTCCTTTGTACCCATAAAGCCCAATGTTCATATTGGTTAAATCATCTTCAGGACTTTTCTGAAAATCGGGATTGTCGCGCTTTTGTTGTAGCTCCATTGCTTTTAAATAGTCACAAGGATCATATTCATACGAAATAGCAAGTGGAACTAACTTTAGGTGCATTAAACGATCTATAATGTCACCTTCACCTCCCATTACCATCATCTTTAAAATGCTATCTTGAGTGCGGTCGCTTGAGTCTTTTGCACGCCCTTGTCGTTGCGCAATCCACAAATTTTCCTCTTTTTCATTTACAGCAAAGTGCATGTAGCGAGACATAAGTGCCGATGTCTCTAACTTTTGGCGCACACTTACCGCACGTTTTACAATAAATGATTTATTAAGACGAACCAATTTCTTAATCCATGGATAAATCAGCAGATTATCGCCAATGGCAATCTCTACCGTGTTTAATCCCAAATCAATTAGCAAGATTGAAAGGAAGGCCGAATCTAGAATAATATCTCTATGATTGGATATGTAGGTATGGCTTTTTTCAATCTCTTTGAGTGCTGAGTGGTCAAATGTCAATCCATCTCCATGCTTCTTTACGATGTCCCACAACAAAGGGTGGCAGAACGCTTTTTGCATATCAAGGTTGGTTTTACATCCACGTAGTTTATCGGCTAGTATCTCGAAAGGCACTTGTGGCATAATCTCTTCAATAATCGCACGGAAGGCGGGATCGGCTATCAGCTCTTCAAATACTTGCGGCAACTCTTCGGGTGAATAGGGACGTATCTCTTCAAACTCGGCAGGTATGTTCATGATAGGTTTTAAATTAAGGGTTGATAAATTTATCTTCTATAATATCGGTCATGACCTCTTTAATATCGAGTCCAGCTGTCGCGATTTGCTGCGGAATAAGGCTCGTTTCTGTCATACCGGGTGTTGTATTGATTTCGAGCAAATTAATTTTACCTTCTTCGGTAATAATATAGTCTACTCGAATTAGTCCGTTACAGCCCAATATGTCATAAATGGCCGAAGTCAGTAATTTAATTCGTTCAGCCATCTCTTCTTCGAGTGGTGCTGGTGTAATCTCTTCTACCTGACCGTTGTATTTGGCATCGTAATCAAAGAATTCATTGCTGGTCACAATCTCTGTAATAGGAAGTACAACCTCCTTGCTTAAGGTTTTGTAGCAACCACAGGTCACTTCTCTTCCTTTTACAAAGGATTCCATCATTACTTCGTCGCTCTCATTAAAGGCTTTCAATATGGCTGGCTGAATCTCCTCGGCTGTTTTTACTTTCGTTACTCCAAAGCTTGAACCACCCGAATTGGGCTTAATAAAGCAAGGTAAACCAATCTTTTCGACTACTTCTTCATCGGTTATTTCGTATCCTAGGCGCAGAATTAAGGACTCTGCTACACGAATACCAAAACCTTTAAGGTATTGATTGCAAGTAAATTTGTTGGCAGTGAGTGCCGAAACTAATACATTACAGCTTGAGTAGGGTACACCCATTAAATCGAGATAGCCTTGTAAGAGGCCATTCTCACCTGGAGTTCCGTGAATGGTAATGTAGGCAAAATCGATTAAAATCTTTTCGCCTCCTTCGCTAAAGCTAAAGTCGTTACGATCGATAGCTACTTTACTACCATCTGCTAGAAGAGCTTCCCAACGGTTGCCTTCTAGCTCTACAATATATAGGTTGTAACGCTCTTTGTCTATAAAAGAGTAAAGTCCCTGTGCGCTGCGCAGGGATACTACAAGCTCGCTTGAATTACCGCCAGCTACAATCGCAATGTTACGTTTCATTGTCATTATTCTTCTCTATTACTTATATAGGTTCGCCACTTCTCAATTAAGTCTGTCATATCCTGTGGTAGGGGTGAGTCAAAGTTCATCTCTTCACCTGTGCGTGGATGAACAAAGCCCAATGTCATAGCATGTAGTGCCTGACGAGGACAAGTATCGAAGCAGTTGTTTACGAATTGTTTGTATTTACTAAAGTGAGTACCTTTTAGTACCTCATGTCCACCGTAGCGCTCGTCATTAAAGAGCGTATGACCGATGTGTTTCATATGTACCCGTATTTGGTGGGTTCTACCCGTCTCAAGAATACACTCTACTAGGGTTACATAGCCTATACGTTCTATCACTTTGTAGTGTGTTACAGCATATTTTCCCTCCTCAGGGTTCGGAAGTACAGCCATTTGCATTCTATCTTTAGGATTTCGTCCAATATTTCCTACAATGGTTCCTTCGTTCTCGCTTACCGTTCCCCACACTAGTGCTTGGTAACGGCGTTTGGTGGTCTTATTGAAGAACTGCAACCCCAAATGCGTTTTGGCATCGGCTGTTTTGGCTATTAGTAACAGACCGGATGTATCTTTATCTATGCGATGCACCAATCCTACTTGTGGATCGTTGGGATCGTAATTGGGATTGTCTTTTAGGTGCCAAGCAATAGCATTGACCAATGTTCCGTTGTAGTTCCCACAGCCGGGGTGTACAACAAGTCCTGGTGGTTTGTTTATCACCATCAGTTCATCGTCTTCATATACTACATCAAGTGGAATATCCTCGGGCTTAATTTCACTTTCGTAGCGCGGTCTATCCATCATCACCGTAATTGTATCTAACGGCTTAATTTTGTAGCTGCTCTTTATGGGTTTTCCATTGGCCATTACAAAACCAGCATCGGCCGCTTGTTGGATGCGGTTGCGTGATGAATTTACCAATCGTTCGAATAGATACTTATCTACTCGCATGGTGGTTTGTCCTTTGTCTACTACAAAGCGAAAATGTTCATGCAGTTCAGCAGGACCTTCTATTAGCGGCTCCGTCTCGTCCAATGAATCATCTAGCTCCTCTATCCACTCTTCTTTCATTTTTACCTTTTCTATCATACAATACTAAAACCAAGATCTATCTATCACTGCATCGTCACGCAGGTCGTTGTGGTATACCTCGAGTGAGTCTGCTGGTATCTCCTCGTGTCCATTTCCTATGCAAAGGGTTAAAATGGCTTCACGAGGTACACTGTCTCCCAACTGCAACTCTTGGTTTTTGTACTTAATTCCATATACCCATCCTTTTTCGCCTGATATATATTCAGGTTCAGTTATTTTAAAGCCCAAAGCTCTTAGTTTTGCTTCAGCTTGTCTATACGAACTGTTGTCAATTAAATCGGGGATAACCAACTCGGGTATTTTATCGGTACATATAGTCAGGTAGATGGAACGCCCCTCTTTCACTTTTGATCCACCTGAAGGCTTTTGATCGAGTATCGTTCCAGATAGTGTTCCTTTTACGTAGATGGAGTCTACTACGATAGCTTTTAGCGTTTGCCCTTTCAGAAGTTGGGTAGCCTCATTCATACGCTTGTTTTTAACGTTGGGTACCACAATGGCTTTGCCGTGATTGGTATAGGTATCCAAAAAGTATAGGGCACCAAAGAATGTACCTATTGCCACTGCAACCATTAGTAGCAGATTCACCCAAAAGAAACGATTTCCTCGAAACGAGAAGAATTGTTTGAATGTTATCATATTCTTTTATTTAATAGCGTCCAAAGATACGATAAATTCATATTCTATCCTAGTAATGAAGATGCGTAAAACAATCTAGGATTATTATTTAAATGCATCTACCTCACTTTGGTCTAGGCTTTAGTTGTACATTAGGGTAGGCCATAATTGTATCACTATACCCCTATTCACCTCCTTCGAATGTGAAGTTGCAAAAAAGCATAAAAACCACTATCTTTGTAACTTATATAACTATTTATACTTAAAAAACCTACAGACACGCATGAAAAAAACGTTTTTTGCGAGAATGCTCGACAAAATTGAGGTGGCAGGAAATAAACTGCCCCATCCAGCTACTCTATTCGCCATCATGGCAGGCTCTATTGTAATCTTATCAGCATTGGCCTCTTATTTTAATTTATCTGCAATTCATCCGGTAACCCAAGATGTGATTGGTGTGCGTAACCTACTTTCGGATGATGGTATTCGCTGGATGTATACAAACATCGAGCACAATTTTATGATATTTCCTCCACTTGGTTTGGTACTTGTTATCATGATTGGTATTGGTGTGGCCGAAGGGTCTGGACTTTTTACTATGTTGGTTCGTCAGTTGGTACTTGTTGCCCCTAAACGTTTTATTACTCCTGCGATCATTATTGCAGGTATCTTGTCGCACCTAGCTTCCGAAGTCGGCTATGTAGTGCTTATTCCATTGGGAGCTATGATTTTCCAATCTGTAGGTAGAAATCCGATGGCTGGTTTTGCTGCTGCCTTTGCAGGGGTAAGTGCAGGCTTTGGTTCGAACTTTTTGATTGGTTCTATTGATCCTATTTTGGCAGGCCTTTCAGAGGCTGCTGCTCATATTATTGACCCTACGCTTCATATTAACCCCATGGTAAATTACTACTTCATGGTGGCCTCGGCTATTATGGTGGTTATTGTAGGTACTTGGGTGGTAGAGCGTATTATTGAACCGCGCTTGGGTGAGTATAAAGGCGATGTTGAGGCTTTAACTGTCGAACAACCTACTCCCTTAGAGCGCAAAGCGCTTCGTTGGACCGGTTGGGGAACGTTGGCTTTTGTTGCTTTAATGGCCTGGAGTATTATTCCTGAAGATGGTTTGTTACGTAATCCTGAAACAGGTGCCGTGCTTCAATCGCCTTTCTTTAGTGGTATGATTGTAATGTTATTGCTTATCTTCTTGATTCCTGGTTTGATATATGGTCGTATTACCGGCACACTTAAAACAGAGAAACAGGTTATGAACGCAATGGGTAAAGCAATGAGCGGTATGGGTAGCTATGTAGTTTTGGTTTTCTTTGCAGCGCAATTTGTATACTTCTTCCGCGAAAGTAACCTAGGTATTATCTTGGCTATTCGTGGTGCAGAGTGGTTAATCCATATTGGATTTACAGGCTTCCCTATGCTAGTTTGCTTTGTTATTCTGGTAGCCTTTATCAATATGTTTATGGGTAGTGCATCGGCTAAGTGGGCTATTCTAGCACCGGTATTTGTTCCAATGTTAATGTTGGTAGGATATCACCCTGGTACTACACAGGCTGCTTTCCGTGTAGGTGATTCGGTTACGAATGTAATCACCCCTATGATGAGTTATTTTACGCTATTAGTAATCTATGCACAGAAATATAACAAAGAGTATGGTGTAGGAACACTAATATCGTTGATGCTTCCTTTCTCAATCACGTTCTTGATTGCTTGGATCATCTTGTTGGCTATTTGGTTCTTCGTTGGTATGCCATTGGGATTAGATGGTCCCATTCACTTAT
Source organism: Phocaeicola sp. (assembly GCA_051651025.1). Classification (GTDB taxonomy): domain Bacteria; phylum Bacteroidota; class Bacteroidia; order Bacteroidales; family Bacteroidaceae; genus Phocaeicola. Next base: position 11,310 of record JBOFRN010000043.1, read on the forward strand.
AAAATGAAATTCAAAGTAATTTGAAGGGTAATTTTTACTCTTACTCTGATTAAGTTTACCCCCGTTACATGATATGTAACGGGGGTAAACTTATTTTTGGCACTTCTTGAATCAACTTTGAGAGCACATCGTCTATCACTCTATTCTGTAAAGTAGTTTTCGTTGTGGCTCTTTATCCTATCTAGAAACTATTATCTTTGTCGATAAAAAATGATAAAGGTCCTGGCTTATGATAAAAATTCTCTTCACCTCGGATTGGCATCTGGGGAACTATTTTCACGGATACGACCGTACTTCTGAATATAAACACTTCCTACAGTGGTTACTTCATACAATTCAAGCGGAGCAACCCGATGCCTTATTGGTCGGTGGAGATGTTTTTGATAACAGTAACCCCTCGGCAGCTATGCAAGAACTCTATTTCTGCTTTCTTGATCAAGTTACGCAACTTTATCCTGGTTTACAGATTGTGATTATTGCAGGCAATCATGATTCCGCAGCTCGTTTAGAAGCACCTCGTGCCATGTTAGCACGCAACGGTATCTATGTACGTGGAGTCATTCGTCGTCAAGTTGATGGAACGATTGATTACAACGATCTAATTATACCTATTACCTCGCGAATAAACCCTGATGAGAGGGCCTATGTTCTGGCTGTTCCCTATCTACGAGATGGTGATTACGAACGAGGAAAGCCGTATGCAGCAGGTGTAACTGGCTTTTTACAGACGGGTATAGAAACTTTGAATTGCATCCGTATGGAGCAAGAAGCAACCATTCTTTTGGGACATCTTTATGCTCGAGGTTCTGAAATAGCTGAGAACTCTTCGGAACGCATTGTTGTAGGAGGTGCGGAGATGATTGCGCTGAATGAGCTTACAGAGGAGGTAAATCTGCTGGTCTTGGGGCATATTCACAAGCGACAGCGGATTGGAGGGAGTTCTTCTAGGCGCTATGTGGGGAGTGCTTTGCCCATGTCTTTTACCGAACGAAACTATCAACATGGGGCTGAAATGGCTTGCTTTGAAACAGGTAAATTGATGGGTGAGCCTCGATTTATTCGTTATCCGCTTTTACGCCCATTGCTCTCAATTCCACCCAAGCCGGCATCACTTGAAGATATTGAAAAACTGATAAAAGAACTGCCTGATGATTTCTCTGGTAAATCTTTGAATAAGCTGGAAGAGGCTTCGGATTATTTCTTAAAAAGCTCTTTAGTCGGGGCTACCTCTAAAAAAGATGGTCATGAGCGTTTTAATGAATCACTTGATACACTTTTTACAGTTGATGATAAAGCTCTTTGGACTCAGGAATTTTCTGCTAGTAAACCCTATTTAGAGGTTAATGTACTTCTGGATAGTCCGAACCCAGGCATCGTAAAGAGTATTGAAGATATGCTACTTAAATACAAGAAGGAGGTGTTCCTTTGTCGCGTACATCCTACTTACATTCAGCAAGGAACGGCTACAGAAGAGTCGTTGGTTATTGAATCGACCGAAGACTTACTCACCCGTAATCCACTTGATATTATAAAGAAAGGATATGCTAAGAAGCATGGATGTGAGATGAATGAAACCTTACTAAAATTAGCTAACCAAGCCATTGAGGCTGCTAAAACCGAAACTCGATGAAACTGCTTAAACTTACGCTCTTCAATCTAGCCAGTCTAGAGGGTGAGCAGGTGATTGACTTCCAAATGGAACCGCTTAAAAGCAGTGATTTGTTTAGTATTACGGGCCCAACCGGAAGTGGTAAAAGTACCATTCTCGATGCCATCTGTTTGGCCTTATACGGCAATTGCCCCCGCTTTAAAGCTGCTAGTAGAATGAAGTTCTATGGAGAAAGTAACTTCCATACGGACAGAGATCTACATCCTGACGATGTGCGCAACATCTTAAGTAGAGGAACTAAGCGTTGCTTTACAGAGCTGCTTTTCTTGGCCAACGATGGGGTAACCTATCAAGCCCGTTGGTCGTGCGAAGTAGGACGTACTAACTATCAAAAAGCGGTGCGTAAGCTCTACCGTTTGGAGGAAAGTGGTGAAGGGATCGTTGTGCCGAATGAGTTGGAAATGGGTGCCAAAAGAGCGGATAATGAAACCATCGATCGATTAATTGGGCTTAGCTATGACCAGTTTGTACGTACAGTGCTATTGGCTCAGGGCTCTTTTGCCAATTTTATCAAGGCTGATGATAAAGAGAAAGCCAAATTACTTGAGCGATTGACGGGCACAGAGATTTATACCACCATCGCACAAAAAATATATGAGTTTTACAAGTCAGCTGCCGATAGCCACTATGAACTTGATATTCAGGTAAAACAGTTAGCTTCCCAACTTCTTTCGGAAGAAGAGGCACAACTGATTACAGAGGAGCGTGAGCAACTTGATCAACGTTGGAAAGCAAGTCTCGCCTTGCAAAAAAACAATGAGGCTGGGGTGCAGTGGTGGGAAAATCTTGAGCAATTGGAAACTGCATTAACCGTACAAAAAAGTCTTAAAGCCGCGGCAGTACTGCAATTGCAACAGCTGGCAGGTATTGAAAAAGAGTTGAATCTTTGGGATGCAGTTCTGCCAATTCAAAGCGCTTATACTCAATTAGAATCCTCTTTATCTGGAATGGCTTCATTGGGACTCTCCATTCAGCAAGCAGCCTCTAAAAAAGTGGAGTGCCAAACAGCTGTGCAAGCAGCAATCTATAAACTGACCGAGGCAAAAGAAAAGCACGAAAAAGCCAAACAATTACTAGAAACGAAATCGCCGCTTATAAGTGAAGCCAAAGTCGTTAAATCTGCTTTGGAGGAGTTGGCTCTTCAAGAGGAGCGAGCTACTCAAGCCTTACAGGCTACCGTTCAAGCGAGGCAAGCTGCTATAGTGGCTGTGAAGGAGACTCATAACGAGCAAATTATGCAAATGAGCCGAGCTGAAAAGGCTGTTGATACGTTGCAACGATTGCAGCTTCATGACACTATGCTAGAGGAGTTAAAAGTAATCGGTGCAGAGTTAAAGGGATTACATGCAGACGAAGAAGCTGGCAAAACCGATGCTTTGCGCTTAGAGGTGGTGAAGAGAGAAGTAGTGAATAAGCAGGCAAAACTGATTGAGTGTGAGGCTGAATTGAAAGAGCTTGAAAAGGTCGCTAATCAATCACTTCACGCATTGAATGAGTCCAAGGAATTGGTAGGTAAATTTCAAATTGACGAGCTTCATAAGGAGCAGAAAGAGGCTGTGGATCAAACTACCACATTTGAAAGAGTGTGTCATTTGGACAGGGAGTTGATTGCTCAAATCCTGTTGGCTCAAGCCAAAGAGCAGGAGGTTGCTACCTTTCGGGAAGAAATGGTTCTTTATGAGTCCAATATTGAGCGAATCACTTCCGAAAAGGAGCTTGTCGATAAGATTCTTTCCGGTTTAAAGGAGGCTTATCAGTTTACAGTTAGTGAAAGTAGTGAAAGTATGCGTGCCCATTTGCAGCCCGATACTGCCTGTCCTGTATGTGGTTCTAAGGAGCATCCCTATTCCGAGCAAAATGTAGTACAATTACTCTCTCCGCTTCAAGAGCAGATAGAACGTTCTACCAACCGATTGAAACAGATTGAAGAGGAATTAAATCACCCGCAAAGGGGGTGGAAAACCTTGCTTTTTCAAGCCGATGGCAAGATAAAAGGTACCCAAGAGGTGCTGAAGCAGTTGTGGAGTGAGTCTACGAGTCGGGTGGAGGAACGAAGTAGGCTTTTGGGCAACTATTCTGAGTTTTTAGCGAAATGGGGAGATGTTTTGTTGCCAACAGAATCTCCTTTATCTCCACCCGATGTACTTCCGTTATTTCAATCGATGGCAGATTTGGATTGCACAACTTCTACTGACGAACTGTTAACTAGGGGTGGCTATGCTTGGGAAACGCTACGCCCTTCTGAACAAGAGACGAAGCTTTGTGAGGAGTTGTTACATTGTGCTAAGGAGCAGGTAAAGCAATCAGAAAAAGCATTGGCTGATTATGCGCGACTCCAAAAAGAGAGTGAGAAAAGACAACTTAAATACGATACCGACAGGGTTGCTTCGGAGCAAGCGCTAAAGCGACTGAATGAATTGCGTACGGCTGTTCGTGGCGAAGAGAGTACCCTGGAGGAGCAAACCAAACGGATGGAGCAGCTTGCTCAGCAGTTTACATCGAGGCGAGTGTTGCTGCGCAAGCAGATTACCCTTGATGGATGGGAGAGGTGTTACGATACTCAGTTCGATTTGTTCATGGATCAGCTTCGCGTACTCTATCTAGAGCACAAGGGGGCTAAAGAGCAAAAAGAGGTGGCAGCGCGCGCGCTCAAAGAGTTGGCTACTAAGCTAGCAGAACAGGAAAAAATGGTAGATACGCATCGAGCTTCCGTAACGAAATGTGATGAAGAGTTGCAACTCTTGAAGAAGCGATTAGCAGGGGAGCAGCTGACTTATAGTCAGCTTTTGGAAGAGATTAATCGAGCCTTATCGAGTGATTTCGCTTTGGTTGGTTCGGCAGGTGAATCGAAGGAAGTCGAAACGATCCATCCTTTCAATGATGAGAGTAGAGCTAAGTTAAGGGAGGCAGCCGAAGTGGAACAGATGCTTAAACAAGGGGTTGAGGCGGCAGCAGCTGCAGAGCGACTTGGCAGCCAGCACCACCAAACATCTGTTGAGGCTTTTAGTCGGGTAAAAGGAAACTACGAAGCACTTCTTGAACAACAAAAAGCAGAACAAACCAAGCAGGCTCAATTAACCGAAACAGTTGATAACTTTATTTCTCAATATAACCAATTACAACCGTCTGCAGTGGTAGATAACTCTATTTATACTGCGGATGCGATTGAAAGGGGTAGATACGATACTCTTGTTGAAGAATCAGTAAGTAGAGAACAGCTTAACTGGGAGCAACTTGCCTCCCTCTTCCGGCCCGATAGAGCATGGAGCGAGAAGCGCAAACAATTGGATGAGGCTAAAGGAGAGGTGAAGCGCTTGGTAGGGGCCTTGCAGAAATGTATGGAGGATCTTGATAGACACCAAAAAATGCCACACAAACCAGTGGCCGATCGTAGTGATTTGCTCCAACAGTTGGAAGCACTCAAGCAGCTTCAAGTGCAAATTGATCAAGAGCGTCAGGTGGTAACAGGTAAGTGGGTAGCTCACCAACAAGCATTCGAAAAGGTAGCACACTTCCAATTCGAACTAAAGGAACGTCGTGAACTTTATGAGAACTGGAAGCTACTGAACGATATTTTAGGCAATAAAGATGGCGATAACTTCCGTGAGACCGCCCAAATTTATACCCTCCAATTCTTACTTAAACAAGCGAATGCACAATTGGCACTTCTTAGTAAGCGGTACCGATTGGAACAGGTTAGTAACTCACTAAGTATCCGCATAGTCGATAGAGACCGGGCCGATGAGGTGCGTAACCTCTCTTCGCTTTCGGGGGGAGAGACCTTCTTGGTTAGTCTCTCACTGGCTTTGGGACTATCCTCTTTGTCTTCGCGTAATATCTCCATTCAGAATCTCTTTGTCGATGAGGGATTTGGTACGCTCGATGCGGATAGTTTGAATATGGTGATTGATGCACTCTCTTCGTTGCACGCCATGCAGGGTAAGAAGGTGGGAGTTATCTCGCACACCTCTGAGATGAAGGAGCGTATTCATACCCAGATACGGGTGGTAAAGCAAGGGTCGGGCGGACGGAGTCTGCTCGAGATTGGATAAAGAAAAGTAAAAACAGATAAACGAATTAGAAACAATGGAACTTATACTATGCATCTTACTAGGAGCAGCCGTAGCTTCGGCGGCAACCTATCTATACAGTAAGGGACAAATCAATCAGCAGCGCCTTTTCTTGCAAAGCAAGGAGGAGGAGTTGCAACGTACCCTACAGCAATTGCAACGTGTGGAGGCACAACACACCTCGTTGCTTCAAGTAAACAATCAGCTAAATGCTAGTAACGAAGCGAAGCGAAGAGAGATTGAGCTCTTAAACGAGCAGATGATTCGTGAGAGTGAACTGCGTAGCAAGCAGTTTGCTGAGCAGATGCGCTTGGTGCAAGAGAAGCTACAGACTACTACACAAGAGCTCCTCAAGCAGCGCGAGCAGGAGTTGGCCAACCGCAACACGGTGCAGATGAATAGCATTATCAATCCGCTTAAGGAGAGCATCACTGAAATGAAGGCGGCCATGGATAGCAGTCGCGATACCCATACCAAGAACAGTGCCTCACTCGAAAAAGCAATTGAAGAGGTGATGAAACGTACGATGGAGATTGGGAGCGAAGCCGATAAACTGGCCAGTGCCTTGCGTAATGATAATAAATTTCAAGGAAACTGGGGTGAAATGGTATTGAGTGAACTGCTAGAGAGTCAAGGTCTGAAAGAGGGGGTTCATTACGAGGTGCAAACCACGCTGCGCGATAGCAGTGGCAAGGCCATTAAGCACGATGATTCGGGCAAACGTATGATTCCCGATGTAATTCTTCACTATCCCGATGGCAAAGATGCAGTGATAGACTCGAAGGTGTCACTAGCTGCTTTTGTTGATTACCAACATGCTGAGGAGGAGGTGCAACGCGAAGAGGCCTTGGTCAGACATATTCGAAGCATTCGCCAGCATGTAAAGGAATTAGCACGTAAAGATTACAGTGCTTATATAAAATCGCCTCGTCAGCCGTTGAACTACGTTATAATGTTTGTACCCAACGAATCGGCTCTGCAATTGGCACTCTATAGTGATCCGGCATTGTGGCGTGAAGCCTTTGAAAGCGGTGTTTTTATTACTAGTGAACAAAATTTGCTGGCTGCTTTGCGCATGATTCAGTTGGCTTGGACCCAAGTACAGCAAGCACGTAATCAAGAGAAAATATTCGATACGGCTCGTATCCTATTAAACCGTGTGGCCGATTTTATGGATGGATTCGAAAACTTGGGCGAAAAGTTAGAGAAAGTAATGGGTGATTATGGAAAAGCGAAAAAGAAGCTTTACGAAGGGCAGCAAAGCATTGTCGGGGCATCGAACAATTTGATTAAACTAGGTGCAAAGCCCGATGCTAAGAAGCATATTCCCGAGGCAAACGAGCCTATGAGTGCTCCAGAGCTATTTCCTACACTTTAGGGCAAAAAAAAAGGAGCAACGCCTTGCTCCAACCTTTGTTAACCTTAAATCTAATACTATGAAAAACACATTGCAAAGGTACCGCTTTTTTTGATATCTGCAAGCGAATGCATCGGAAAGATATGCTATATAACATCTTTTAATTGTAGCGATACAGTTGTTAATGATAAGATCTTTTATAAGGTCCTTGCATTCCTCTTTTTACAGATAAAAGGCTATCTTTGCGGGGCTTAATCCTTAAGATTAGAACAAAAAAATGGTATCAGTAGAGAATTTAAAAGTAGAATTTGGAGTGACTCCTCTTTTTGAGGATGTATCTTATGTTATCAACAAGCGAGACCGTATAGCCCTCGTGGGTAAAAATGGTGCTGGTAAGTCTACCATGTTAAAAATTTTGGCAGGTATGCAACTACCTACCGAAGGGCGTGTTTCGTTGCCTCGCGATGTCTCTGTTGGTTACCTTCCACAGGTGATGATCTTAAGCGATAACCGTACGGTAATAGAAGAGGCCGAGTTGGCTTTCGAGCACATTGCCGATATGCAAGCTCAGTTGGAAAGATTAAGTCAAGAGATGGCCGATCGTACCGATTACGAATCGGACGCCTATCACGCACTTATCGAAAAATTTACCCACGAGAATGAGCGTTTTCTTTTAATGGGGGGTACCAATTATAAAGCCGAAATAGAGCGCACCTTGGTGGGCCTTGGTTTTAAACGCGAAGACTTTAACCGCTCTACCTCCGAGTTTAGTGGAGGGTGGCGTATGCGTATTGAGCTAGCTAAATTACTTTTACAAAGACCTGATGTGTTGTTGCTCGATGAGCCTACCAACCACCTCGATATAGAGAGTATTCAATGGTTGGAAAACTTCCTTAAAGTAAATGCAGGTGCTGTGGTGTTGGTAAGTCACGACCGCGCCTTTATTAATCAAGTGACCAATCGCACCATCGAGATATCATGTGCGCACATTTACGATTACAAAGTTCCTTACGACGAGTTTGTAGTGCTTCGCAAGGAGCGTCGCGAACAGCAGATGCGTGCTTACGAAAATCAGCAAAAACAGATTCAAGAGACGGAAGATTTTATCGAGCGTTTTCGTTACAAGTCGTCTAAAGCCATACAGGTTCAGAGTCGTGTAAAACAGTTGGAGAAGATTGTACAAATCGAAATAGACGATGAAGATCGTTCTTCGCTAAGCCTCCGATTCCCCCCTGCAACGCGTTCAGGTAGTTATCCCGTTATCTGTGAAGGGGTAGCGAAGAACTACGATGAACAACAGGTGTTTAGCAACGTAACCCTTACCATTGAACGTGGTGAGAAGGTGGCCTTTGTGGGAAAGAATGGCGAGGGTAAATCAACGCTCGTAAAGTGTATTATGGATCAGATTCCATACGACGGAAAATTGACTTTGGGACATAATGTACAGATCGGTTACTTTGCACAGAATCAAGCACAGCAGTTTGATGAAAACCTAACTGTATTTGAGACCATAGACCGTGTAGCACAAGGCGATATCCGTTTAAAAATACGCGAGCTACTAGGTGCCTTTATGTTCGGAGGCGAAGCTTCCGATAAGAAAGTAAAGGTTCTTTCGGGAGGAGAACGTAGCCGTTTGGCTATGATTAAGCTTTTGTTAGAGCCAGTTAACCTTTTGATTCTTGATGAGCCTACCAATCACCTTGATCTTCGCTCGAAAGATGTACTCAAGGCGGCCATTAACGAATTTGATGGAACGGTTATTATCGTATCGCACGACCGCGAATTCCTCGATGGCTTGGTTACTAAGGTGTATGAGTTTGGTGGGGGCGTAGTGCGTGAACACATGGGGGGTATCTATGACTTCCTTCAAAAGAAGAAGCTCGAGTCACTCAATGAATTGCAACTCTCTACTTCGCCTACTGCCTCGACAGCCAAGAGTGCAAATGAGAATGTAAGCGAAAATCGCCTATCCTACGAGGCTCAAAAAGAGCTTCAAAAGAAATTGCGCAAGTTAGAGAAAGAGGTAGAGGCTTGCGAAAAGCAGATTGAGAAGATTGAAGAACAGGTAGCAGCCATCGAAGAGCAAATGACTACGCCCGAGGGAGCATCCGATGTTTCACTCTACGAAAAACACGGTGCATTGAAAAAGGAGCTAAATGCTGTGGTAGAGAAATGGGAAGAGCTATCCATGGAGGTAGAGGAGATGCAGCAATAACTTAGAAAGATATTAAACTTAAAGAGAATAGATATGAATGTAAAACACTATTTGCCGATGATGGCTATTGGGATGACGCTAGCAACTGGCTGCCAACCTAAAAAGCAAGCTCCACTTGGGTCGGGGATTTATTTGGAAAACCTCGATACGACTGTAGCTTGTGGGAACGATTTTTATGATTATGCGTGTGGGGGGTGGATGAAAAAGCATCCCTTAACCGATGAATATTCGCGTTTTGGGTCGTTCGATATGTTGGCCGAAAATAACCGTGAGCAGTTACGCGAATTGATAACTGAGCTTGCTGCAGCTACCCATGAAACGGGTACCGTGGCTCAGAAAATAGCCGATGTTTACAACTTGGCCATGAATACTGAGAAGTTGAATGCTGAGGGAGTTACACCCATTCAAGCAGATTTGGAGAAAATAGCTGCCTTAACCGAGAAGAGTCAAATTATCCCCATAATGACTGAGCTTTATTACAAGGGGGCTCGTCCCTATTTTTCCTATTATGTAGGTGCCGATGTGAAAGAGAGTGAAACCAACCTTTTTCAACTTTACCAAGGAGGAATGAGTTTGGGGCGCAAGGGGTATTATCTAGATATGGATGAGGCTACTGTGGCTATTCGTGAAGCTTACAAAGTACACGTGGCTAAGATGTTTACACTTGCAGGTTTTGAAACTGCAGCAACTCAAAAATGCATGGAAGCCGTTCTCGAAATTGAAACTCGCTTAGCGAAAGCTTCTTACGGTCCAGTAGAGTTGAGAGAGCCGAGTGCCAATTACCACAAGATGAGTGTAGAGGAGTTGAAAACTCAATTTTCAGGTATCAATTGGGACGATTTCTTTACCGGACTTGCTCTTGCAGATATAACTAGCTTAAGTGTATCGCAATTGGAGCCGATACATGAGGTGGAGAAATTAATTAAAGAGGTCGATTTATCCAAACACATTGCTTATATGCAGTGGAAGCTCATAGATGGTGCAGCAAGTTACTTGAGTGATGACTTTGTAGCGCAGAATTTTGACTTTTATGGAAAAACACTTTCTGGCAAGCAAGAGGACCAGCCTCGTTGGAAGCGTGCCGTGGGTGCAGTCGATGGCATACTCGGTGAGGCTTTGGGGCAAATGTATGTGGAAAAGTACTTTCCACCTGCTGCAAAAGATCGCATGATTCAGTTGGTCGAGAATTTGCAAGTAGCCTTGGGTGAACGTATCGAAGTCTTGGAGTGGATGAGTGACAGTACCAAGGTAAAGGCCCTGGAGAAATTAGGTACTTTCTATGTAAAAGTAGGTTATCCAGATACATGGAGAGACTATACAGATCTAAATATTGAACAAGATTCGTACTATGCCAATGTGAAGCGTGCTATCGCTTTCGAAATGGCTTACAAGCTGGGTAAAGTGGGAACACCAGTCGATAAAGAGGAGTGGGGCATGACTCCTCAAACGGTGAATGCTTACTATCGTTCTACCACCAACGAGATCTGTTTCCCTGCTGGTATCTTGCAGTACCCCTTCTTTGATATGAGTGCCGATGATGCCTTTAATTACGGAGCAATTGGTATGGTAATAGGTCATGAAATGACCCATGGATTTGATGATAAAGGTCGCCAATTCGATAAAGAGGGTAACTTAAAAGATTGGTGGACGACTGATGATGCAACTCGTTTTGATGAGCGCGCTGAGGTGATGGTCAACTTCTTCGACAAGATAGAGGTACTTCCGGGTTTGCATGTAAACGGTAAGTTGACTTTGGGCGAGAATATTGCCGATAATGGAGGTTTACAGGTGGCTTACCAGGCCTTTAAGAATGCAACAAAAAACAAACCTTTAGAGGTGAAAGAGGGTTTCACACCCGATCAACGTTTCTTCTTAGCCTATGCGGGTGTATGGGCAGGTAACATACGCGAAGAACAGATGCGCCTACAAACGAAAACGGGTCCTCACTCGTTGGGTAGATGGCGTGTAAATGGTGCGCTTCCACACATTGATGCGTGGTACACTGCATTCGATATAAAAGAGAGTGATTCTATGTATGTGGCTCCCGAGAATCGTGTGGCTATTTGGTAGGCACTTGGTTTGAACTTATGTGCTAAGTGACGGCTACTTACGATAAAATATTTAGCCCTGTTGAAAGATTGTTTCAATAGGGCTAAATCATATTTTACACGGTATTCACATACCGTTTCTACACTATAACATAAACTGTTTTTCTATTCTAATCCATTCAAAAAGCATATTCAAGTAGAGCTACTTTTTGTCATTTAGGATTAGAGGCAGTTTACTTGAATAAGTCTGAATAATTAATTCTTCCGATACAGGCATGTGCTTTCCTCCATGTGCAACAGATGCTCGTATCTTTATCTCGCCTGCTGTAGTGGTTGAGCGGACCAAGATGGGGGCAGTTCCCCACTGAACTTGACGTGGATTGGTAAAGTGCTCTTGATCGGCAACTAGGGTACCATTCCCTTCGATCTCAAAAGCGATTTCGTAGCTATTCAGTCTTTTTATGGAGCCATTCTCATCGGCTACTGCTGCAACTACCGTTACCAAATCAGAACCGTTAGCTTCCATTTTTACTTGTTCATCATCTACCCACAAGAGTAGGCGAGTGGCTCTACGTGCAGGCATCACTTTGTGAGTGGCTACCACTTTCCCATCTATAACTCCCTCAGCTAGTAGATAAGATTCTGTATGTTTTCTAGCACGAGTTAGTTTTTTATCCTCCATTACATCAAAAGCATTGCTAAAGGTGATGATAGGTGAGGGCATACCCTCAGCTTCAGTTGGCTTTGTGTAGGTATAGCTTTGACCATTTTCAAACACTCGAAGTAGCACTTCGTCACAATTGCTATAAACGGTAATATCTTTGGGTGAGAAAGGGGTCATCGCATGCGCTATGTGTACCATAGGACCATTGTCGGCAAGTAAGGCTTCGTTCGTATTAGCAGGGCGTTGCGAAGCAAACATGTAATAAGAGAGTTTGGGTTGGCGGAAAGTATCCATTATCCCTCCATAAAAGGGATCGGGGTGGTAACCACGTTGGTGGTCGAAGGCATGCCACAAACATCCCCCTACGTGCTGTCTGCTATTGCGATACAATGCATCGTAGCAGGTGTATTGATAATTGGTCTTGGCATATCCTCCGGCTTGTTGCAGCATAGCATGTTCACCCCACATGCGGTTTACCCGACTGGGTGAGTTGTGCGAACTCCAATCGTCTACATTGTCTCCCCATTCGCGTGTAAAGTAACTAATTTTAGGATTAATATCTTCGGCATTAAAAGCCCCGCCTGCTCCATTTATAGGATGGCTAAAAAATACGGGGTAGTGTTGGTGCCCTCTAGCTTCGGCATCGCATCCTGAGTAGCAGTAAGGGTAGGGGTACTCTTCATTTACCAATTGGAGGGCATTCTTTGCAAATTCTTCGGGATACCAAGTTTCGTTTAATATAGGTTCCCACATCCAGACAGAGGGATGGTTGCGATCGCGGCGAACCATGTTGCGGATGTTGCTATACACGCGCTCAGCAAAGATCGGTTCGTCGTTCCAAAACTGCCAACCTGGAGTGTTGACAACTACGAAAAGTCCTAACTCATCGCAAGCATCCATAAAAGCAGGGTCTTGTGGGTAGTGTGCATTCCGAATTACGCGCATGCCAACATCTCTTAGTTTCTTGGCATCGCGCCAGTGTAAACTGTTGGAGAGTGCATTGCCTATCACTGCAAAATCTTGGTGGCGATTGGCTCCAATAAGTGGATGGGGATAGGGTTTCCCATTGAGCCAGAATCCATCGCTTCCTTTAAATTCAATACTACGTACACCAATTCTTCGGTAGTACCCATCGACCACCTTCCCTTTTTTATCTCTGATATTTATCTTAAGATGATACAAATGGGGTGAATCGGGCGACCAAAGTTTGGGATTGTTTAGGGTCATTGTACTACTAACGTGAGTTGCTTGGCCAGGCTGAATGGTGAATTTATCTTGGATTAAGAAGAGTTCACGTCCTCCCTTCTCTTCTAAAAGATACTCTACCACACCTACGAATGGTTTATTTGAACGATTACGAACGTGTGCTTTTAGATTTATGTCAGCCGATTGATCTGATACATTGTTGTACGATACGAAAAGGCCTCCTCCAGCCGTTTCATTCTCATAATTAGGATCAGTAATGAAAACTGAATTATGTGCAATAAGCCAGCAATCGCGGTAAATGCCACCGAAGTAGACAAAATCGAGTACCCCTTGCTGTGTACCCGGAGCATAGCTAGGATCGTCGCTATTGTCGGCCCAAACGGTAATAACATTCTCTTCGCCAAATTTTATATGCGAGGTTATAGAGACAATTGCAGGAAGAAAACCTCCGTAGTGCTCTTTTAGGAGCTTCCCATTGATCCAAATTCTTGATTTGCCCATAATAGCCTCGAAATGAAGAAAGAGCTCTTTCCCCTTTAGATCAGATTGCGGGGTAAATTTTTTACGATACCATACCTCGCCTTGGTAATTTACTCCTCCACTTGCTTCGGAGGCAAGCAGTTCAATTCCATTGGGGAGTGAAACTAGGTTCCAATCGGAATCGTCAAATTGAGTCTGCTCTGCACCCTCAATAGCTCCTTTGTGGAATTTCCAATCGGGGTTCATGCTGTAAACTGTGCGCCCGGTTTGTGGCAGTGCATAGAATCCAGCTGTGGAGTAAGAGGGCTGATAGCCTTCTGCTTGTAGTGCTATGGAAAATGGGAATGCGAGCAGAAGTACTAGTAGCTTTATTAGAGGATTTGTTCTTTTCATATTTACGAATTATGGGTTTCTATAATAATCATTCAAGCTGCTACTTTTTTTAGGCTTGGCCTAAATGGAGTAACAGCTTGGATAGACAAAGATAAAACAAATTAGGCTAATGGGTATGCTACGATTCGCATTCGTTGCATTCGTATACTCTAATCCAATCTATTTGCATCTCAACGGGTAACTCTTTGGGGTTTACTTTACCTACCCAACTTCCTCCTAGTTGCATGTCAAGCAAGATGTAAAAGGGCTCGTCAAAGGGATACTGTATAGGATTGAAAGGCTCTAATCGGGGGTATTCGAAGGTAACAACATCATTTACGTAGAAGACCAGCTTTTCTTTACACTTCTCTAAAGAGTAGGTGTTGTATCCATGTTTATCCATGGGTGCTGTACCGTGTGAGCGTGGATTCTCTTTCTGCCCCAGCTTTAAGGTATATTCGGTGTGAATGGTTTGATAGGCTATGTCGTCGTGATTGAGATGCTCCATAATATCAATTTCTCCTCCATTGGGCCATGCTCCTCTCACGGCGGGTAGCATCCAAAAAGCAGGCCAGCAACCTGTAGCATTAGGTAACTTGGCACGAATGGATACTTTTCCGTATTTTACATGGTATTTCTCTTTGGTATAGACTCCCCCTGTTAGGTAGGCTGCAGTGTCGGTGGGTAGAAAGTCATTGACTACACCTCTTAGTACCAAGTGTCCATCTTTTACTTCATAAAGTGAGTCATCGGCCGACATATAGTTATTCCAGTCGGAAGGTCCTCGGGGTATTTTTACCCATTTGGTGGTATCTATTTGGTTGCCATCGAATTCGTCGCTCCACACCAGTTTCCAGCTTTGCGCACTTAGGTGGGTAAATAGAGTAAGAAAGAGAAAAGTAAGAGTTGTTGTTCTTTTCATAAAATATTGGGGTATTAAAGTAATTGCCACACTCCTCTATGCGAAAAGTGTGGCAATACAAAGGTTGTGTTTATTTAGTAGATTAGAAGTTTACATTCAAACCAAACGAAACAACTTTAGATAATGGATAAGTTTTACCTTCTCCCCATCCTCCACTGATTGTTTCAGGGTCGAAGATTGAGATTAAGTCAGTAGCTGTCCATAAGTTTTCGCCCGATACAAAGAAGCGTAACGATTGGATACCTGCTTTTGCAATAATGTGTTGAGGAATTGTATAACCAAGTTGTACATTCTTTAAACGGATGTAAGCAGCATTTTGTAGGTATCTAGTTTGAGTTTGTTGGTTCTTACCACCACCATCAAACAAAGGACGTGGGTAGTATGAATCGTAGTTTGCACCCAATACGTGTCCTTCAGGGCGGAAATAATCCAAGTGCTCTGTAAACCCAGCCGATTGCCACATTCCTCCATTAGCTCCCCAGAAATAGGCTCCACCAATTGCGTAGTCTCTTTTACCTACTCCTTGGAAGAATAGAGAGATATCCAACCCTTTCCATTGTGCATCAAGGGTAAGACCAAAGTTGTATCGAGCTGTCGAATTACCAATGACTGAACGGTCACCTGTATTTCCTAAGGTACCTGCACCTCCGTCAATTTTGCCATCACCATTTACATCCTTATACATAATGTCTCCAGCACCCCAGTTGCGTCCCAATGCATCTTGTCCACCGTTAGGAAGCGTTGCCAAGTGTGCATCCATCTCTTCTTGTGTTTTGGCAATTCCGATTGTTTCGTAACCCCAAATTTCTCCTGAGTATCTGCCATCGTACCATTGACCAATGTTGTTGGTTGCATTCGGGTAACGCGTTACCTTTTGTTGAGAGTCTGATAGAACCCCTTTTACGCCATAAGTAACAGCACCGATGCGGTCTCTCCATGAAATTTCGATTTCATAACCAGCCGACTCCATATCGGCATTGTTCACTTTGGGAACACTTGTACCCAAAATAACGGGAAGCTCAGGTGCAGGACCTACCATGTCGATTGTTTTACGAACAAAATAATCGAAAGATCCGGTTAAGCGATTATTGAAAGCTGCGAAGTCCACACCCACATTCCATGATTTAACACGCTCCCATGTAAGTGCTGTACTAACTAAACCGGGTGCAGACGATGTATTAGGTCTTTCACCGTTGATAAGCCAGCTACTATTCGATGCACTAAAAGGCATGGTTTGGTAGAAAGGATAGAGTGAGCTTGTATTCTGGTTACCCAAGATACCGTATGAACCTCTAAATTTAAATGTACTTACATACTCTTCAATTGGGCTCCAGAAAGCCTCACGAGCAACATTCCAACCTGCAGAGAATGAAGGGAAGAAGTTCCAACGTTTCTCTCTGATAAATCTTGAAGATCCATCGTAGCGTCCATTCACCTCTACCATGTAACGCTCTTTGTAGTTGTAGTTAATACGTCCAAAGAAACCAGCTGTAGACCAGTGTGCATAACCACCGCTTGAACGTTGATTTTCTGTCGCTGTATTAAGTGTAGGAACATTAGGCGAAATCAATCCATCGCGTCTACCTGTTAAGTTTCTTGAATCCAATGTCTCTGCATTGAAACCAAGCATCCCTTTGATGTAGTGACCGCTTTTAAACTGTTTAAAGTAGTCAGTGTAGATGTTGGTAGTATAGAAGTTTTCTTTCCATGCGTATTCATTTACACGGCTAGATCCAGGTGTATAATCGTCATTCCACTTCATTGCGTAAGGGTTTCCGTCTCCATCGTGTGCATAAACAGGAAGAACCTCCCAGTGGTTAAAGCGGTTGGTAGTACGCATGTTACCTTCTAAATAGATTTTCCAATCTTTAACCGGCTCTAAAGTCAATTGAATTTGGTGATACATCCAATCCTTTTGATCTTTATCACGTCCACCATTTTTAAGTTGTTCAACCTCACTGTGCTCCATATAGTGACCATTAGGGTCAAATACAGGATTTACTGGCCAACGGCGAGCAATGTTGTGGTAGAATAAACCGGTTTGGTAGGTTGCTTTATCGTAGTCTTCGCGTACCCAACGTCCACCGTATGAAAGATGTGCCCAATCGGATAGTTTCATTCCTATTTTAGCATTCAACGAGTAACGTTGGTAGTTATCGTTACCATGGCGTAATAATCCTTCCGTATCCATAAAGTTTCCTGAGAAGAGTGCTGTAACTCGGTCGTTACCTGCATTCACACTCAAACTGTGCTCTTGCGAAAATGCCCAATTTTTATAGTGCTCCGCAAACCAGTCAGTGTTTGCATTTGCTCCACCGTATTGGTTCCATTGGTTACTGTTAGGATTTAGAGTGCTTCCCTCTTTCAACTCTCCACGTTGATAGGCTTGAATACGCTCCATCATCTCTTGACTGAATACAGGCGATTGTCCACCATTGGTTGCTGCATCATTCCAATAGGTAGCAAAACTATACGAGTCCATCATGTTGGGAACCAATAATGGATCCGAGAAACGCATTGAGTTGTTGTAGTTAATTGAAGTACGGCCTGATTTTCCTTTTTTTGTTGTAATAAGGATTACACCAAAGGGAGCACGAGAACCGTATACTGCTGCCGAAGCTGCATCTTTAAGTACAGAAATCGTTTCAATATCATTGGGATTGATAGCATTCATGTTACCTTCCATTCCGTCAATCAAGATAAGAGGTGAACTTGTTGAACCATCACCAATGGTACCACCTCCACGAATGTTTACACTCATACTGTTGTTAAGCTCACCACCACTACTATTCGTACTAAAGTTAAGCCCTGGTACTACCCCTTGAAGGGCTTGTGATACATTTTGTACAGGTCTTGACTCAAGAACGTCCGCCGATACTTGGCTTACGGCTCCGGTAAGGTTTATCTTCTTTTGAGAGCCAAATCCTACTACTACAACTTCGTCAAGTGTTTTAGCATCCTCTTTCATTGTAAACGTAAAGAGGGATTGATTACCAATAGTTTGAGTAATTGGTAAATAGCCAATGTATGAGATAGTTACTGCATCTTTAGCTGAAACTCCTGATAGAGAGAAGTTACCATCAAGGTCGGTCACAGTTCCTATCGTCGTATTTGCTACAATAACACTTACACCAATAAGTGCCTCTCCTGTTTGATCTACTACTGTACCCTTAATCGTTTTAGTTTGTGCTACTCCAGTAGTACTTGCATAAAGATTGGCAGAGTCACTTTCGGTAGCTGAACCCATAGCCGATGCCATAGGCGATATTAGTGCAGCTACAAGCATATATTTAAAAGAGCGCATTACTTTCTCTTTTTGTAGTCGTTGGTTTATAATTGGAAAAAATGAATGGTTATTCATATCTTTATATATTAATTAAATGTAACAAAGTCTGATTAGTCAATAGCTGGTAAGTTGGGAGTTACTGGCCACTGAGGGTTTTGGTAAATTGGCGATGCGTCAACGTTACCCGAACTTCCTGCTGTAATAAGGAAATGTTGATAAGCGATAGGTTCTAGATAGTTGGCTGTATGCCAATTGTAGCCATTGTATACATCGTTATTTATACGAATGATTTGGTTGGGACGAAGATATTTGCTATTAGTCCGGTTAGAAACATTGGCTTGTTGATCAGATACCCCTTCTTCAATAAATAGGCTATTCCCACTTTCGTCCACATATTCATTGGCATAACTACTTTCCCAAAGGTTAAAACCTTCAACGTGGTAGTTACGAACCATATCGAGTGAGCACCAACGTTTCAAATCATCGAATCTGAAGTTCTCAGAGATAAACTCGTTACGACGCTCGCGACGAATATTGAAAAGAGTAGCATCTACTAGTGTTGTTTTAGAATATTTAGCCCAGTCTCCCTCTTTATCAAGCTCAGTTGCTGCAATCGTTGCTGCAATATCATCACTAATGTTTGCTCTTTGACGAATGGCTTTCCAATATTGTTCGGCTGTTGCATCTAGTCTTCCGTTCTTTTCATAGGAAGCTTCAATATAGTTCAAGTAGGCTTCGACGGCTCTGAATACAATACAACCATACGCTTGAGACACACCTGAAGAGATGTTCTGAGAAGGGTCGTAAGTTAAACATTTACGAGGTCTGTAGCCTGTAACTGATCTAGTCTCAGGTTGCTCTAGGATGGGTGGGTTGCCAAAAGATGCATTGGGGTCTTCTGTATTTACCACGCGAAGGTCACTTGGTGCAACTACAAATAACTGCAAACGGCTATCTCTGCTTTTTTTAGCATCCTCAATGGTATTTTCTCCCTCATATCCAGAGTTTGTAGCGTAGATTGGTAAACCATTTTGCATGAGGTAGCTATCTACATAGCTCTTCGTAAATCCTGTGTTACCTCCACCACCAAGGATGTAATAACTAACTGCATGATTCACATTTTGAGCTGTTGAATAGGCTTTCCAGAAAAGAACCTCTTCAAAATCCTCCATACTGCTCGCATTAAACATATCGAAATAGGGGTTCCAGCCATTGAATGCACCATCAGGGTTTGCTACACCTGTGTTTCTTGTAAGTGTTACTGCATCTGCAACTTGGCGAGAAGCATCCATTGCTTGGGTTAAGAAGAAATCGATTTCTGCATCAATGTCAATTGAGAAACCAGTGTTGTACTCTTTTGATGCTCCTGGCCATCCTCCTCCTCCTGGTACACGTGCTGTACCTTTGTGGTATTTTAACCAAGTTGCTTCGTATAAAGCGACTCTTGATTTGAAAAGAAGAGCTGCATTTGATGTGAGTCTGTTTTTCTTGCCTACAGGGGTGTTGGTCATTAGTTTAATTGAACGGTCAATATCTTCCAATATAAAGCGTGCAACTTCATTTCTAGGTCTACGTTTGCTGGCCTCAGTCAAGGCCTCCAAATCATCGGGTAGGGTATTTGTTAAAATTGGGAAGTCACCATACGTTTTAAGCTTGTTAAAGTACTCATATGCTCTAATAAAATACATTTCACCAATGTATTGATCAATGTTTTTTTCAGAGCCTTGAATTTGTCCAGCCTCACGTTTGGGAAGACATTGCTCAAAGAAGTAGTTGATAGAGCGGATGTTGCCAAAGTCCCAACCACCGCCTGATTGTGGTACACGTTTGTTACCAATCACCCATCTTTCGTAAGATGCATTTGTTGTAGCTTGGTTGTCTGTGTTATCATCACCACGCATAATAGTACCTAATCCCCATCCTTCGTGTCTAGGAAAGAGACCATACATATTAATAGCATACGATGCTAAGTCGGCTTCAGTGGTGAAATAAAGTTCGGGTGTAACTGCGTCAAGCGGCAGTTTGTCTAAGAAATCGTTACATGAACTGCTCATAAATGCAGCAGCCATAAAACAAGCGCATTTGAATGCAAGTCTTCTTTTGTTCTTCATAGTGTATAAAATAGTTTTGAACACATGTAATAAGCATGTTGTCCTAATTAGTTATTTGGATGAGTTTGATTCTACGTATCTATCATTGCCCCAACTCTGGTTAATGAGTCCTTCTTAATCTTAATTTTTAAAATGTCAAAATTCGAATCTATTCCTTAGCTTTGTTTAATCTAATAACCCCTAAAATGGGGATTCTTCTTTTAAAATACCTCTTCCTTAAAAACAACTGTAAAAAAATCCTACCTTAAGATAACCAATTCCTACCATTTTTTTACTAACTATTTTCTTATAAATCTAACTAAGGTTAATGGGTGCTGTGAGCAACCCTGCTATTTATAGCTGCAAATGTAGTTGTACGCAGTTGTTTTAAGGTTCAATAATAGCTAAACAACTTCCAAAAAACACCATTTCATCATATAAAGTGTTGTTATTCGTTGTGTAGTATATGTAAGATGTAATTCTCGATGTGGCTTGGTGCTATTCAGTCTAATTATTTATTATGATTGAGTTGCTGTTTATTATTTTTCTACCTGTTACACACCACAGATGCTTTGTTATCTCTGATAATATTTCTATTATACATTTGTAAAATGCTCTTTATAAGGTTCTTACGATTTTCCGTATTGTGTGGTTCATTAATCTAGTTTGTTTGTATTGTCTACTATTCCATGTTTAAATCTCATTTTTCGCTATGTATTACAAAAATATCCCTAAAAAGTACCGGTAATTAATCGGAAATAACTAATTTTACTCCAATAATAGCTAATATAGTTCTTTTAAGAGTGTTTTGTTCTAGAGATTAAAGTCCTCTAGTAGAAGCTTGCCTCTTACTTGAATTGTGATGCGGATGAATGATACAAACCTTGTTTCTAACCTTGACCTCTAGTAATGAAAAGAACACTTTATATTCTTATATATTTCTTACTCCTTCTCTTTTCTTCGATTCATTCGAAGGATTCTAATCAGTATGTTTTTCAGCAAGTTGGCCTTAAAGATGGCCTCTCCTCTTCTGTACCTTGTTTAGCTGTAAGTAGTGAAATGGGCTACGTTTGGATTGGTACTAAATCAGGAATAAAACGATTTGATGGTTATCAATTAAAGAAGTATACGAACCACTCTACTACACACTTGCTTGAAGACCGTGAAAATAAGATTTGGGCTGTTTCAAATGGTTATCTTTTTTACTATGATGAGATAAGCGATTGCTTCTTGCAAGCTAAAGATCAAAATGAACAACTTGTATCCGCTAGTACACTCTCTCTTTGGAGTGATGGTGTGGTCGTGGTGGCCGATACACAAATATATAAATATGATTATGAAAGTGGTGAAATAAAGCGACTTTCATTATCGAATGCTACGTATTACGATATCACTACTATTCAGGAGTGGGATTCTCAAACCATTCTAGCCACTGGAAGATATCGAGCCGGAATTCTTATAAATATGGAGACTGGAAAAACTGAACCAACTCCGTTCCCGAGCGAAAATCTAGCTACTTGTTTAATAGACTCTGAAGAACGGGTTTGGCTATCTCCTTATAATGAGGGGGTTACTTGTTATACCAAGCGTGGTGAGCTTTTAGAATCACTCCATCTCCATAACTCTAAACTCCAGTCTAATGCCATTTTACATTTAGCAGAGTCGAATGGGCAGGTATGGATGGCAACTGATGGGGCAGGTATCTATATTTATAACCTGCAAAAACGCGAAATGACCGAATTAAGAAGGATACCAGGAGACTCGTATTCTCTTCCGGTTAATACGATACTCTATTTATGCAGCGATGCCAGAAATGGCGTATGGGCTGGAAGTGTAAGAGGAGGGCTCATAAATATTAAAGAAGCTGGAATGAAGACCTATACCGATGCATTACCAGGAGGGTCGTATGGATTGAGTGACAAGGCAGTTTTAAGTATCTGTCAGGACCGAAAGGGGGATATTTGGATTGGTACAGATGGTGGTGGGGTTAATCTTTTTAACCCTAATTCTGAAACATTTACCCATTTCCCAGCAACCCAGGGAGATAAGATAACTTCCATTGCCGATATTGACGAGAATAAGCTATTAGTCTCTCTGTTTAATGAAGGGGTTTATTATTTTGATAAGAAGGTGGGGAAATACACTCCATTGATCGTTGTAAATGATAGTGTTAATGCAAGAATATGTCGGCAAGGAGAGTCTGTAAACCTATTAAATGATGGAAATGGAAATGTTTTGCTCCTATCCAAGCACCCTTATAAATACAATTTGAGTAAGTGTACTTTTGCTCCCATTACTTACCATTCTAATTATCAATTAACCGGTGTGGTTCGCTCCGTATGCAACGACTCTACAAAGAGCCTATTATTTGATTATAGAAGAGTATTTAGACTCAACGAGAATAATCACTTGGAGAATCTATTGAGTTGTTCAGGCGATACCATATTCAATTCGTTAGCGATGGATGAGAATGGCCTAATTTGGATTGGAAGCAATAAAGGACTTAGTTACTATTGTCCTACTACGAAGAAACACATACAAGTCTCTCATCACCTGATAAATGAAGTAAATTCGCTTATTTGTGATATGAAAGGAAATGTGTGGTTAGGGGCGAGCGAGAAGCTTTTTTCTCATCGCACTAAGGAGGGAGACTTTATTCTTTATGGAGAGTCGGATGGTGCATTGATTAATGACTATCTAGAGCGCCCGCGTTTACTTTCAAAGAGACAGAGGGTTTATATGGGAGGAGTGAATGGCTTACTGCGCATCAATGAGATTCACCCTCAGGATGATAACGATTTACCAATTTTACGTTTGACCGATGTATGGGTGGGAGGAGAACGTATAAATATGAAGTTGACCAAGAACAATCGAATAGAGGTTGTTGAATCTGAAAAATCCCTCTCTATTCGAATGGTTGCAAGTAATAAAGACATCTTTCAGAAACCGATGTTTCGTTATACATTGCGAGGGAGCAGTGATGAGATCTCTTACTCCTATCAACCCGATATAATGATCAGTAGACTTCCCGTGGGTTCATACAAGCTACTTGCTTCGTGTAGTACACGTAGGGGTGGCTGGACGCAGGATTATGAAATCGTAACTCTAGAGATTTTTCCTGTTTGGTATCGAACCGAGGAGTTCCGAATTTTTCTTTTTCTCTCTATAATTACTGCTCTGATTTATTGGTTCTTTAAGCGAAATGAGCGAAAAATGAAGTGGCTTATGAAGGAAAGAGAACAGAAAGCGTATAAAGAGAAGGTGAGTTTCTTGATAAATATAAACCATGAACTTCGTACACCACTCACACTGATTCATGCACCACTCAAACAGTTGTTGGAGGGGATGGAGCTTAGCGATCCTCAATATCCCATTTTAAGAGCTATCTGTAACCAATCAGATCGGATGAGGAAGTTATTGAACACTGTTCTCGATGTGCATAAAATGGAGATGGTACAGAGCTGTTTGCATATTGAAGAGATAGATCTAGATGGTTGGATTGAAGGGCTGATAGACGAGTTTAGATTGGAAGCTAATGCAAAGGGTGTTTTGTTTCACTACCAGCCCAATTCTCAGATTAAGCAGCTAAATTTGGATAAAGAGAAGTGTACAACCGTACTGACTAACCTATTAATTAATGCGGTTAAGTATACCAACCATTTCAGTTGTATCACCATTGCTGTAGGCTTTTGCAACGACTCTAATCGGGTCAGAATATCGATTAAAGATCAAGGAGATGGATTGGCTGGAGTAGATATGGATCATCTTTTTACCCGATTCTATCAGGGCTCTAATAGTAGACCGGGTACAGGGATTGGACTCTCTTACTCTAAAATATTGGTAGAACAACAGGGGGGGAGTATCGGTGCTTACGACTCTGTGGATGAACCGGGTGCAATCTTCTGGATCGAGATACCCTGTGATTTGGTGGTGGGCGATAAGATGTTACAGCCTCAATCCTATTTAAATGAGCTACTTTCGCCATTGCCACACGAGGAGAGTGAGGTTGTTCTATCTGCAGGAGTGAATCAAACGATTCAACAAACCTTGTTGGTGGTAGATGATAACAAAGAGTTAACCGATTATCTCTATACTACTTTTAAAGAGCGCTTTAAAAAAGTGTGGGTGGCTGCCGATGGTAGAGAGGCACTCGCTATCTGCAAAGCGCATAGACCTAGTATCGTAGTGAGTGATATACAGATGCCTGCTATGAATGGGTATGAACTTTGCAAGGCGATAAAAGAGGATTTAGAAATAAGCCATATACCTATTATACTTTTAACGGCTATAAATGAGAAAGAGAGTGAACTGTTTGGTTATAAAAATGGAGCAGATGCCTACTTAACGAAGCCTTTCGAGGTCGATATTCTCTATACCATGATGTGTAGCCTGCTCAAGAACAGAGAGCGCATACGTACTTGTTATTCTGAACCTGGTCAACTGCCCGAGCCCCAAGAGAGTACTTTCAGTCTAGCTGATGAAGCTTTTCTGAGTAAGCTTAACCAACTGATCGTTGATAATTTGAATAACGAACAGTTAGGGGTTCCTTTCTTAAGTCATGAGATGGCAATGAGTCGCTCCTCTTTATATAACAAGTTGAAAGCCCTGACCGATATGGGAGTCAACGATTATATTACCAAGTTCCGTATTGAACAGGCCATTAAACTCTTGATGGATAATGAACTACCAATCAATGAAATTTCGGATGTGGTAGGATTCTCTACCTCTCGCTACTTTAGCACAGTCTTTAAGCAGCATACAGGTCTTACCCCTACACAGTATAAAAAGGAAAAAAGCCTTGGATAGCCCCCTAAATGAAGGATAGAACCAACTATTTTAAATAGTTGGTTCTATCCTTCATCTTTCAAACATTTTGATTTTCAGTATGATTGGGTGAAGGATTCTGCTTTTTTTAATATAATCCTTCACGCCGAATGTTTACCAACACTCCAAATCTTTCTCAATCTCTTTCATATCCTCTTTCTTGAAAGTAGGAAGCTCGACTCCTCTTCTCTTTTGGGATTCGTAATTGCGTAAGAGTTGAAGGGCGTATTTGCCCAGTGGTAGAATGGCAGCAAGATTACAAAGTGCCATACAGGCCATACTTAAATCGGCTAAGTTCCATACTACCGAAAGGCTGGTTAGTGATCCGAATAGTACCATACCTGCCACTAGCAAACGGTAGGTAGAGACGATCCACTTCTTAGAGCTTAGGTAGCGTATATTGGCTTCGCCGTAGTAGTAGTTTCCTAGAATGCTGCTGTAAGCAAAGAAGAGGATAATAATGGCAATTAAGGAAGAACCTATTTCGCCAACTTCGCTTTGTAGTGCCATTTGAGTAAGCTGAATACCTTGCAGGCCACTAGTTTGTGGCACATCACTAATTAAAATAATGAATGCAGTACAGCTGCAAATCAATAAGGTGTCGGTAAATACACTCAAGGCCTGAATAAGTCCTTGTCTTACCGGGTGTGATGTGCTGGCTGTAGCAGCAGCATTCGGTGCCGATCCCATACCGGCCTCGTTGCTAAAGAGACCGCGGCGTACTCCCTGCATGATAGCAGCTCCTACACCTCCTCCAAAGATTTGTTCCCATCCAAAGGCATGGCTTAGAATAAGCTCTATGACTCTGGGTATTTGGTCAATATTAAGAACAACGATACCCAATGCAAGTATAATATAACCTAATGCCATAATGGGAACTACAACCCCGCTTACTTTGGCTATCCGGTGAATGCCCCCAAAGATAACCAAGAGGGTAAGTATCGTAATAGCAATACCGGTGTAGATTGGGTCAATTTGGAAAGCTCCTTCGAATGCATGGCAAATGGTGTTACTCTGTACCGAGTTGAAAGCAAACCCAAAGGTAAAGGTAATGAGGATGGCAAAGAGTGTACCCATCCACCGCTTTTTAAGTCCTTTACGCATGTAGTAGGCAGGACCTCCAATAAAGCTCCCGTTGTCATGTTCCTTGTAAAGCTGGGCTAGCGTAGACTCAATAAAAGCCGTACTTGCACCCAGTAGCGCAACAATCCACATCCAGAAGATGGCCCCAGGTCCACCCACGGTAATGGCGGTGGCTACTCCAGCCAAGTTGCCTGTTCCTACTCGGCTAGCTATGGAAATTGCAAAGGCTTGAAAAGAGGATACGTGATGCTCTTTACCGGGTTGTTTATTGCTCGATTCGGCTAGCGATCTACACATCTCGCCCAGCATTCTAAACTGTACAAAGCGGGTTTTAATTGTAAACCAAAGTGCGATAGAGAGGAGTGCTGCTATCAGCATATACCCCCAAATGTAATCATTCAGTGTATCTATTATTCCCATTACAAGCGTTGGAATTTCATCGGTTCTTTATCAATGTAGTAGTCCATTTTGAAGGCAGGTAGTGCCAAGGCCATACCCGCATTGATTACTCCATCAATTCCTAAGAGTGCTTCTAGCTTTCCTTTGTTTTGCTTGGTTGCATTCAGTACAAATCCGGTGTAGAACTGACATACACCCAGCGATTCTGCCATAAGTGATCCATTTTGATAGGCCAAGTTGGCATCTTCTACGCCAAAGCGACTCTTCTTGGGCGTATGAATAAAGAGCACCGCTGTGGCTTTTCTTAATATGCCATCGTTTCCATTGGCATACTCATTTTTCATCTCTTTAAAGAGGGGAATGTAGCGTAGTAAGGAAGGATCGGCTATTTTGAGTACTCCTTTTACGAGTGGATTGTCTAACTTCTTAAGGAGTCCACCAAAGGTTTGCATGGTAAAGTCCGAAATTAGTTTTAACTTCTCGGGGCTGGTAACAAGCGTGAACGAGAGCTCTTGCCCATTACTTGCTGTTGGTGCCCGGTAGGCAGCCTCTACAATGCTTCGAAGTGCCTCCTCGGAGATGGGTTTCTGTGAGAAAGCACGGTTGGAGCGGCGTCCACGAATCAGGTGTAGCATCTGTTCGGGGGTAGGATAGAGGTTGTAATCTATGGGGTGTACTTTTTCGGGGCTAAAGAGTGAATGGGCTACCGCTCCCTCTTTACAGGCAGCTACACAGTGTCCGCATCCTATACAGTAAGCTTCTCTTTGTGGTTTTACACTTTTGCTCTCTTTGTCGAGATAAAATATATCGGCAGGGCAAACTTTTACACAATGTAGACACTTGGTGCAACTGGCCGATAGAATCGATATTTGTTTCATGGTGAGAATGTTTTTTCAAAGATAAATACAATTTGTCTAGAAACAAAAAAAGAGAGCAACCTTTAAAAGGGTACTCTCTTTGTAAGAATGCTGAAAAGTTTTATACTTATCGGATAACTCTTTTTTCTTTGATTCTAGCTTTCTTACCAGTAAGTGCGCGTAGGTAGTACAATTTAGCACGACGAACTTTACCAATTTTGTTCACCTCGATAGAATCGATAGCAGGTGACTCAAGAGGGAAGATACGCTCTACACCGATAGTTCCAGACATTTTACGTACAGTGAAACGTTTTTTCTCACCGTGTCCAGCAATTTTGATAACAACACCACGGTACAACTGTACACGCTCTTTGCTACCTTCAATAATACGATACGCTACTGTAACAGTATCACCAGCTTTGAATGAAGGGTGTTGCTTACCTGTAGCAAATGCTTCTTCTGCAATTTTAATTAAATCCATTTTGTAGTATTCTTAAATTGTTTTTCGTTACCAACGCAACATATCAAATAACTCTTCTTTGACAGCGATTACGCGGAAGCGGTGCAAAGTAACCTATTTTCCCTGATTTTGCCAAATATCTTTTCCTCTTTTTAAGAGAATCAAGTTGTTTTGTCGCGCTTTTTCTCTTATTTTTGACCCTTTAAATGTAAAAAGATGAGAATAAAGAAAACAATGAGAAAATGGAATGGATTTGTAACCTCTTTATGGGTGGCTGTTCTGTTGCTATCAAGTTGCCATTCAGGGTATTCAGTGGCACAGGTCGAGGGGGGGAGAATAACCGTAGATAGTACCTTCGATGCACAGCCTCATAGCGGTGCACAGCAACTTTTAATGACCTATAAGGCAACGGTCGATAGCATTATGTCGCCTGTGATAGGTGAATGTGCAACTACCCTAGAGGGGAAACGCCCGGAGAGTACACTCTCTAACCTTTTGGCCGATATATTGCGTAAGGCTGCAGCCACCCATTTGGGTAGAGTAGCCGATGTAGGTGTCATGAATATGGGAGGTATTCGCAATGTATTGTCCGCTGGCGAGATTCGCTTTAGCGATGTCTTTCAAGTAGTGCCTTTCGAGAATACACTTAGCTTGGTAGAGATGAATGGAAAGAACTTGCGTGAACTCTTCCACCAAATTGCATCCAACAATGGAGAGGGTATAAGTGGTGCTCAATTGGTTATTACACCCAATAAGGAGCTCCTAAGTGCTACCGTAGGGGGTAAAGAAATTGATGAGAACCAAGTCTATTTGGTGGCTACCATCGATTATATAGCCGATGGAAACAACAGTATGGTAGCCTTTAAGGAGGCAAAGAATCGAATAGAGCCCGATGGTGAGACCATTCGCAAACTCTTCTTGGACTATGTGCAGCAAATGACCAAAGAGGGCAAGAAAGTGGATGCGAAGGTAGAGGGTAGAATAATGATTAAGAACTAAGAGAAAGATGACCAGAAAATACATAGGAATTGCACTGCTTTGCATGAGCTCTGTTCTCAGTGCACAAACGGTAAAAGAGATACATATGTATCATACAAACGATTTACACAGCCGCATAGAACCAATGCCCGAAAGTGACCCAAACGCAGATTTGGCGGGAAATGGCGGAATGGTTCGCATAGCTACTTTAGCGAGCGAACTACGGGCCAAGAATCCCGATATGCTTTTGTTTGATTGTGGCGACTTTTCGCAAGGTACCCCTTATTACAACCTGTTTAAAGGCGAATTAGAGGTGAAGCTCATGAATGAAATAGGCTATGATGCCATTACCATTGGTAATCACGAATTCGATTTTGGTATGGAGAATATGGCTCGTATCTTTCGCATGGCCCAATTCCCCATTGTGTGCGCCAACTACCATTTCGAAGGTACGATAGTCGAAGGGCTGGTAAAACCTTACATTATTCTTGAACGTCAAGGCTTAAAGATTGGTGTCTTTGGATTGGGAACTCCCCTAGAAGGAATGGTGCAAGAAAAATGCCGCGAAGGGATAGGTTTTGAAGAGCCTGTTCTGGCTGCGCAACGAGTAGCTACTCTGCTAAAAGAGGAGGAGAAGTGCGATTTGGTAATCTGTCTCTCTCACCTTGGGCGCAGTTCGGATGAGGTGTTGATTCCAGCAACCCGACACATTGATGTGATACTCGGTGGACACTCGCATACCTATTTTGATGCACCTAAAATGTATAGCAACCTAGATGGGGTAGAGGTACCTCTCCAGCAAATGGGTAAAAATGGAGTCTACCTAGGGGAGCTTAAGGTAAAGATGCAGAAGGATTAAAACTCCTTTATAAATACTAGACCAATGATGGTTGAGCCAAGAGGCCTTTGACTAGCCGTTCAGGGGTGGCTCGTTTTAATCACCACATAGATAGTTAACGAATAATATGGTTAAACACAAAGAGAAGATGAATGTAAAACGAATGATGTGGTTTTGTATAGCTCTGCTTACTTTTACTACGCTAGCTGCACAACCAGCACAGTTGCCTCCTACTATTTTGCAGCATGGAGGAGCCGAAACACCTGCTGCTAAAGCGTGGGTAGAGGAGCGATTAGAGAAGATGACACTGAAAGAAAAAATAGGTCAACTCTTTATTCACACGGTCGATCCGCAAAACAACGAAGCCACACGTAACCACCTTTCGCAAGCCATTAAGGAGCACAAAATAGGTGGATTGCTCTTCTCGGGTGGGCAGCTTGGTGCGCAAGTGGCTTTAACCAACTATGCACAATCGGTAGCCTTGGTTCCCTTGCTCATGACCTTCGATGGCGAGTGGGGGCTCTCTATGCGACTAAAAAACACCCCTCCCTTTCCTCGCAATCGCGTATTAGGGGCTATTCAAGACGATGCGCTTATTTATGAATATGGAAAAGAGGTGGCTCGGCAGTGTAAAGAGATTGGAGTGCAGGTTAACTTTGCACCGGTGGCCGATGTAGACAATAATCCTCGCAACCCGGTCATTAATACCCGCTCTTTTGGTGGAAGTCCCAAGAATGTGGCCGATAAAGTAATTGCCTATTCTCGCGGATTGGAAGCGGGGGGCGTACTCTCTGTTTCCAAACACTTTCCGGGGCATGGTGATACCGAGGTCGATTCGCACAAGGCGCTGCCTGTTCTCACCTTTAACCGTGCACGCCTGGATAGTGTAGAGCTCTATCCTTTCCAAAAGATGATTGAGGCGCGTTTGGGTGGAGTAATGACGGGGCACTTGCACGTCCCCTCTCTTGGGAAAGATCCAGCATCGCTTTCGCCCGATATCATAAACGGTGTGCTTCGCTCGGAATTGGGCTTTCAAGGAGTGGTCTTTACCGATGCCATGGAGATGAAGGGGATAGCTGCCATGGAGAATGTAACCGTACGGGCATTGAAAGCAGGCAATGATCTGCTCTTGGTGCGCCGTAACCTAGCTCGCGAGCTAAAAGCGGTACTGATTGCTGTCGAGAATGGAGAAATTAGAGAGGCTGAGATTACAGAAAAGTGCCGCAGGGTACTTACCTATAAATACGCTCTGGGTTTGTATAAACCTCAAAACATACAGACTGCAGGTTTAGAGAGTCGTTTGCATACCAAAGCTACGAAGGATCTTCTTTTGCGTTTATTCAAAGCATCGGCTACGCTCTTGGGAAATTCTGAGGGTGTGCTTCCTTTGGCCAAAGGTTCATCGGGAGTAACACTTCTTCAAATTGGTAATGCTCAAACACACGGCCCTATTTACGATCGGCTAAAAGAGTATGTACAGGTAGAGCGGGTTACGGTGGGTGTACAAACAACAGAGGTAATCCGTCAAAAACTGCAGGCTAGCCGCAAGGTGATAGCCGTGGTAAGTGGTACGATAGATGATGCTACACGCAACCTCTTGGTAAAACTTCCGGCCAATACGAAGCTGATCTTGGTTTATACTACACCATTGAGCCGACTATCGGGGGTGGCACAATTGTGGGAAAAAGCAGCAGCTGTAGTGTTGGGAAACAGTGCACTGACCGAAATTCAGACTCACTTGGCAGAAATCATGGTGGGTAATGAGAAAGTAGATGGTCGCTTACCTATTGCCATCGGGCAACTTTATAAACCGGGTGATGGGGTTACCCTTCAACCTGGAGCTGCAAAGGCTCAGAATTATCTGCCTGAAGATTATGGGATGAATAGCCAAGTGCTACATAAAATAGACGCCATCGCTCAAGAGGGAATTGCAGCCAAGGCCTATCCGGGCTGTCAAATCTTAATCTTAAAAGATGGTGTGCCGGTTTACGAAAAGGCCTTTGGCACCTTTACCTACGAATCGAATCAGAAGGTGACCAATGAAACGGTTTACGATTTGGCTTCGGTAACCAAGGTAAGTGCTACGCTGCTTGCTGTTATGAAACTGTATGACGAAGGACGGATTGGGTTGACCGAGAAGGCTGCCAAATATGTCCCTCACTTGAAGGGAACAGATAAAGAACGGATTACCATCGAAGAATTGCTTGCTCACCAATCTGGTTTGCAAGCTTTTTTCCCTTTTTACCGCAGTGCCATTGACAAAGATAGCTATACGGGAGCCTTTTTGAAGAATAGACGCGAACCGGCTTACCGCCGTAGGGTGGATTTGAATCTTTATGTAGTGAACGATTTTAAGTACCAAAAAGAGTTGGTTAGCCTTACGCCCCAAGCAGGCTTTACGCGGCAAATAGGCGATAACCTCTATGCTCATGATTCGTTTCGTGACTCCATACTCACTAAAATAGCCTCCTTACCACTGAAAGGGCACACCTACGTTTATAGCTGTTTGAATTTTATCCTACTCAAGGAGGTGGTAGAGGCCATTGCTGGCATGGATATGGATACGTTCTTGGCACAGGAGTACTACACACCACTGGGGCTGAAGAATACGCACTACAACCCTCTAACTAAAATAGAGAGAAATAGCATCGCTCCAACGACTAAAACCGACTATTTACGTAACGATGCTTTACTTCAGGGGTATGTGCACGATGAGGCTGCTGCTTTCTTAGGTGGAGTGTCGGGCAATGCCGGGCTCTTCTCGAATGCGCGAGAGGTAGGGGTGTTGTTTCAACTGTTACTGAACGAGGGAGTCTATAATGAAAAACGCTACCTGAGTCAGGAGACTTGCAATTTCTTCTTGCGTTATCGTTCCAAGATAAGCCGCAGGGGGTTGGGCTTTGATAAACCCGATGTTCGCAATGTGGCCAAAAGTCCTTGTACTGAGGAGGCACCCCAAGCTGTGGTAGGACATACCGGTTTTACAGGCACTTGCGCTTGGTTAGATCCCGAGAATCGATTGGTTTATGTCTTTCTTTCAAACCGGGTCTATCCGCGAGCTTTTGATCACAAAGCGTTAACTAGACTGGGTATTCGTACTCGTATTCAACAGCTTATGTATCAGGCTATCAAGAAATGATGGCAATTTAGATTAAGTATAAATTAATCTAAATTGTAGTAAAACCTTTCTCAAAAAGAAAGAAACGTGTAAATTTGCCCTATCAACTAATATTACAATAACTTAATAATTAAAGAAAATGGCTTACGTAATCAATAACGACTGTATTGCTTGTGGCTCTTGTATCGATGAGTGTCCAGTAGAAGCAATCTCTGAAGGTGATATCTATACAATC
The DNA here is from genome assembly GCA_051651025.1 of Phocaeicola sp. Classification (GTDB taxonomy): domain Bacteria; phylum Bacteroidota; class Bacteroidia; order Bacteroidales; family Bacteroidaceae; genus Phocaeicola. The sequence continues at coordinate 44,481 of JBOFRN010000043.1, forward strand.
AACGCTGACTTGTGTACAGATTGTGGTACTTGTGCAGATGCGTGTCCTTCTGAAGCAATTCACCCAGCTTAATTAATACATTACGTATTATGACTAACAAATGGTCATCCTCCTACGGAGGGTGACCATTTTGCTTTGAATTCCATTCCTCTCTCTTATTACTGTTTTCCCTACAGTTTTTTTCCTCTCTTTATGCTCTTCGTTTCCTTTTTTTCCTCTCTTTGAGTGGGGAGAGGGGCTTGTAGCTTCTCGTAAATTTCTTATCTCCTCGCATTCTATTCATTAAAATTCAAGCGCCTATTCTCTATTTTCTCCTCAACTATTTCTTAATTTCTGACAGAAATTGGAGAATACAACCGTTGTAATCAAAGAATAGCTCTTGAAGAATCTATTTATACCTCCTGTTGTATGCATATTAGCCTCTTTTTAGGGAGATAATCAAAAAAGCTGCCTCTCTTCTCTACGCCCTTGGTGGGGGCAGAGAAGAGAGGCAGCCTCTGTTCTTTAAGTGGTAAGCTTAATTCGGTTATATAGCTTACTTTATAGGCTCAATTAGCTTAATTGTGCCAATGCCTCTTTGATGCGGCGGATGGCCTCTACAATGCTATCGTCAGATGTTGCATAGCTCATGCGAATACACTCAGGAGAACCGAATGAGGTACCCCCTACACAAGCCACGTGTCCTACTTCAAGAAGATACATAGCCAAATCGTCAGAGTCTTTAATAACCGTGCCGTTGTATGATTTTCCGTAGTAAGAGTCGCATTTAGGGAACAAGTAGAATGCACCTTGAGGTGTATTCACTTCAAATCCTGGAATCTCTTTCGCCAATTGAACAATCAAGTTACGGCGACGCTCGAATGCTACGCGCATATCTTCTACAGGTTGTTGTGTGCCTACATAAGCCTCTTCTGCTGCTTTTTGTGATACGGAGCAAGGACCTGAAGTGTATTGGCCTTGAAGTTTGTTCACAGCCTTTACAATCCATTCTGGACCGGCAATGAAACCAATTCTCCATCCTGTCATAGCGTATGCTTTTGAAACTCCATTCACAATCACTACACGGTCGCGAATCTCTTCGAATTGCGCCATGCTTTCGTGCTTACCAATGTAAGTAATGTGTTCGTAGATTTCGTCTGCAACTACAATGATGTTTTCGTGTTTAGCAAGTACGGCAGCTAGTCCAGCCAACTCCTCTTTGCTATATACCGAACCGGTTGGGTTTGAAGGTGAACAAAGAATTAATGCTCTTGTTTTGGGTGTAATAGCTGCTTCGAGTTGTGCAGGTGTAATTTTGAAATCTTGTTCGATGCCTGCTGTTACAATAACGGGAGTACCATCGGCTAGCTTTACCATATCGGGGTAACTTACCCAATAAGGAGCAGGAACTATTACTTCATCGCCTTCGTTGACCAAGGCTAGAATTACGTTACAAACCGATTGTTTGGCACCGTTTGCACATGAAATTTGTGCGGCTGTATAGGTAAGCCCGTTCTCTCTTTTTAGTTTCGCTACAATTGCATTACGCAAAGCAGGGTAACCAGGAACGGGAGAATATCTTGAAAAATTGTCATCAATGGCCTTTTTTGCTGCCTCTTTAATGTGGTCGGGTGTATTAAAGTCGGGTTCTCCCACACTCATGTTAATTACATCGACTCCCTGAGCTTTTAGCTCGTTACTTTTTTGAGACATTGCCAGCGTTGCCGAAGAGGCCAAACGATTCAGGCGATCTGATAATTGGTTCATTGCTAATCTTTTTATGGAATTAAGTTGTATGGCAAAATAAACTAAAAAATCTGATATGTGAAAGCAAAACGGGCTATTTGTATCAATAGTGACACATATAGCCCGTTTTTATCTTCTACTCGTAATTGTTTACTTGTTGAAACGAAGCGTATGCCCCATGCGCTCTTGTTTGGTTTTTAAGTAGCGCTCATTGTACTGGTTGGGAGAGATCTCGATGGCTACATTTTCAGTAATTTCGAGTCCGTAACCTTCCAGCCCAATTCGTTTTACGGGGTTGTTGCTAATAAGCTTGATTTTTTGGATACCGAGTGCACATAGAATCTGTGCTCCTACACCATAATCGCGCTCATCGGCATTAAAGCCGAGGTGTACATTGGCATCGACGGTGTCTAATCCCTCCTCTTGAAGTTTGTAGGCTCTAATTTTGTTCATTAAACCAATGCCTCTACCTTCTTGATTCATGTAGACTACTGCTCCTTTTCCTGCTTTGTTGATGATTTCCATCGATTTGTGCAGTTGATCGCCACAGTCGCATCTTCTTGATCCGAAGATGTCGCCTGTCATACACGATGAGTGCATGCGCACCAAAACGGGTTCGTCTTTCTCCCATGTACCTTTAATAAGTGCGATGTGCTCCAAACCGTTCGATTTTTGGCGGAAAGGGATTAGGCGGAAGTGGCCGTGTTCAGTAGGCATATCTACCTCTTCGCCCTTCTCAATCATCGATTCTTGTTTCAATCGGTACGCAATTAAGTCTTTAATCGAGATAATTTTTAGACCAAACTCTTTCGACTTTTCGATCAACTCGGGCATACGAGCCATGCTACCATCTTCGTTCATAATCTCGATAAGTGCTGCTGCAGGTTGTAACCCAGCTAAACGAGCCATATCGACTGCTGCTTCGGTGTGTCCGGCACGTTTAATGACCCCTTTGTCTTGTGCATAAAGCGGGCTAATGTGTCCTGGGCGACCAAAGGTCTCGGGTTTTGAATTGGGATCGGCAAGTGCTAGAATGGTAGCGGCACGGTCTTGTGCAGAAACCCCCGTGCTACATCCCTCTACTTTATCAATGGTTACTGTAAATGGGGTGCCAAGTATTGATGTGTTGGTATTTACTTGTCTTTCCAAGTCAAGTTCTATGCAGCGTTGCATGGTAATTGGGGTGCAGAGTACACCGCGTCCCTCTTTTAGCATGAAGTTCACCTTCTCGGGTGTTATCTTTTCGGCAGCTATAATGAAGTCTCCTTCATTTTCGCGATCTTCATCGTCTACAACAATGATGAACTTACCCTCACGAAAGTCGGCTATGGCCTCTTCAATCGTGTTTAATTTGAATACTTCCATACGTATATCTTATAATTGATTGTTTTTTATGATTTCTAAAATCTGGTTGTTGGTCTGTTGTATGCATTTTAAATCTTTGTTTAGCCTGCGTCTAAATCGCCAGATGCGGATGTAGAAAACCATTCCTAGCGGAACGAATAGACCCATTAAAATGTTTACAAAGCTGTATTTAGTAGGGCTCTTATGCGCATGTACGGCTAGTGCCGGGTAACGCTCTACTTGTTTTAGTAGGGCCGCTTCCTTGCTATTAGAGAGCTCCTCGATAAGTTGTTCGAGTAGTGTGCTTACCTTTTGGATTACATTGTCCTTAGGGGCACTGGTAAATATGTGGTAATAGTTGGGTACTCGATTTAGCTTGTGCTCTTCCTCGTAGGTGGCACAAATTTGGTTTAACTCTATAAAGCGAGGGACTAATAAATCGTATTGCGGATCTTCGATAATGACCTCTTTGCGTGTTAAGTGTCGTGCTGGACGGAGTCCAAGTAGCCAACGGAAAAATTGTGCATAGAGCTCAATGTTGAATACCGATGAGTCTTTGTTCGATTTATAGGTGAAGAATGCACCCAATGGGGTAAGTACCAGGGTACTCATCCATACACCGAGCATCAGATTCATTTCGCCACTTTTGGCGGTGCGTGTAGCTCCTGTATCAATAATGTAGTAGATGACGAAGAATACCACCGAAATAACAACGGGCATACCGAGTCCGCCCTTACGGATGATAGCTCCTAGTGAGGCACCAATAAAGAAGAATATAAGGCAGCTGAGTGAAAGCGTAAACTTTTTGTGCCAGTCTGCGCGGTGGGTAAGTATGTTTTTGTCAGTATCGCCTGTTTGGAAGCTTTTCATGCTCCACTCGCTCGAAAGCGATTCGAGTCTGCTGGCTGTACCTGCCATAACCTTCTCTTTTTCTGTTAGGTTGTAGGCCTCGTACAGGCTGTCTATATTGATAACAAACTCGTTTTTCTGTTTCATCAGGGTAGAGTCCGAAGCGGTGAGTACTTGTTCCTTATAAGTGTTCGTTTTTATCTCCTGATACATCATTCTACCTATACTGTCTGCTCGGTTGTGTAGGGAGTCGATGGAATGGCTTATTTCCATCATGTTCTTACTATCTGATCGGCCACTTAAGAAGTCGCCATCTACCATATTAAAGCCTCCATCAAAAGGGATGATGGTGTGTTTTTCACGGAAGGTTTCTCTTCGGTAGGGTACATTTTGTGAAGAGATACTTTGCGATTTTAAATTTTCGAACTGCTCGCCGTTGTAGAGGTGTAGGAAGAGGTTTTGCTTATCTTCGGTCATCTCTAGTTTTCCCTCAGAGGCCCAGATGATACGGGTGTTGTCAAAACCTTCAGATAGGTCGTAAATAAGTACATCTTTGAGAATACCAGTCTCTCTGTCTTTTTTCTTTACATAGATGTTTCGACCAGCTATTTCGTTGTAGAAAACTCCTTCGGGAATGTCTAGCTCGGGCGAGGTTTGTTTCATCGAAACAAGCAGTGTCCAAAGCTTTAATTGGGCTTTGGGGGCTATTACGTTTTGAAAGTAAAAAGAGGTGAGTGTTAGAAAGGAGCACAATACGACCAATGGCAGAATAATACGTAGCAGGGAGATGCCGGCTGCCTTCATAGCAAGCAGCTCGTATCGTTCGCCAAAGTTACCAAAGGTCATCAGTGCAGCTAGCAAGATGGCAAGTGGCAAGGAGAGGGGTATTAATGTAAGGGCCGAATAAAAGAAAAACTGTGCTAGTACGCTAATTTCTAATCCTTTTCCGACTAATTCATCTACATACCTCCACAGAAACTGCATCATAAAGATGAAGAGGCAGATAAAGAAAGTACCCACAAAGAGCATGAAAAAGCTCTTGATGATAAATAGATCTATTTTTTTTATGCGTAGCATTATACAGTATTGAGCAACATTAGATTGTGCAAAAATAGCATAAAAAATGGAGTTGCTACGTATGTTTTGCTATTTTTAGGGATTACAAGCCACTTGTTCGGCGTAGATTCTCGATACTTAAGTCCCAAAGTTCTTTTTGATCTTCGTGTTCGCTAGGATCGATACATTCAGTTACGGTTAACATGTAGTCAAAAGTTAGCTCGTTGTAATCTAATCTTAATTCAAAGAAGCTGTTGGGATCTTTATCATCTAACCAGTGGAAGCGAATAAAGCTATTGCTTCGAATATGTAGTAACTTTGCTTCTCGAATTTCTGTTTTACTCCATTGAAAGAAAAAAGTCTTCTCTTCCTGCCAAACTTTATCAGCAAACCAAGTCTCCAACCCCATAGGTGTGCTTATGAGGGTCCATACTATTGTACCTGAGCCACCTCTCAGCATGTATTCTAACTTTAATTTTGCATTTTCCATTGTGTAGTATTGTATTAGTGTGTTACGTATGCGTTCGCAAAACAAGTTAAATTTTTCTTAAAAACATAATCTTTTCAGGATTATTTATCAGCTTAAACTTCATTTACTCGATTTCATAGAGACTGTTTCTCTCTTTTTTTTCAAAAAAAAGTCATTTCCTTTTGGATGTTTCAAAAAAAGAGATACCTTTGCACCCGCAATTCAGAACGAATGGCGGGATAGCTCAGATGGTTAGAGCGCATGATTCATAATCATGAGGTCCCCGGTTCAATCCCGGGTCCCGCTACTAGGTAAGAGTTTGACTGTTGGGGGGCTTCCACCCTCGGCGGTCATTTTTAAAGATGGCGGGATAGCTCAGATGGTTAGAGCGCATGATTCATAATCATGAGGTCCCCGGTTCAATCCCGGGTCCCGCTACGTTTTGAGTGCGAAAAGCTTTTAAAGAGAGATCTTTAAAAGCTTTTTTTTTGTTTCTACTTTTCCTAATAGAGTAGAAATCCTGCTACGCCACACAATACAATAAGCAGTATAGGGTTTGCTTTGAACCACTTAGCTGCAATGAATGTTGCCGAAAAGAGTAGTAAACTGATAATGAACTGTCTCTGGTTGGAGGTATAGCTTCCAAAGTTCATCACATTCATTAAGGCCAATGCTGCGGCTGCTACGAGCCCTACTATAGCAGGTCGTAACCCTTTGAATATACTCTCTACCAATGGGTGTTTTTGGTGTTTTAGAAATAGCTTACTGGCCAAGATCATGATGATAAATGAAGGGAGAACTACTGCAAGGGTGGCTGTAAGTGAACCTAAAACGCCCCACAGCGGTGAAAATCCACCATTTACAATTGAAGAGTAACCCACATAGGTGGCCGAGTTTATCCCGATAGGCCCAGGTGTCATTTGGCTAATGGCTACGATATCGGTGAATTCGGTGGCTGTAATCCATCCGTAGCGAGTAACTACCTCTCCTTGAATAAGCGAAAGCATGGCATATCCCCCGCCGAACCCAAAGAGCCCTATCTTGAAGAATGTATAGAAAAGTTGAATGAAGATCATGAGTCTCTTTTTTTTGCGTTGTATTTTCCCCATACAAATCCACCTATTCCTGCTAGAGCAATGATGTAGATGGGTGATACCCCTAGTCCCCAGATTAGTAATGCCGATGCAATGGGAATCCAGACGGTTTTAATCGTAATCTTGGCCGATTTGGCTAAGGTGAAGGTGGGTACAGCAATCAAGGCCACAACTGCAGGGCGAATGCCTTTGAATATCCGTTCTACTGCTTCGTATTCTTTAAATTGTTGGAAAAAGAGGGCAATACCTAGTATGATAATGAACGAGGGAAGAATGGCGCCTAAAGTTGTGGTAAGTGCCCCTTTTAATTTGCGGAGTTTGTAACCAATAAAGATGGCTATGTTTACCGCAAAGATGCCAGGAGCTGATTGTGCTACTGCCAAAAGATCTACAAACTCCTCTTGTTTTATCCATCCTTTTTTATTCACAATCTCGTTCTCGATAAGTGGTATCATGGCATATCCTCCTCCAATGGTGAATAGTCCAATTCGAAAGAAGAGGGTAAATGACTCGATGTAGAAATTCATATTAGTGCTGTTTCATGTAGGCGCTTGGCGTTAAGCCATAGTACTTTTTAAATATATCTGTAAAGTATTTAGGGTCGCTAAATCCAGTCATGTCTGCAATTTCTGCAACCGTGTATCTTTTACTTTTTAATAATTCTTCGGCTCGTTTCATCTTGGTGCTTCGTATAAACTCACTAGGTGATTGGTTCGTTAGTGCCTTAATCTTGGTGTAGAAGCTACTTCGACTCATGTTGAGTGTGCTACAAAGGTTGTCCACATTTAGCTCTTTGTGTATGCTCTCTTTTATAGCTTCGGTTACTCGTATCATAAAGAGTTGCTCTATATCAAAATCTGCCTCCTTGTCTATTTCACTCAACGAGGCTATTTGCATTTTGGAAAATGCCTTTCGTTGAATCTCTTTATTCTCTAGTATGTTATGAATGTTGGCTTTTAAAAGTTGCATGTCAAAAGGTTTAACAATGCATTTGTCTGCTTTGTTTTTTAATCCGATTAGCATGCTTTCATTGTTAGTCTCAGTAGTTAATAGAATCACTGGAATATGGCTTGTTTCTATGTTTTCCTTTAATTGCTTGCACAAGGTGTATCCATCTAATTCGGGCATCTTTATATCGGATACTATAATATCGGGTTGCTTAATCTTTATTTTTTCAACTGCTTCTGTTGTATTGGTTGCTTCTCGTAATTGAAACTCCTCGGAAAGTGAATCAGCAATAATAATACGTAGATCTTCATTGTTTTCTACAAGTAGGAGTGTTGGTTTCTGGATCGTTGTTTCTGTTTCTAATTTGATAGCGTTTTCATTCTCTGTTCGTCGAACTGTTTTTACAAAAGCATTGTACTCATAAAGAGGGCTAGTAATAGGAAAACTTAGTTTGATACTTATTTGCTCCTCTTTTTGATTGTAAATAATCATATTACCTGCATGTTTTTTTACAAGTCTTGTAGTGGTCAGTATGGTCATTCCACTCTTCATCTCCTCCGTTACTTTTTCATTTTCATTCTTGAAGAACTGTTTGTAGAATAGCCTTTCTGCTTTTGGTGCATCTGTAGGGGGTGTGCTATGGATGGTTACGATCCATTCATTCTCTTTTATTTCAGTCTCAAATCTAATTTCACCTCCTTTTGTGGTCTGCTTAATGATGCTTATAAGTAGGTTTCTAAGAATATAATTCATTTTATTCTTATCAATCCAAATCTGTATGTTGCCACTTTTAGGTACAATAGAGATTGTAATTTCCTTTTGGCAGGCAATAGCCTCAAAGGGAGTAATGCAAGACTTTAAATATTCATTTAGTTCATAATCAGCTACATGTATTGCTATTGTACTGTTCTCCTTGTTCAGAGAGTTAATGAAAGTTCGAGTTAGATCGGCTAAATTCTCAGTACTTTGTATTGCTACTTTTAGGCGATTTTTTCCCCACTCAGAGAGTTCTTCTTTAATTAATAACTCGTTAAGTGGCGTTTTAATAAGGGTTAGAGGGGTAAGAATATCATGGGCTGTATTTGTAAAGAACTGGATTTTGTCCTTCGATGCCTCTCGATCCTTTTCGATACGTAGATAGCGGGTTAATAAGATACCTGCTAAGGAGAGGAAGGAGAGGTAGATTACCCAGCCTGTCCAGCTCGTCCAGAATGAATCTTTGATATGAATATCCAAGTGTCTCTCTTCCAATACATGTTTGTTCTCTTTCGATAGGGCTCTAACTCTTAGTTTGTAGCTCCCAGGTTTAAGGTTCATGTATTGAATGCGCTTGTTGGTAGATGGAGTTGTCCATTTTTCGTAGAAGTTATCCAGCTTCCAGCTGTATAGAATGGAGGATGCATTCTCAAAATTAACAGAACCTACCACTAGCGAGAATATATTTTGATCGTGATTCAAAATTACTTTTTGGGTGTTGTCAATGTGCTGGGAAAGTGGTGAATTATCTTTTCCAGGAATTACTTTTTGGTACAATATATAGAAGTCATTAAAGACCATTTTTGAGTGCTTCTTTTGTGTAAATGAGGCCGTATCACTTAATAGAATTGCACCATTAACGCCTCCAAAGATAATTTCTCCTCTTTGGGTTCTAGTACCAGCTGCTTGTGAGAAATTTGTTGCTCCGAGGCCCTCTTCTTCTTTCCAATTTGCAAAGGTACGTTCTGTTGTATTGAATATGCTAATTCCTTTTTCTGTACTCAATAAGAGTTCTTCTTTCATATTAGGTACAATACAATAGATGTTATTTGAATTTAGTGAGGTGTTCTCATCTTTGTACTGTGTAACTTTGTTGGTTGTGTTATTGTAGCTAATGAATCCTTGATTGAGTGTTCCAATGTAGGTTTTTTCCTCCTTTACATCTTGGAAGATATCATTGATATGCCCAATTTCAGGGATAAGCTCCATCTTTTTAAGTTGCTGTTTTTCTATATCAAGTAGTAGAAGTCCATTACTCGTTCCAACCCATATGGAGCTGCTGTCCTTTTGTGTAAGTCGATAAATAGGTTCATTGACCATGAAGTTAGTAGATTGTTGCGTTCTAGGTTCATAGCGCACAAGGTAGGGAAATCCTCCAATCCAGATAGTTCCATTGTTGTCCTTTAGAATGCTGCGTATATAGTGTCCTGATTGATTCATACGCTCATGTGAATGAAACCATGGTGTCTCGCTGAACGTCATGTTCCGCTTTTCGATGGTGTAAAGTTTAGACATGTAGCCACCGGCCAAGAATTTTCCAGGTGACTCTTCGCAAATCGATAAAATAATGTGATTTCCCAAAGGGAGAAATGAATGTGAGGGTATGGATACTTTTTTCCACTCCTTTGTTTGGGTAAAGTAGCAGCAAACTCCGTCGAATGTTGAGAACCATATATCGCCATCAGAATCTTCTAGAACTTTTGTAATATGATTGTTTACCAGTGAGTTGGGGTTATTTGGGTTCTGTCTAATCCAAGTGTGTTTAGGTGTGTCCATGGGGTGGATGAAGATTCCCTTCAGGTAGCATCCAAACCAGATGTTGCCACTCTCATCAAAAAAAAGATCTCGCACTACTGTTCGGTTCAGTTGTTCACCAATGGGGCTTTCGGGTGGAAAAGCATTCTCAATTTGGTAACTCTCTAAATTAATTTTATGAACTCCAGCTCCAATAGTTGCCAGAAAGAGCTCATGATGATCATATTGATTTTCTATGATTTTACTGATGTGAATATTGCTCATTTTTTGGGATAGTGCAATTACTTTCTTCTTTTTTAGGTCGTAAAGAAAAGTTCCTTGGTCAAATGTCCCAATAACAAGAATTTGATGCTCCTCGTCGAAGTATAGAAATGATGTTTCTTTGATCTCTTTTAGCTCAGTTGGTTCCTGATAAATTAGCTCATTATCACTCCATCTTGCACGAAAAATACCCTCTTTTGTAGCAATATAATAGTTTTCCTTATCAGTCTCGACAATTGCCGAAGGAGCTTCGAAGGATGGACTAGGGGTTGTAAAGCTTCTAGCTAAATCGGTCTTATAGATATGTATATTGTTTCCTTCAAAATACCAAATCTGGTCGGATTTATCTATGTAGGGTTTGCTGATCGGTGTGCTTGACTCGGTGGGTGTTTGCGAGGGGAAACGGTGCACTACCTGAAATTCATTTTGATCAATGTTGTATTCAAAGAGTCGTCCGTTGAGTCCTACTTCCCAGATTGTACCATTGCTTCCCTTTAAGAATGTACTGGCGATGGGAGAGGGGTGTATTAGCAAGCCATTGTCAATTAATGGGTAGTGAGTAAGCTCTTTGCCATCGTATCGGTCTGCTCCTTCATGAGTTAAGAACCACATATAGCCCTTTTCGTCTTTTTCAATCGAGATAATTCGTTTGCTACTTAAGCCATTAGAGGTATCGATACACCGATAAGGGGTCGCAAAAGTGTGTAATGCGAACGACACAATAAAAATAATGAGCAGCCTGATTCTCTTCATATCACACTTTGGGGTTGATATGCAAAAATCGGCATAAATATTAACAAATCAAAACGTTTTGAGGGGAAATATTCTTTTAAGTGGGTATATTGCCCTCTTTATATCTTTCATTTTTTTATGTTTTCTCTCTCTTGATCTTCTCTCGTTGGTTAATAGATTGCTCATGATAATGCTCTTTTTAAACTGTTAGTATACTAAAAAAAAGAGGATGCAACTCTGCATCCTCTTTTTTTTAGTATACTAACTTATCTGCTAGGCAGTAAAGGTTAAATTACTTGGTTGCCTCTTTAATCCACTCTCTAGCATTTACAAATGCTTCAATCCATGGAGTTACTTGGTCGCTATTTACGCGATCGGCAGGGTAGATAGCTGTTTGCCATGGATAGAAACATCTTTCCAAGTGAGGCATCATCGCTAAGTGGCGGCCGTTTGCACTAGCAATACCTGCTACGCTATAGCTTGAACCATTGGGGTTACCCGGATAAGTGTCGTATGAATATTTCAATACTACGTTGTATTTATCTTCTGCATACGGTAGTGAGAATTTTCCCTCTCCGTGAGCTACCCAGATACCTAGTTTGCTTCCGCTTAATGAGCCCAACATAACGCTCTTGTTCATTGGAACCGTTACACCTGTAAAGGTCGATTCGAATTTGTGAGAGTTGTTGTGAAGCATTTTAGCACGCTCTTCGTGTTCGGGGTTGATTAGGTTCAACTCTACCATTAACTGGCAACCGTTACATACGCCTAATGACAAGGTATCAGGACGTGCATAGAAGTTGTCAAGTGCTGCTTTTGCTTTGGGGTTGAACAAGAATCCTCCGGCCCATCCTTTGGCAGAACCAAGTACATCCGAATTAGAGAAACCGCCACAGAATACGATTAGGTTTACATCTTCCAATGTTTCGCGCCCGTTAATAAGGTCGGTCATCGTTACGTCCTTCACATCGAATCCGGCTAGGTAAAGAGCGTAAGCCATTTCACGTTCACATTGTGTGCCTTTTTCGCGGATAGTAGCCGCTTTAATACCTGTAGCTACACGACGGTTCGGGTCAATGCCGTATTGGGCAAACTTACCTGTAAATGATTTATCGAATGCATACTCCAACGGTTGCTCTTTGTAGTTCTCGAAACGTTCTTTTGCACAGCCGTTAAAGCTTTGCTTGCGGTCCATCAAGAACGAAGTAGAGTACCACACATCGCGTAGGTGATCAATGCCCAATTGATATTGTGCATCACCCTTCGAGATTAAGATGTGACGTTCTTCGCTTGGCGTACCAATTTTAACGAAGCCTACGCCTGCATCTTCCAAGATTTTAGCCATCTCATCTTTGTGCTTGTCTTTTACCTGGATAACGATACCTGGGTTTTCGGCAAACAAGATTTTGATGATGTCTTCCTCTTTTAGTTTGTTTAAGGCAATCTCCATACCACCTTCTGTGTTTGCAAAACACATTTCAAGAAGGGCGGTAATCAAACCACCGGCAGAGATATCATGACCTGCTGCAATCAAACCTTTATGTACCAATGTTTGTACTGCCAAGAAAGCATCGCGGAAGTACTCTGCATTTTTCACCGTAGGAACATCGCTACCTACCTTGTTTAAAGATTGTGCAAAAGCTGAACCACCTAAGCGGAAGGCATCAAAACTAAAGTCTACGTGGTAGAAAGCACTCTTAGGCTCGTTCACCATAACTGGCGATACCACCTTTTTAATATCAGTAACCTCAGCGCCGGCCGAAACGATAACCGTTCCTGGGCTAATTACTTTTTGGTCTCCTGGGTATTTTTGTGTCATTGAAAGCGAATCCTTACCCGTTGGCACATTGATTTGCAAAGCACAACAGAAGTCAGAAAGCGCTTGAACCGCTGTGTAAAGTCTAGCATCTTCACCCTCTTGAGCGCGGCAAGGCCACATCCAGTTGGCAGAAAGTGAAAGTGTATCTAAGCCTTCGGCTAGTGGAGCCCAAACAATGTTGGTCAATGCTTCGGATACAGCAAGTACAGAGCCCGCTGCAGGATCTGCCAAGGCAGCTTGTGGAGCGTGGCCAATTGAAGTAGCAATACCTTTTTCGCCACGGTAGTCAAGTGCTACTACACCACAGTCGCTCAAAGGCAATTGAATCTCACCTTGGCACTGTTGGCGGGCTACTTTACCCGTTACCGAGCGGTCTACTTTATTAGTTAACCAATCTTTACAAGCTACCGCCTCCATTTGAAGCACTTGGCTTACATAGTCGTTAAGTTGCGTTACGTCGTAAGTTGGGTTTTCGTAGGTACGTTCTACCGTTTTATCAATCATATAGGTTTTAGGCGATGAACCAAACATTTGGTCTACGGCTAAATCGAATGGACGTACGCCGTCAGCTTGTTCGAAAGTAAAGCGAGCATCGCCCGTAGTTTCACCAACGACATACATCGGTGCACGTTCGCGTTCAGCAATTGCTTTTACACGCTCGATAGCCGACTCATCGATTAGTAAGCCCATACGCTCTTGCGATTCGTTAGCAATGATTTCCTTAGCAGAAAGCGTTTTGTCACCAATCGGAAGTTTATCCATGTGGATTACACCGCCACACTCTTCTACCAACTCCGATAGACAGTTTACGTGACCTGCCGACCCGTGGTCGTGGATAGAGATAATAGGGTTGTTATCCTCCTCACAAAGAGCACGTACTACGTTGTAAGCGCGTTTTTGCATCTCTGCATTGGCACGTTGAACAGCATTTAGCTCGATACCCGATGTGTAACGACCTGTCTCTACAGAAGAAACTGATCCACCACCCAAACCGATGCGGTAGTTATCACCACCCAGTACAACCACCTTGTTTCCTTTCGTGGGATGACCTTTGATACAATCTCTTTGAGCGCCGTATCCTACACCACCCGCTAACATAATTACTTTGTCGTAACCGTAAAAAGTACCATGTTCTTCGTGTTCGAATGTAAGTACCGAACCACAGATAAGAGGTTGACCAAACTTGTTACCAAAGTCAGACGAACCGTTTGATGCTTTGATTAAGATTTGTTCTGGTGTTTGGTACAACCACTCACGTACAGGAAGCAACTCTTCCCACTCGCGTCCTTCGTCTGTACGAGGGTACGAAGTCATGTAGACTGCAGTACCTGCAATAGGCCATGAACCTTTACCACCTGCCATACGGTCGCGAATTTCACCACCACTACCTGTCGATGCACCATTGAAAGGTTCTACGGTTGTAGGGAAGTTGTGCGTTTCTGCTTTCAGCGAGATAACGGTTTTAATATCTTTAATAACGAAGAAGTCGGAAGTGTCGTGAGTCGCGGGCGCGAATTGCTCTACAGTAGGTCCTTCGGCGAAGGCTACGTTGTCTTTGTAGGCAGAGAGGATTTTGTTGGGGTTTTCGGCAGTGGTTTTTTTAATCATCTGGAAGAGTGAAGACTCTTTCTCTTCGCCATCGATAATAAATGTACCTCCGAATATTTTGTGGCGGCAGTGTTCTGAGTTGATTTGTGCAAAACCAAAGACTTCAGAGTCGGTAAGTTTTCTGCCTAGTTCGCCTTCTACTTTAAGTAGGTAGTCCATCTCTTCTTGCGAAAGTGCTAGACCCTCTTGTTCATTGTATTCGGCTAGATTTTCGATGTAGACAATGGGATTGGGTTGTACATTGTTTACAAACACCTCTTGGCTTAGTCCTTTGTAAAGGCGTTGAAGCATAGGGTCGTAATCAGCATTTTCGTTTTCAACGGGGAAATACTCTTCAATACGTTGGATGCCTTCCACTCCCATGTTTTGGGTAATTTCTACAGCATTCGTACTCCATGGAGTAATCATTTCTCGGCGTGGACCGATAAAACAACCGGTAAGGTTTTCGTTACTTTCTACGTGGGCTTCGCCATAGAGCCAGTTCAATTTTTCAATTTCAACAGGCGTTAGTTCATGGTTCACCTCGGTAGCTATAACACTTTGTGAGGGAGTTCTAAAGAATAGAATCATAGCGTTTATAATGTTGTTTTCGTTAAGTAAAAACGGTATTTGCTGGTTGAATTAACAAGCTGCAAAGTTACGCAAAAGAGCTGGCCTGCAAAAGAATTTAAGAATTAAATATAGATTCTTTCGCAAAAAAGGTGCATCTTTGCAGCATGAATTGGATAGAGCAAGTAACCATACTCGATTTGTTGGTGAAGGGGCTGTTGATAGGGGTAGTTGTTTCTGCACCTCTCGGTCCCGTTGGTGTGCTTTGTATACAGCGCACATTAAACAAAGGGCGTTGGTATGGCTTTGTAACGGGATTAGGGGCTGCCTTGAGTGATATAGGTTATGCACTTATTACGGGATATGGTATGAGTTTTATGGATGAGTTTCTAGCGACCAACCAAGTGTTGCTGCAATTTGTCGGTAGCATCATGCTTTTTGTATTTGGTATTACCACTTTCCGGAGCAATCCGGTTAAGGCCATTCGTCCTACCTCTTCTTCCAAAGGGAGCTATCTGCACAATTTTGTGACAGCACTTTTTGTAACGCTTTCTAATCCACTCATAATCTTCCTATTTATCGGGTTGTTTGCTCGCTTCTCCTTTGTTATGCCAGGCAGTCCTATCGGTTTCCAGTTAGTTGGCTATTTAGCCATTGCTTTGGGGGCTCTTCTTTGGTGGTTTGGTATTACCTACTTTGTGAATAAAGTGCGAGCTCGATTTAATTTACGCGGTATTTGGGTGTTGAATCGTGCCATTGGCAGCCTTGTCATGATTATGTCTATTGTTAGTCTTATTTATGTGCTTTCGGGCAACTCTTTTTACTAGCTGCCTTTTTGATGGATTGACTAGCTACTTTATTACACTATTTTAAGAGAAGAACCATGTATATTTCCAAGTTACTTAAAGAGAAGAATATTGCCGAATACCTTATATATATGTGGCAAGTAGAGGATTTAATTCGTGCAAACGGCTGTGATATTGAGCAAATCAAGGCTCAAGTGGTAGCTCCTTACCCGTTGACAGATGAGCAGCGTGAGGAGTTGACTCAATGGTATGCCGATTTGATTGAAATGATGCGCCGTGAAGAGGTGCTTCAAAGCGGTCACCTCCAAATTAATAAAAATGTGATTCTTTGGTTGACTGATTTACACAATCAACTTTTAGCCTCACCTAAGTATCCTTTTTATAGCAGCGCATACTACAAAGCATTGCCTTATATTGTTGAGCTTCGAGCGAAAGGGGCAGAGAAAGAGGCGTCCGAAATAGCCACTTGCCTCGAGGCATTGTATGGCATTTTGTTGCTAAAGCTTCAGAAAAAAACAATTAGTGAGCAGACGCAAAAGGCGCAAGAGGTTATCACTACCTTGTTGGCCTTGTTGTCCGATTACTACTTACAAGACAAGCAGTCGAACTTGGAGTTTTAATCTCTTATTTGATTGAATATCAAAAATATAAAATATAAATAGTATACAGGTCGTATGAAAAAGATACTCGTAACTGGCGCCAATGGGCAATTAGGTAATGAAATGCGTAAGTTAGCTGCTGCGCAGTGTGTAGATGAGTATATCTTTACCGATGTTTCCGAACTTGATATCTGTAACCAACAGGCTGTTGAGGCATTTGTTACAACAAGACAAATCGATTCGATTGTGAACTGTGCAGCCTATACAGCGGTTGATAAAGCCGAAGAGCAGGTGGAGCTTTGTACTTTGTTAAATGCTACTGCAGTTGGTTATTTGGCACAGGCGGCCCAAAAAGTAGGTGCTTCTTTTATTCAAGTATCTACTGATTATGTCTTTGATGGCACCGCTCATTTGCCTTATACCGAAGAGTATCCCACTTCGCCTAATTCGGTTTACGGTACCACCAAACGAGCGGGTGAAGAAGCAGCTCTTGCTGCATGCAGTAAGTCGGTTGTGATTCGTACCTCTTGGTTGTATTCTACCTTTGGTGCTAACTTTGTAAAGACCATGATTCGTTTGGGTCGCGAGCGAGATACATTGGGCGTTATCTTTGATCAGGTAGGTACACCAACCTACGCTGCCGATCTGGCTCAAGCTATTGTATCTATCCTCAGCAAAGAGGTGGTTCCTGGGGTTTATCACTACAGCAATGAAGGTGTTTGTTCTTGGTATGATTTTACCAAAACGATTCACCGAATAGCGGCTATTACCACTTGCCAAGTGAACCCTATTCATACAGCAGATTATCCTACTGCTGCTACTCGTCCCCACTATTCGGTAATGGATAAGAGTAAAATTAAAAAGGTGTATGGTATCCACATTCCTCACTGGGAGGAGAGCTTAGAGCGTTGCATGGCTATACTCGAAAGTGAAACTGTGCAGTAGTGGAGTGGCTTTTGCGTACTCTCAATTTAGAGAAAGGGTAAAAGCAATTCAAATGAAACAATAGATTATAGAATATGAATAGCGAAATAGCTAGAAGAAGAACCTTCGCCATTATTGCTCACCCCGATGCGGGTAAGACTTCGCTTACTGAGAAATTGCTCCTTTTTGGGGGACAGATTCAGGTAGCTGGAGCGGTGAAGAGTAATAAAATTAAGAAGAGTGCTACGTCTGACTGGATGGATATCGAGAAGCAGCGTGGTATTTCGGTTACTACCTCGGTAATGGAGTTTGATTACAACGATTACAAAATCAACATTCTCGATACGCCGGGTCACCAAGACTTTGCCGAAGATACCTATCGTACGCTAACGGCGGTTGATAGTGTTATTATCGTGGTTGACGGTGCAAAAGGGGTAGAGAGCCAAACGCGTAAGTTGATGGAGGTGTGTCGTATGCGTAATACGCCTGTTATCATCTTTGTGAATAAGATGGACCGTGAAGGTAAAGATCCATTCGATTTGTTGGACGAATTGGAGGAGGAGCTTTCCATTGCTGTGCGTCCTTTGTCGTGGCCTATTGATCAAGGGGCTCGTTTTAAAGGGGTTTACAACATGTACGAAAAAAACCTGAATCTGTTCCAGCCTTCTAAGCAGGTGGTAACTGAAAAGGTTGAGGTTGATATTGCTAGCGAACAACTCGATGCGCAAATTGGTACGCCTTTGGCTCAAAAGTTGCGTGATGATTTAGAGTTACTAGAGGGGGTTTACCCTGAGTTTAGCCACGACGATTATTTGGCTGGTCAGTTGGCTCCAGTTTTCTTTGGTTCGGCTCTGAATAACTTTGGGGTACAGGAGTTGTTGGACTGTTTTGTGCAGATAGCACCGAGTCCACGTGGAACACAGACCGAAGAGCGTAAAGTAGAACCTGATGAGGCAAAATTTACCGGGTTTATCTTCAAGATTACGGCCAATATTGATCCTAATCACCGTTCATGTATTGCTTTCTGTAAGGTCTGTTCGGGTAAGTTCTCGCGTAATGCACCTTATCATCACGTGCGTCATGGCAAAACGATGCGCTTCTCTTCACCTACCCAGTTTATGGCACAGCGTAAAACGACGGTCGATGAGGCATGGGCAGGCGATATTATTGGTTTGCCTGATAATGGTACCTTCAAGATTGGTGATACCCTAACCGAAGGCGAAAAATTACACTTCCGCGGTATACCTAGTTTCTCACCCGAGATGTTCAAGTATATTGAGAATGCCGATCCAATGAAGCAAAAGCAATTGGCAAAAGGTATTGATCAGTTGATGGATGAGGGGGTAGCGCAGCTATTTGTGAATCAATTTAATGGTCGTAAGATTATTGGTACAGTAGGACAACTTCAGTTTGAGGTTATTCAGTATCGTTTGGAGAATGAATATACAGCTAAATGTCGCTGGGAGCCTATCAGTCTTTACAAAGCTTGTTGGGTGGAGAGTGATGACGCTGAGGAGCTAGAGGCTTTCAAAAAACGAAAATACCAATATATGGCTAAAGATCGTGAGGGACGCGATGTGTTCTTGGCTGATAGTAACTATGTGCTTCAAATGGCGCAGATGGATTTTAAAAATATTCGTTTCCACTTTACAAGTGAATATTAATACCTTGTTGAAGAGGGAGGGAGCCTTGAGTTCTTTTTCTCTGAGTGGTTATGCTGCGGGTCATTTTATTTTTTACTGAGCCGTTTAGAAGAAGCTAAAAGAGCGTGTAGAAAGCAAATCTACACGCTCTTTTAGCTTCTTCTAAAATCGATCTCCTTTGCTAGAGATGACTTCAGGCCAAGTAAAATTCTAGTTGGCTCCTTTATTGCAAATGAGGTTGTTTCTCGTATTATCGACGAATAAAACCTACTGCATTTTGCCTTCACTTCCTTCACAGGCTCTTCACGATTACTTTATGCGCTTTTAGTATGATCGGTTCCTTATCTTACAAGCAAGGAGATTTTGCTGGATCCCAAACTTCTCTATGGGGTTTTATAAAACAAAAAAAAACGAGTCAACGTATAAATACGCTAGCCCGCTATCAATCTTAAAAAACTCACACAAACACACACAACTTTAAATTGTGTTTAAAAAAACTGTGGGCGTTGACGGATTCGAACCGCCGACCCTCTGCTTGTAAGGCAGATGCTCTGAACCAGCTGAGCTAAACGCCCGTATTTTCTTCTTAATGCATTATGTAAAAGAACGCTTCTCGGTGTGGGCGTTGACGGATTCGAACCGCCGACCCTCTGCTTGTAAGGCAGATGCTCTGAACCAGCTGAGCTAAACGCCCGAGTTTTATTGGGGGAACAAGTGTAATCGATGTGGGCGTTGACGGATTCGAACCGCCGACCCTCTGCTTGTAAGGCAGATGCTCTGAACCAGCTGAGCTAAACGCCCGATTGACTCCTTGTTTCCAAAAGCGTTGCAAAGGTACGGTTTTATTTTAAAGTAGCAAATGTTTTCTCTTTTTTTTTGCAAGAAGTTTACTAAGTTGGGACCTTCTCTACTTTTCTATTCGCACTGTATTGTCTCTTTTTTAGCCTCTTTTACTTTTTTAATTGCTTGTTAAGTAGTGACTTGTATCCCATCTTCTCTCTCTTAGAGTGCCCGGACTACTATTTTGTAATTCGATGTAAAATAATTTACGTCGCTCTATATAAGTTGTCTACTTAGCAGTAGGAGGGGTAATTGAAAAATGCCCATGTAGAGGTGAACTCTCTGCATGGGCATTTCTTACAATCTATATAGTATACTGAATGAGGTGATAATTACTTACGTCCCCAAACAGATACAGTTCCTTTTCCACGGTAATCGCTGCGCTTCTTATCGGTTTGATAATAGAAGGTGATTTTTTTGATATTTCGGCGGTTTCCTTTCAAATCTATTTCACGAGTCTCACCTCCCGCTCTAATTTTTTGTCTAACGGCAATCTCTTGTCTCTCTCCATTTCCATACTCAAGAATTACGCGGTTAAACTCTACGGGTGCATGATCTACGCGAATCTTCAAACGGGTAAAGGTCCCTTTATTGCCACATCGAATCACGTCGCGGTCACTTTTGAAGTTCACTGTTTTGTCACCTAACATCTCCCATCGGCCTACTTGCTGTGCCGATGCTGTAAATAGACATGCTGTGATAAGCATCACAAGCATCATTAATTTTGCTTTCATAAAATTGAGATTAAATTTTGCCTGTAAAAGTATAGAAAAATAGAACAATCCAGTTCGGTGGTTTTATTACCTAAAACGCTTTCTCTCTTCAAATGTTTTTAATGATTTGGTTTTTCGAAGGTTACCTGCTTATTGAATAAATTATAATCTATCTGTAATTATATATTTGCTAACAATCTGATTTAGATAATTAACAAGCCAATCCATTTATCGCTCTTTGTATCCACCTTCTTATTCTAGTTGTCTACGTTAAGGTGATAAAATGTCATATAGCGTGTTCATTGGTTTCGCTACCTTCTCCTCTCTACGATTCATATTTATGAGTCTTAGACTAACTAACCCTCAAAAAAAAGCGCTCTTTTATTTGTTTTATTTATTGGAATGCTTACTTTTGCTCCAAATTATAGAATATATGACTGCAAACGCTACACATCATCATCACTTTCCTAACGAATAACTCGGTGGGCAGTGACTTGTATGTAGCATAATCAGAATACAAAGGCTTACCAGTTTACTTGGTAAGCCTTTTTTGTTTTGTTATACACTTAAATAGAATAAACGTATGCTTAGAATTGCCGTTCAATCCAAAGGCCGCCTGTTTGAAGAAACCATGGCCTTGTTGCAAGAATCAGATATCAAGGTATCTTCTTCGAAACGAATCTTGTTGGTTCAATCTTCTAACTTTCCTATCGAGGTGCTCTTTCTTCGTGATGATGATATTCCTCAATCGGTAGCGAGTGGTGTAGCCGATATCGGTGTGGTGGGCGAAAATGAATTTCTTGAGAAAGAGCAAGATGCTACCATTGTAAAGCGTTTGGGCTTTAGCAAGTGTCGTCTTTCGCTAGCTATCCCCAAAGATATTGAATACCCCGGTGTTCAGTGGTTTCAAGGAAAGAAAATTGCCACCTCTTATCCGGTTATCCTAAATAACTTTATGAAGGAGAATGGGGTAAATGCACAGGTTCACGTTATTACGGGTTCGGTAGAGATTGCGCCAGGCATTAACTTGGCCGATGCTATTTTCGATATTGTTAGCTCGGGCTCAACGTTGGTTAGTAACCGCTTGAAAGAGGTAGAGGTGGTGATGAAGAGTGAAGCACTCTTGATAGCCAACAAAGCATTGAGTGCTGGTAAACAAGCGATACTCGAAGAGTTGCTTTTCCGTATTGAGGCGGTGAAGAATGCTGAAGATAAGAAGTATGTCTTAATGAATGTACCTACGGTAAATTTGGAGGAGATAATCGATGTACTACCGGGTATGAAAAGCCCTACCGTTATGCCGTTGGCCAAAGAGGGGTGGAGCTCGGTACATACGGTACTCGATCAAAAACGTTTTTGGGAGATTATTGGTAAACTCAAAGCCTTGGGCGCAGAGGGTATCTTGGTACTTCCTATCGAAAAGATGATTCCGTAGACCTATGAAAATAGCTCAATACCCAACCAAGGAGGCGTGGAGTGAATTACTGCTGCGCCCTACCTTGCAAACCGCTACCCTACAACAGATAGTGGGCGATATACTGAAGGCTGTTCGCACCGAGGGCGATGCTGCCGTGAAACGATACGAAGAGCAGTTCGATAAGGTGGCGCTCGATGCGCTACAGGTAACTGCGCAAGAGATGGAGGAGGCCGATAAAGAGGTAGCCATCGAGTTGAAAGCAGCTATGAGGCTAGCACAGAAAAACATTCATACCTTCCATGCCGCTCAACGCTTCGAAACTCAAAAGGTAGAGACTATGCCGGGAGTTACTTGTTGGCAGAAGGCAGTGGCTATCGAGAAGGTGGGTCTCTATGTACCTGGAGGAAGTGCACCGCTCTTCTCTACGGTATTGATGTTGGCTATCCCTGCACAAATAGCCGGTTGTAAAGAGATTGTACTTTGTACGCCTCCCAACTCAGCGGGGAAGGTACATCCAGCCATTCTTTATGCAGCCCGATTGGCTGGTGTAAGCCAAGTATTTAAAATAGGAGGGGTGCAAGCCATTGGTGCCATGGCCTACGGAACGGAGAGTGTGCCAGCGGTACACAAAATTTTTGGGCCGGGCAACCAGTATGTGACCGAAGCAAAGCAACAGGTTACGCAACAGGGGTTGGCTATCGATATGCCGGCGGGTCCTTCGGAGGTGTTGGTATTGGCCGATGAGACCGCTCGTCCCGACTTTGTGGCTGCCGATCTATTGTCGCAAGCCGAACACGGTGCCGATAGCCAAGCCATCTTGGTTACTACTTCACCCAAATTGATTAAAGAGATGGAGTATGAGGTGCAACGCCAATTGGCACTCTTGCCTCGTTGGGAGATTGCGCAAAAGGCGTTGGAACATAGCAAACTGATCTTGCTAGAGACCATGGATGAGGCGGTTGCCTTCTCGAATGCCTATGCTCCCGAGCACCTGATTATTCAAACAGCCCACTACATGGAGGTAGCCGAACAGATTACCCAAGCGGGTTCGGTATTCTTGGGTGCTTATACCCCCGAGAGTGCAGGCGATTACGCATCGGGAACCAATCACACCCTACCCACCAATGGCTATGCCAAAGCCTACAGTGGTGTTAATCTAGATAGCTTTATCCGCAAGATTACCTTCCAAGAGGTGACGCGTGAAGGCATCTGCCTACTAGGTCCTGCTATCGAGGTGATGGCCAAAAACGAAGAACTTCAGTCGCACAAAGAGGCGGTAACGGTTCGCTTAAAGGAGGTACGCCAATGAGAACGCTTCAAGAACTGACTCGCCCCAATGTTTGGGCATTGAAACCCTACTCCTCGGCACGCGATGAGTACAGTGGGGTAGAGGCATCGGTTTTTCTCGATGCCAATGAGAACCCTTACCACGTACCCTACAACCGCTACCCCGATCCGTTGCAACACGAGGTGAAGCAGCAACTCTCGCAACTCAAAGGGGTATCGCCTGCCTCTATCTTCCTAGGAAATGGAAGTGACGAAGCGATTGATCTACTCTTCCGTGCTTTCTGCGAACCAGGTGTAGAGAATGTGGTGGCTATTGATCCCACCTACGGCATGTACCAAGTGTGTGCCGAGGTAAACAACGTGGCGTACCGCAAAGTACTGCTCGATGCCCATTACCAATTCCAGGCAGCCGATTTATTGGCGGCTACCGATAAAGATACGAAACTAATCTTTCTCTGCTCGCCCAACAACCCTACGGGTAACTCTCTGCAAGCGGCCCAAATAGAGCAGGTGTTGAAAAACTTCGATGGATTGGTGATTGTCGATGAGGCCTATATCGACTTCTCGCCCGAGCGCTCTTGGCTTTCGGTGTTGGAAACCTATCCCAACTTAGTGGTATTGCAAACCTTCTCGAAAGCGTGGGGATGTGCCGCTATCCGTTTGGGTATGGCCTTTGCATCGCCTCAAATTATTGGCCTGCTCAATAAGATTAAGTACCCCTACAATGTCAATATCTTGACGCAACAAGAGGCACTCCGCATTTTGGGCAATGCCCACCAAGTAAAGGAGTGGGTCGATACTTTATTGGCAGAGCGTAGCCGTTTGGTGAGCGCTTTCCAAACATTGCCCTGTTGCGAGCAGGTTTACCCTACCGATGCCAACTTCTTCTTGGCCAAAGTATCGGATGCCAAAGGGCTTTACGACTACTTGGTGAGTAAAGGAATTATTGTGCGCAACCGTACCAATGTATCGCTCTGTCACAACTGCCTGCGCATTACCATTGGTACCCCTGATGAGAATGCACAGCTGTTGGCTGCCATTGTAAGCTCTCCTTTTAGTAAGTAGAAACCTTTACCAGTTGCTTTCTGCAATTAAAACATAACTAAAAAATCGACGTATGAAAAGCGTACTATTTATAGATCGTGACGGAACCATCGTCATCGAACCACCCATCGATTACCAATTAGACTCCTTCGAGAAGTTGCAGTTTTACCCCAAAGTGCTTCGTAACTTGGAGTTTATTCAGCGCAAACTCGATTTCGATTTTGTGATGGTGACCAACCAAGATGGCTTGGGTACCGCCTCGTTTCCCGAAGAGACCTTCTGGCCGGTTCATAACCTGATGATGAATACCCTTGCGGGCGAAGGCATCACTTTTAAGGAGGTGCTCATTGACCGCAGTTTTCCCGAGGAGAATGCACCTACACGCAAACCCCGCACCGGATTGCTTACCCACTACCTCGATGCTACGCAGTACGATATGGCTACCAGCTTTGTGATAGGCGATCGGGTTACCGATGTAGAACTAGCCAAGAACCTAGGCTGCAAAGCCATCTTCTTGCAACCCGATACATCGCTATTGGCAGAGCAGGGACTAGAAGCTTACTGTGCCCTAGCTACCACCGACTGGGACCAAGTAACCGAGTTCTTAGTGGCAGGCGAACGTACTGCCGAGGTAAGACGCACCACCAACGAAACCGACATCTATGTATCGGTCAAGATTGATGGAACGGGTGCTTGCAACGTATCGACGGGATTGGGTTTCTTCGATCACATGTTGGAGCAGATAGCCAAACATGGCGGCATCGACCTAACCATTCAGGTAAAAGGCGATTTAGAAGTTGACGAGCACCACACCATGGAGGATACGGCACTTGCCTTAGGCGAATGTTTGCACAAAGCACTAGGCAGCAAACGCGGCATTGAACGCTACGGCTACTCGCTTCCTATGGATGATTGTTTGTGTCAAGTAGCACTCGATTTTGGCGGCCGTCCTTGGTTGGTTTGGGAGGCCAGCTTTAAGCGCGAGAAGATAGGCGATATGCCTACCGAAATGTTTATGCACTTCTTTAAATCGCTTAGTGATGGCGCACGTATGAATCTTAATATCAAAGCCGAAGGCGAGAACGAGCACCACAAAATAGAGGGCATCTTTAAGGCGTTGGCTCGTTCACTCAAGATGGCGATTCGTCAGGATGTGTTTCGTTTCGAAGTTCCTTCGAGCAAAGGAGTGCTTTAGTCTAGTCATATTCTTGCTCTCTTGCTTTCCTATTCTTTGGTTTCTTCTTTCCTATTCTCCAATTTCTGTCAGAAATTGTCTAAACTCTGTCAGAAATTAGACAATTTTCGTCAGAAATCGTCTAATTTTCGACAAAAATTGGAGAATGTATCAGGAGGTTTTTAAGAATTTGACCGCTCCTTTCGAACTATATAAGCAGTTATTTGAAAGAATTAAAACCGGCATTGCTGCCCATCTGAAAGAGAAAAACCTCTAGCAGTTGGGCAGCAATGCCGGTTTTGAAGTTTGTAGTAAGGGGGCTTTTTTAGTGAATGGAATCTAAGGCGCTACGCAAGCCAACTTGTGTGCGATGGGGCGATTGGATTTTCTCCTCCAGCTGGCGGATGTTTAACTCAACGGGGGCCGATACAAAATCGGGTACGTTGTAGGAGTAGATGGAGTAGTCGTAGTAGTTTTTAGGGCGCTCTTGTGGCAACATAAAGGGTTTTGTAGCCTGTCCATGTTCATCGATAGCGGCCAAGTAGAGGCGGGTGTAGAGCCCATCATCACGTCGACTGCTAAAGAGAATCCATCGCGAGTTGCTACTCCAATTGTGGTAGCTTTCGGTATCGTCACTATTGGCTGCCGCAAGGGGGTAGAAGGCGTGATTGGGTAAATTCAGCATCCACAAGTCGGCTTCTCGGTGCCAAATGGAGAAGTTCCCATAATCAGAGAGGGTAAAGAGGAGGTGTTTCCCATCGTACGAGGGGCGTGGAAAGGAGACACTCTTGCCCAAAGGATCGGCATGAATCAAAGTGTCGACTTGGGTACCAAAGGTGCCACTTGCTGCATCAAAGTCGATGCTGCACAGATTGTACCGAATCTCGTTGTACTCCTTAGGTAGGCTCTTTACGGTAGCCGAGCAGAAGTAGAGCTTGGTACCATCGGGCGAGAAGGCAGGGTAGGTTTCGTACGAATCGGTCCGACTTAGTAGATCGCACTGAATGAGTTCATTTGTTGGGATATGATAGAGTACCAAATCGGAGGCAAGATCCATCACTTCTACCCGTTTGCTACGCTGGGAGTGAAAGAGTTGGCGGGTTTCGTTGACTGAAAAAACGATATATTCACCTTTGGGGTGCCAATAGGGATAGACCGCTGCAGCTAGGGTTGAGTCGGTTTGGGTATGAAGCATCTCCATTTTGCCTTCGTTTTGCAAAAGCGTTCCCCCTTTGCTACCCCGCAAATGGAAAAGGTAGTTTGTTGGATGGGCCCGATTGAAAGTATGGCAATTTACACACATACCGGGTACGAGGGTGTTCTCAATCAGTGCTCTTTCGGTATAGGAGGAGAGATTGCGTTCGTAGAGCCCCATCTTGCTATATACCTCGTAACCGGGTGCAATCTTGCGGTAAACAATTCCATAATCTATCGGCTCACGGCTTACATGCATGGCAAAGGAGGCGTATTGCTTCCAAGTCGATTGCTCGCGTACCGACAGCGTAAAGCACAAGCTGTCGCCTAGATTGCTCTCGAGTAGCTGTTTCCACTCTTCTGCCGGGAAAGTAACCTCCTTCCCATTAATGTGTAGCTCACCGCTCTTCCCCCCTTGAATAACCACATCGACTCGTGTATAATCTCCCCCAACAAAGTCGAAATTCATCGGGGCGATGTTGGCTGGAATGGTT
This sequence comes from Phocaeicola sp., assembly GCA_051651025.1. Taxonomy (GTDB): domain Bacteria; phylum Bacteroidota; class Bacteroidia; order Bacteroidales; family Bacteroidaceae; genus Phocaeicola. The sequence continues at coordinate 71,581 of JBOFRN010000043.1, forward strand.
ACCCCTACATAGTCGGGGTAGATAGGGGGCAGGCTAGTTTCAATCTGAAAATTCTTAACGGAGTGGTCACAGGCGGTGATTAGTAGACCGATAAGTAGGCTATATAGAGGAATCTTTTTCATTCGATGGGCTGTTTGGAATTTGTAGATAAAAGGTAGTACCAATAGGTGTTGCCAAAGCGTGCTTTCGGAATGCGTGATAGGCTTTTCTCTTGCGCATAGAGCTGCATAAAGGCTTGCATATTCTGAACAACAGCAGCCGAAACCGTAGGGGGCATCCCCTGAAAGCTTTGGTTCTTTTGTACCCAAGCGTAGGCTATGGCCTCTTGGTAGCTTTTGGGTAGAGCTTTGTAACCCATTGTCTCGCATTGTGAGAGGCTGTTTAGAAAGAGATCCATGCGCTTTTGTTGCAATAGATAGCCCATCCGATACTCAAATGCCAAGCGGTTCTGTGGGTTGTGACGAACCAACCTCTCTAACAGGCTCTCCATCTCTCTCTCTGAAAAGAAGAAATCTTCCGTACACCTTATTTGGCGCAGCCAACCCCACTCGCTGTGGCTATTTATGGCCGTTTCGTTGTAGAGGTAGGTGGCCGTTTCTTCTGCCCATTCTCGGTAGAACAGTGTATGACTAAGTGCACGTAGGTACTTTTGAGCCACCTTGTACTCTCCATTAATCAGGTTCGTTTCTGCCAACCGTTTGTAACATCGGGCACTCTTCTGGTGATTGGGGAGTGCCTCCATGGCCTCGAAGGTAAAGTGCTGTGCACTATTAATCAGGCCGAGGTGGTAGTAAGCCTCACTCGTAACTAAGGGGGTACTGAAATCGCGTTCAAAGCTAGGCAAGATCCCCTCGGTTCCATTCTGATAAAAATCGAACATGCGTTCACCCAACTGCCCCGTCCTGCCGAGAGCTAGGTTTACGCACCCTACACTGAGTGGAGCAGTAGGCATTTTACCCATAGCCTTGCCGAGAATGCGATCCCACGCCCCTTGGCGGGCTAGGTAGTCGTAACGCATCTCCTCCTCTCTCTCCATATTGGCTCCATAATATATGGATAACGAAGTTATTCCAACTAAGGCAATCAGTTGGAGAATCACTCCTTGTTTCTCTTGTTTTTTAGGGAGTAGGGGCAACCATTTAAAACTGGCAGGGATAATGGCTGTAGCGGTTAAAGCTAGAAGCAAGCCGAGAGGAAATAGCGCTGGATAGCGGTAGTAGCCAATGCCTAGATAGAGATTGGCCAGTGGGTAGTGTACTTTATCTTGGATAAAGAGCGGAGTCGAGAGGGTAATCACTACCATAATGGTGAGAAAGAGGAGGTGATAACGACTCTGACGGTAAGGGGTACGATGAAACTCCTTGAAGCCGGTAAGGAGTACAAAAAGGAAGGATGCTCCTCCCAAGTACCAATAGAGTAGGGGGACAAATAGGAGGGCATTGAATAGCCTCCATCCTTTGTGGGGCATCTGTTGCAGGAGCCAAGTGGTAACTAAAGCGAGGATAAGTGCCACCAAAAGAGAGAGCATGCTATTCTCGTCGCAGAGGAAGTACCATGCGGCTACGGAGGGTAGAAAGGAGAGGAGGTAGAGGGAACGATTCTTACGAAACAGCCTGCTCACTCTCCATACGGCTTGTTGTAGAAGTAGGAGCAGGAGGGTTAGCAGGAGTGCACCCAACCAAGAGTGGTAGTAGAATTGGGTGATGAATTGGCCGAGGTAATGGGCCAAGCCTCCCGGTAGAGAGAGAGACTCTTTAAAGTAGGTTCCCTCCAATAAGAAGAGCTGATACTGCTCGTGGTAATGGAGGTGAGAGGCGTAGAAGGTGCTAAAAAAGAGGTAGCTGGCTAGGGCAAAGAGTAGCGTAACCAGTGTGTTTGTTAGGGTGTGGAATGTACTCATAACTCTTTGGTAAAGGGTTCGGCCGGCAATAGGCGGGCAGCTTGTTCAATATCTCGGGCATGAAAAGGGGCTGAGCTTCGAGACAACTCGGGGAGGTTGTACGATTTCAGGTTCATATCATCGTGTGTGGGCTCTTTTTGAGGGAGCGCAAAGGGTTTGTGTACCGCTCCGTCTGCATCGACATAGGCAAAGTAGATGCGTCCGTACTGTCCATCGCCTCGCTTGCTGGCAAAGGTAAACCAGCGGCTGTTACTAGACCAACTGTGGTAGGTGTCTGACCGGTCGGAGTTGACTTGCTGCAAGCTATCTATCGCACCGGTCTCTAGCTGCATCAGTTGCAAATTGGTTTCGCGGTGCCAAATGGGGAAGGTTCCGTAATGGGCTACCGTATAGAGTAGGTACTTCCCATCGGGCGATGCTTTGGGGTGGCATACTGAACCGTTTTGTGCCGAAGCACTCCAGAGGGTATCGATCTGCTCTCCCCAACTGCCTCGTGTGGCATCGAAAGGAATGCGGCACAAAGAGTAGCGCAACTGCTTCACACTGTCGGGCAGTGAAACGAGAGGAGCGGTGCAGAAGTAGACAGCCTTGCCATCGGCCGAAAAGGTGGGGAAGGTCTCGAGTGTAGAAGCATCGGCTACTACATTGGATTGAATGATGCGCTGGGTGTCGAAATCGACAATCAGAAGATCGGATGCAGTATCGAATACCTCCAACCGTTGGCTTCCCTGGGTGTGCAAAGCGGGGAGTACTGTATTCGAAGAGAAAACGGCAAATCGACCGCTGGGATGAAACGAGCCGTAGGTAGCTCCACTCTGCATATCATCGCTTTTGAGCTTCAATTTGCGTATCGTTCCGTTACGATTTAACAGCGTTCCGCCTCCCTCACCGCGCAGATGAAAGAGCGATAGATCTCCGCTATTCGCTCCATAGATGTGGCAATTCATGCACTTGCCTTCGGTGAGATGATTGTCGGCCAGTACCTTCTCTTCGAAGTTCTCTACGCACCGTTCCCGAATTTGGAGGGCGTTCCACACCTCATAACCCGGTTCAATAAGGCGGTAACTGAGGTAGCTATCGAGGCTATCGGCTACAATCTTCCAGTGAAAGATGGGGTATCGGTACCATTTTCCTTGCTTGCGTATATCTAACCGTACTTGAATGCAATGACCCACCTCTTGTTGCAGCACTCTCTTCCACGCTTTTAGTGGGAAGGTTACGTTGGCTCCCCGTGCAGTAACCGTTAGGGAGTCGCTCACTCCCTTCAGGCAGACAGATACGGCCTCTGCTGTCGCTTCACGAACTAGAAAATTGAGCGGGGCAATGTTGACCGGTAGCGTTACCTCTTGGTAATCGGGGTAGATGCAGAGTTCCTCTCTTGCAGGTAGAACCTGCTTGGGTGGAGCGATGCACGAAGACAACCATCCACAGGCCATTAGTAGTATCAGTAGTAATTTACAATTCATCTTTCGGTTGTGCATAGTGGTAGTAAAACCAGTAGCTCTTTTTAAAGGTTTCGACTAATGCATGTCCATCGCCTTGCTCCCGTTGGTAAACTTGGTTGTAGGCATTGAACTGCTTTATCAGGTGTATGGGAATGTTTGCCGCCTCTACCTCTTCTTTCGATGCGCCCGTAGCAGCCAAATGGATCAAGAGGGCTTCGGCATAGAGTGGCGGTAGTAGAGTGCTCTTGTTAAACTGTTGAAGATCTTGAATAAAGGAGGCTACATCTTTCTTCAATAGGTGGTAACAGAGTAGGTAGTCCATAGCCATCCGGTTGTTGTGATTGCTCTGTAGAAGCTGACGAAGCGACTTTACAATATCATTTGCCATGCGGATGGTATCGCTCTGCGGAATATAGTGGCGTTTCTCTTCCCATTCGTAGGAGATAGCTTGGAATCGGTTCTGAACGACTCCTTGTTCTTTGGCTGCAATGTGGGGTTCTCTGGTTTGAGTGCGCTCTTGGGATACGATATCGATGCGATTCTCGGCCCATTGTTTATAGACCCAGCTGTTTTGAAGGATGCGAAGGTATTTCAAAGCTGCTTGTTCATCGCCATTAATCAGGTTCACCTCTGCCAATCGTTTAAGGGCTCGTACACCGCTATGTTTGGGTGAAAAAATCATTCCTAGCAGGGTGGCATGTTCGGTCATGGTCATATCGCCCAAGGCATACCACACCTCATTGGCAGCATAGATGGTGTAGTAGTTAGAGGTGGGGTTTACCGGAAGAAAGAGCCCTTCTACCCCATAGAGGCATCGATCCATTACGGTATAGGGTAGCCGACCTATCTTTGCGTCGGTTAGATTGGCATAATAGGCTTGAACCGGGTTGGAGATTTTCTCCTCTTCGAAAAGGTTGGTTCGCTTTTGGCTGTAGCGAATATCGGCTTTGAGCACGGCCTCTCGCTCCAGATTGGGAAGGGCAAATAGGAGGCTCGACGGGTAGCTTGCTGCCTCTTTCCAAGTGAACTGGTGCTCTCTTTGCATGAGCATAGGGAGTGCTGAGGCTGGTAGTAATAGTAACAACCACTGCATGAGGTGCCTCTTGGTGAGTAGGGATAGCCAAACAATCCACATGCCATAGCCCCAAAGGTAGTAGGTGAGAAGAAGCGTTAGGGTACTAAAAATGAGGTACTCTAGGGGGGAGACTTTCCGCTCCATAAGTTTGCGACAGAGTAGGGCCATGCCTAATGCGCCGAGCAGGGAGAGGGTGGAAGAGAGGGGGTAGCTTAATGCGGAGATACGCCCTACCTCCCAAGCTATTATACCTAAGGCAGGTAGTAGAGCAAGCTGTTTAAGGGAGGGCTTTAAAAGGAGGTAGCAAAGGGTACCAATGCCCACTGTTGAGGCGGTAAGAATAAGCGTACTGGCACTAGAATGGTAAAAAAAGGGCGTAAGGAAGTCGCCCATGAGTGAGGAGAGGAGCGCTGGTTTCTCCAGATAAGTGGTGTAGTTGGAAAGGGTATGCAGAAAGAGATGCGTCTGTTCACGGTGATAGAGATGGTAGGGTATCACCCGTGAAAAGAAGAGGATGAGGCTGGCAGTTGTAAACAAGACCATGCTCCATTCTAGATATAGGGCTCTGTTTTTCATAGTAGACTTATTTAAGGGGGTAGATTGTGTTTCTTACTCCTTCTACACACTTTCTCGTTTGTTGCCAATCGATCTCTTTCGGATGCGAAATCAGAATGAATCGACTTCTTTGTTTACAAATATATTTATTTTTAAACAAGAATCAACTACTGTTGGGAGATAAATCGAGACTCTATTTGGGCTTTCTCTTTATCGGAGAATAGTTGCTTAAATCGCTCATAGAAAAAATGGGCGAGCGTACAACTTCCTGTATCCATAATTAGTCTCCAAGTAGTGTGGTTTAAATGGTTACGCAACGAGTCGGAGAGTGTGAAATAGTGTAAGGAATCTGTTGTACTTTTAGTCTCGAGCCACCTTTTACGTGCAGTCATTAGGCTACTTTCATCTGCGTCTTTCTGCTCTTTCCACTGTTGAAGCCTTTCGTTTTGTGGGGTACCCCAAACCTTACCCGTTGCTCCATTGTAGACCTTAATTTCACCCGGTTCGGTTACTACCAGTATCTCTTGGTGATTTAATCGGTGGCGGTGAGATAGACGGAGGATACACATCTGCTCTTTCCTTCCCTTGAAGTGGAATTTCTTCTCTCTGATGTAGACGGAATCGACTGTTTCACTGGTTTGCGGCCCTTCGGCTGGGACTAAGAATATGAGGGAGTTATCGCACGAATGGTCACTCATTTCACCATAAATGTAATAGGTGGTTCGCTGGTTGCAGCCCGTTAGTAGAAGGAGGGCTAATCCTAATAGGTGTATGTGCTTTCTCATCGTTCTCTTTCTTTAGTTTGTTTTTTACTTCATTATTCTTACTTCATTATTCTTACTTCATTTCCCTCACTTGCATGCGCTTTTTCTGCGTGGAGTAGAGTCGGGTAGCTACTCTGCGTGCATCAAAATGAACTTTGCCTTTTACAAACTCGGCGCAATTGTAGGATAACATTAGATCGCTATAGTACGTTTTTGGGTTGGATTGAGGAAGTAGGAAGGGTTTTCTTCCTACACCCTTTGGATCGATATAGCTGAAGTAGAGGCGTGTGTGCATACCATCTTCCCTTCGACTGCCAAAAACCAACCAGCGATTGTTGCTGCTAAAGTTGTGAAAAGCATCGGCATGCGGGCTGTTTATTTCCTCCATCATTCGCCTCTCCCGGCTCTCTAAATCTAGGATTCCCAGATCGGCCTCTTGGTGATAGAGTGGAAAGCAACCTGAATTTGTTTCGGTATATACTAGGTATTTCCCATCCGATGTAGGGCGAGGAAAGGAGATGCTTTTTCCTTCACTTGAGGCTAGGTATAAGGTATCGATCTTGTTTCCCAAGGTTCCTGTATCGGGATCGAAGTTCACGCTGCATAAATCATACCGTACTTCATTTACCTCTTGGGGCATCTCTCTGCGTGCTGCTCTACAGAAGTAGAGAAGCTTCCCATCGGCCGAAAATGCGGGGTGAGTTTCAAAATAGTCGGCATGTTTAAGTAGGGGGTTGTAAATGATCTCATTTGTATGCGTATCATAGATGTAGAGGTCTGAATCCATGTCGAAACTTTCTATTAAGTTCTCGGGTGTCGTGTGAAACATCTGCCGAATGATGTTGGTGGAGTAGGCAATGTATCGACCGGATGGGTGCCAACTGGGATAAGCAGCTGTAGCCAAGGTAGAGTCGGTTCGGGTATTGTAGGCTTGCATCTCTCCCTCCTTTACCAATAGAGTTGCTCCCTGTTTTCCGCGAAAATGTACACTCTGTATCTCGGGATCTCCCTGACAGAAGGTGTGGCAGTTCACACAGCTCTTGGTTACTTGAGTGTTTTCGTACAAGGTCGATTGGGTAAAATCTGAAAGGGTACGTTGATAGATCCCCATTTTGCTATAGGTCTGATAGCCGGGGGCAATCAGACGATAGACAATGCTGTAATCGATCGAGTCGGGGGCGATGAAGAGGGAAAAAGGTTGGAATTGCAACCATTGTTCTGCTTGACGGGCACGCACAATAACAAGGATTGAATCGTTCGCACTCTCTCTTAATAAAGCGGACCACTCCTTTTTAGGGATGGATAGACTTGGATTTCCAAAAGCACGTAACGTATCGCCACCTTTGTTCGTGAACAATACATCCATTGCATTATACAGCTCCTCTTCCATACCAAACTCCAAGGGGGCTATGTTGATGGGGAGGGTTGTTCCACTATAGTCGGGATAGATAGGGGGGCGTGAGTCGATGCATCGTGCATTTTGTACACGTGCAGGGCTGCATCCATAGGCTATTAGAAGAATGGATGTTAGGTATAATAGCATCTCTTTGTGTGTCATTCTCTTTGTTCTATTTAGTGGGACCATGCATAGTACCAAAAGGTTTCACCGTAATACTTCTTTAGTACCGAATCGGAAGCCTTGGAACTCTGTTGTAGGGTTTTCATAAAGCTGAAAAGTTGCTGCTTTATCTTCTCTTCAATTTCAAAAGGAGAGTCGTCTAGTTGTTGGTTGTTCTGCAGCCAACTCAGCGCGAGCGCTTCTTGAACCAGTGTGGGTAGCCTTCTTTCTCGGAAAGTTTCTTGATACAATGTTGCATACTCGGCCAGTGCACCCACACGTTTAGCCGATAAGCAGAGTGCAAAAAGATATTGCCAGGCAATTTCATTCGTAGACTCTTCTCGTACGAGTTTCTCTAATGCGAGTTCGATGGCCGGTTCGTTCATGTAGAAATTCTCTTTCAGACGCACTTGTCGGATTTTTCCCAGTAGAGGGTCGTTGTTGATGAGTGAATCTTTCCCAATGAATGGTTGTTGGGCTTGGGCCCACTCTTTGTAGAATGGGCTTTTTGATAAATGGCGTAAATAGTGACTAGCCACTGCATAATATCCATTAATAAGATTGGTAGTGGCCAATCGTTGGTAGCATCGCCCGCTTTTTTGGTAGTCAGGAATGGCCTCCATAGCCTCGAAGGCAAAACGCTGACTGCTATTTATCATGCCTAGGTAAAAGTAGGGTTCTCCTGCAAATAGCGGAGTTAGGTAATCCTGTTTGTAAATAGGGAGTAGTGACTCCCTACCCTTATGAGGGAAGGCGAAAAGACGTTCACACAGGGTGCCCTCGTGTGCCAAGGATAAATTCAGAGCGCACTGCTCCCAGTGGGTTGGAGGCGGTTGTTGAGTTGCTTTCTGGCGTATCTTATCCCAGCGCTGCATGCGCATCAAATAATCGTATTGAAAAATGCGCTCCTCTTCTAAATCGACTCTGTAAATGATGTAGATGCTACTTATCAAAAGCGTCCCAATTGCTGGTATTAAAACTGTACGAAGCACTTTTTTTATAGGATGAGTGGAAAAGGAGAAGCAAACGAGGGGAGTGACTGCCGAGATCACTAACGATATGCCTCTTTCGGGGGTATCGAACTCTGGATAGCGGTAGTAATTCACACCTAGTAAAAGTGATTGGTAGGGATAGGAGTAGAATAGGGTAGCCACTGCTGGAAGAGTCAGCCCGATAAAGAGTGTAGTGGCCAAAATAAAGAAGAGATCGCTTCTTCGCTCTTCTCGAATGCATTTAATGAGTTCCCATCCCATGAGAATGAATAAGAAGGTGGCATAACCCGCACCTACGGTGATGAATAGTAGAATGGAAAAGAGGAGTGTACAAATTCGTCGTTTTCTATTGTTCGACATTCGAATGGTTAGCGAGGCAACGCTCAAGGAGAGTAGTAGCGAGATAAACCAGGAGAGCATAGCATCGGCATCTATCAAGAAGGCCCATACGGCTATAGCAGGTAAAAAGGTGAGTAAACAAATAACTCGATAGACGGGGGTGCTTACGGGAATCCGTATAAAAGTGGTCAGTAGCAGTTGAAAGAGCATAAGTAACATCGATACCACTAAAGGACCACCTATTTCGTGGTAATAGAATTGAGTGAGAAAACGAGCCATGTAAATAGCCATGCCACCCGGTAACGAAGCCGTTTCGATAAAATAGGCGCTGGTAGATTGAAAAAGCTGGAACTGCTCCTGAAAGTGGAGGTGCGCAGGGTATACTTTTGCCCAAAAGAAAAAGCAGATAAGACCAAACAGAGCTGTTTGTAGCATACATCCGAAATCGGTTTTGCGGGTATGTTGTGTCATGTATAGAGGGTATGCGGTTAAAAAGGTATGGATGCAAAGCTATTACTTTGCACCCACATTACCTATTTATTTCGATTTAAATCTCCAGAAGGTAGCTTCGCTCCAGCCTCCGATTCCATCGTCGGCATAGACAAGTACCATTTTGTCTTCATCCAATTGAATCACTTGGAATTCAGTGGGTGCATATCCCCCCCCATTAATCTTCCATGGGAAGAGGATGGACTCGGCAGTGGTATTGAGCGTACCAATAGACCACCCATCAATGGCCTTGCTATAGTTCTCAATATTGAACTTCCCTTGGCGAATTAAAGTGCCACTGGGAGTGAATGTTTCAACTTTGGTTCCATTGAGTGACCACACCATGTATGCATTTTCATTCTCTTCACCGGTAGGTGTGCCTGAACTAGAGTGCTGCATCTGTCCAGAAAGATCGGCAGGCGGGCAGGACCACCACGTACCACCTCCATAGAGAGCAAAGTTCTCGCCTGAATCACCTTGATAACCCAAATTGCCCCATGCACCTCCGTTGAGTTCGGTATCCCAAGTCCATGTTTTCTCGGTACCACCTGTTAGAATGGCATACTGTTCGGGTACTTCGTAGTACATCTGATCGACATTGACCTCGTACTCTTTGGTAATAACGGATCCGTCTGGGTTTTGGGCCAGTACATAGATGGTATTGACTCCTTCATTGAAAAGCAATAACTCAGCGTATGAACTGTAAGCGGTATTTACCCCATTGGTAATTTGTATGGGTAGTGGATTGTTAGCTACTATGGTAACTTTATTTACATTCCTTCCATTTTGCTGTTCTACCGTGACTGTTGCTTTAATTTGGTCGGCAGTCAGAAATGAGATGTTGTTATTGACATCCTCCTCAGCTGGGTCACATCCTGCGAAAACGAAGGCACCCATCAAAGCGAATATTGAATATATTTTTTTCATACTACTATCTTTTAAGTGTGATTAATCGTTCCAAGCGCCATAGTATCCCTCATTACCTTCCCAACCTGGATTCTGCTTAATAGAGCCATTCGATAACTCTACTTGTGCTTGAGGGATCTTGTAGTAGCCATTGGTTGCGGCATAACGAGCTGAATATCCAGCACCTTGATTCTTCATGATTGTTGCCGTACCAGCGTTGTAGATTCTACCGCCCAATTGCTTGTCGAGTGCACTCGGGGCAATGTGCCATCGGCGAATATCATCCCAACGAAGTCCTTCGAATGCTAACTCCCAACGACGTTCGTTGCGTAATGCCTCTTCACTATAGCCTACCGCTGTTAAGCCTGCACGTTCACGCACTCGGTTCAGCCCTGTGTTGGTTGCTGTTAATTCGGAGTGCATCAGCAATACATCGGCAAATCGTATGAGTGTAAGCCCTTGAAAATGAGAGGCTTGATAGTGCCCAGAACTGCTTCCTGCACCGCCATAATCAGATTCAGCACAGAATGAGTAGTATTCGCCACCACTTGAACGGACTGCACACATCTTTTTGTTGTGATACCCCGTTGCTTCCATCCAGTTGTCTGTACGGTCACCCGCAAAACTAAAATCGGAAGGCATGGTTAATACCGAAGCTTCTCTACGCTTATCTTCCGGTTCGGCAGCACTCCAATCGCTCATAAAGTTGGGAGCTACAGGACCGCATCCCCAGCCGTTACCAAATGGATAGGTACTACCTTCTGTTCCTAAAGAGAACTTGGGATCATCTGCATCATTAAAGCGCACTCCAAAGAACAGGCTGTATTGATTAGAGATGTGAAGTTGTGTTCCACTCCATTCGGAGAGATACATGTAATTAATAGCAAGAAGTACCTCTTTGTTGCCCTCTGCATATTTGTCGCCTAGATCGGCTACATATTCGTAGTCTTTAGCTGTTTTATCGTTCGAGTAGGCCCAGAGTGAGCGATAGTCTGTCAACAAATCATGACCTGATTGATCAATGACCTCTTCCAAACAAGCCACTACATACTCTTTTGTAATGGAAGAAACCTCGCATCCTTCGGCAGTAGGTATGGATGTTTCGTTAAAGAAACCAGTATAGTATAAGAATACCCGGGCAAGTAGTGCTTGAGCCGACCAACGGCTTACTTTACCATACTGTAAACTGTTCCAGTTATCGTATTTATACGCAGGCATAATTTGTGTAGCCTCGTATAAATCGGCTGCTATTTGTTTGAATACCTCTTTGGGTTCTACTTGTTCGGGCGATGTTTGTGCATCTTGTACGGTTTCGGGTACGCGATCAACCATGGGAATGTTTCCAAAACATTTTGCCAAATCAAAGTAGTTAAAGGCACGCAAGAAGAGTAATTCACCTTTGGTTTGATTGCGCAGCTCTTCGTCTGCTACATTGTCAATGGATGCCAAGGCGGAGTTAGCACGCGAGATACCCTCGTAGGCTGCCGACCATAAGGACTCCATTTGCGTAATTGAATTGTATAGAAGATGGTCTAATGCCTGTGTAGCCATGTCATTCATACCACCACCGCCGTACATATCATCCGATGCAAGATTGGCCATTGTAATGTATTGGCCTACATCATTGGTGTAGAATGGCTGATAGAAGGTTGATTTGTATACACCTGCAACCATTTGGTTTACATCGTCCTCGCTTACGGGGAAGTTGCTGCTATCTTTTCCTGTATAGTTCTTTGAATCTAGAAAGTCTTCACAACCCGAGAAGGTGAAAGCTGCAGCCAGAGCTAATAAATATATCTTTTTCATATTCATCTTTCAATTAGAATTTAAGATTAACACCAAATAGGAAGGTTCTTGGAGATGGATAGAAACCATTGTCAATACCCGATGCCCATCCAAAACCATCGCCACCTGTACCACCATCTGAACCGATTTCAGGATCCATTCCACTGTAACCTGTAAATGTAAACAGATTTTGTGCCGATGCATAGACGCGGAGTTGTGGGAATGGACAGTTTTTCCAAAGGCGTTTGAAGTCATAACCCAATGTGATATTTTGAATCTTTACATAGTCTGCATCTTCTACCCAAATATCAGAGAAGGTTTGCCAGTTGGTATTCGAGGTCATATCAAGGCGAGGAAGGAAGTTGCTTGTGCCTTCACCTTTCCAAGAGCCATAAACCAGCTTCTTATTCAAGTTGGAGATGCTACTTTCGCCTTTGTCCCAGGTACGAACAATTTGTTGTCCAAATGCTCCTGCAGCTGTGATAGAGAAATCAAACCCTTTATAGCCTAAACTAATATTAAAACCGATATTGATATCTGGGTGAGGATTACCAATGTTTGTTTTGTCATCCAAGGTAATTTTACCATCACCATTGGTATCTACATAAATCAAATCGCCAGGAGTTAATTTGCCATGTATTTGATCTTCGTATCTTGTACTCCATTCGTCAATTTGTTGTTGGTTTTGAAATACACCTGCTGTTTTCATGCCCCAGAAGTAACCGATAGGTTCTCCAACTTTTGCGCGGAAAATTTCGGTCTCTTGTTGATTTAATACAGAGTTTGGACCGTGAATAATGCCCTCTGCATTGGCAATTCGAGTTACCTCATTCTTGTTGGTTGCCATATTGGCTGAGATTCCATATGTAAATTCACCTACATGGTCATTCCAAGACAACCCCAATTCGATACCTCTATTTTCCACGTCACCTCCATTGATATAGGGTGCATTAAGTCCATACACACTTAGAATAGGAGCACGGAGTAACCAGTCTTTTGTTACTTTCCTGTACCAATCAAAGTTAACTCCGAACCGGTTGTCTAAGAAACGTGCATCCAGACCCACATTAATTTGTTCCGAGGTTTCCCAAGTTACATCCTCATTTTTCAATACATTCGCATATCCACCCGTTGTTTGCGTAGAGTGATTGTTCAAACCGAAGTAGTAGGCATTTGAATCATCGAATGCAAAAGTGGTAAGGTATTGGAAGTTATCGATGGAGCAGTTACCATTTTGACCAAAGCTGGCACGGAGTTTAAAGAAATCCATCCAGGAGCTAGCTGCATTCATAAAGGGCTCATTACTCATTACCCAACCAATAGATGCGGAGGGGAAATACCCCCAACGATTTCCTCTTTTAAAGTTCGAAGATCCATCGGCACGTAAGGTAACTTGAGCCATGTAAGTCTCTTGGAAATTGTAACTTGCACGTCCGAAGAATGAAGCTAAAGAGCTGTCCCAGGCTGGACCACCACCCACAGAAATATCAGAAAGTAGCCCTGGCTTGGCATTGCCTACGTAGGCACGCTCCCAATCATCACCAAAAAGATTGTTATTGGCCGATGCATTTAAATCCATTCCATAACTGTTTTTTTCTAAGGTATTACCTATTACAAAGTCCATGTTGTGGTCACCTACTTTTAAAATGTATGCAAGGGTATTCTCCCATGAAATATTAGACCAAGTACTCATGCTTTGGGAGGCATTATCTTGTGTAGCAGAGTTACTACCTGTGGCATATTTTCGTGTCATACTACGGTAGGTTGATGTGCCCATCTTGTAGTTGAATTGAGATCTCCACTTTAAGTTTTTTATGGGTTGAACTTCTAGGTAGGTACTCATGTTTAGCCCCCATGATTTACTTTCGGATAAACCTTGTCCGGTGTTGGCTGCTAATGCCAATGGGTTACTTGCAGAACCTAGTGTCCATCCATTTTCGGCCATTTCGGCATTGGTATAGTAGTTACCATTTGAGTCATAAGCAGGCAGTAGAGGGTTACCAACAATCAAATCATGCATGTTATTCCAGTACATATTTCCTGTGGATATACCATTTGAACCGGTATGATTAAAGGATAGATTTTCGCCTATTTTAACGACATCGAGATTCCCTTTTTTATAAATAACATGGTCTGAGTTTAAACGTGCGGTATAGCGTTCGTAGCCAGATTGTTGCTCACCTCCAAAAATACCATCTTGATTGGTGTACGAAAAACCCATCGAGAATTTTGAATCCTCGCTACCTCCTATCATGTTAAATGCATGATTCTGAGTCATGGCTCCTTTGTGGTACGATTCATCCACCCAATCGGTACCTTCCCAGCTACCATCTATAATGGATTGATACATACCTTCGGGAAGTACACTCTCCCAATTAGGTGCAGCATTTCCGCCATTAAAGGCTTTCAACTCTTGGGCATAGATAAATTCTTGTGCATTCAATACATCTGGTCTTTTAGCCATGTACTGAAAGCCTACATACCCATCGTAGGATACTTGAATTTTACCTGATTTTCCCTGTTTGGTTGTGATTAAGATTACCCCATTTGCAGCACGAGCCCCATAAATAGCTGCAGAAGCTGCATCTTTTAGTACATCAATACTTTCGATGTCAGAGGGGTTAAGGGCATTAATATCTCCACCGGTTACTCCATCAATTACATAGAGAGGAGAGGAGTTACCTACTGTACCAAGGCCCCGAATATTGACTTTGAATCCATCGCCTGCTTGACCCGTAGCTTGCGTAATTTGTACCCCTGGAGTTTGACTTTGTAAAGCTCCTAGTGCACTGGTTGTATTGAGCTTAGCGATGTCATCACCCTTAACTTGTACGGTTGCACCAGTTACTAGTTTTTTCTTTTGTACCCCGTAACCCACAACTACGACTTCATCCAATGATTTAGAATCTTCTACTAAAATGACTTTAATAGTAGATTGATTTGAAATCCTGATATCTTGTGTGGTATATCCGATAAATGAGACTTCAACAATGGCATTCGGATTAACATTCAAAACAAAATTACCATCTAAATCGGTAATTATCCCATTGGTTGTTCCTTTCTCGACTACATTCGCGCCAATGATGGGTTCTCCCATTACATCGACAACACTACCTGTAATTCGTTTCATTTGCTGCACAGCTTCAATCTCGGCGGTAGCTATAGCAGAAATTGGAGTCGTATAACCCAGTCCAAAAATGGAACATGCGCCTAATAGCAGCGATGTTTTTCTGAAATTTAGATTCATATTTGTATTCTTCTTAAGTTAATGATATAGCCTGAGAGGCTATTAAAAGGTCAACTATTCATTAAATAGGTGGGGATGGGAGTCATCCGTTGGGTAGTAATACATTTCTCATAGGCATTTTTTTTCTAATTTCTAATTATATTTAAATATGCTAGATCTAAGAGCTGTGTGGGGGTAAACAAATGTATTCCTTTATTCTTGTATAGAATAATATAATTTTATCGCAAACTAATACTATCTAAACAAAGTTTAACATGAGCTATTTAGCTCTGTTTACAAGAATGTATTTGTTGTGTTTATTTATCGAGTAAGAGGATCAGCGAAGAAATTCTTTGGCAAAGAAAAATTGGTTGTTTAATCTGGGGCAGAGTTGCTCCTTGCAGGATGCTGTAAGAAATAGATTAAACCTTGTTTAGAGAGCAAGAAAGAGTGAATGGTTGGTCGTTGGAGAGTCTTAATCTGGGTTGCTCCATTCAAAAATCTTGTGTAATCTTTTATTCGTATATAGATCCGAGGGAACCAAATATTTTTCGATTGAGGGAATGAGTGTTAGTGAGGTTCTGCGAGAGTCAGTAAGGTCAATACCAATTTGCAAGAATGCATTCCATACAAATTCTGTACAATATTGGGCTTGATCGTTATTTAAATTGTAGTGATGGTCAAATGGTAACTCCTCTTTTAACTTCTGAAGAGCATACTCTGTTAGCTTTTGTTTCTCCGCTTGTTTAAGTTCTATGCGGAAAGCAGCCCCCGCTAGGGCTTTATCGGGGTTGAAGAAGTAGGTGAGTGAGTCGCACTTTATTCCATCGACTCCATCTTCGTCGGGAACTGAGTGAATCACAAAGAGATGTTCTTCTTTTTTGATAATGAGACCAATGTGAGAATATTCGCCTTTTTTATCCGCAAAAAGAACCATGTTACTTATCAGGCCTCTGCCTCTTCTTGTAACAATATCCCCCTCCTCAAATGAGAAGGGGATAGAGAGTGTGGCTACCTCTTTAGTGCTCTCTACACAAGCAGTGAGAGCGAAAAGAGCTGGAATAGAGACTATTTTCCAGATTCTAAGTACCACTTGTCATTTACTTTTATGGTTTTTGTTTTGTCATTACTGCTACTTCCGTCTTGTCGTTGCATCGTAAAAAATACAGTTGCCTCATTTTCAGATTTCTGGCTATACTCTACATTGGTTACTTTGAATGATTTTATTTTATTTTCATCTTTCGATTGTTGCTCTTTCATGCTTTTTACATAGAACTCCTTTATATCCTCTCTTCTATTTTCATTCTTTACATAATAGCACTCAAAGGCTTTCTCATAATTTCCAGATTGGACTGCAGATAACTCTTTCTTCACAACCCCTTCAGGAGAGTTTGCATTTCCACAGCTAGTAAGGATTACGGTTGTAAGCATTACTAAAAGGATTGAATAAATGGTTTTCATAATCGTTTTTTTTGCGAATTAGGTTCTATTTAATTGACTTCTGAATTACTTTACAGGAGCAAGAACCTAAATATCTCCTCCAAAGCAACTTTTAAAGCAGCTAAATTATTTAAAAAAAATGCATTTGCAAACATTCGTTACGAATAACTCTAGGAAGGCGTGTAAAAAGAGAGGTTTGGTGATCTTATTATTACACGTTGTTAAGAGGGAAATGGTTTTATCTAGCAATCAATTCTTGAATGCTAAATAGATTCATTCAAAACAGGTATAATGGGTTGATTCGTTTCTAGGCCTAAATTAAATGGGTTGGTCTAGAAACGAATCAATTAGGCTAAAGGGCTATTTCGCCGCTTCCGATGCAAAGTTCTGCATTCTTATCATAGAGAACACCGAACTGGCCAGGTGCAATCCCTTGTAGGGGTTGGTGACTATGTATATGAAAAAGTCCATCTTCGCGAGTCAGTGTACCAGGTATAAAACGATCTGCATGTCGAATTTTGAAAGTGAGTTCGACATTCGATTCACCTTTCCACAGATCGTCGGTAATAAAGTGAAAATCTCGAAGTGTAAAATCACTTCCATATTGCTTCTCTGTATCGTATCCTCTCGATACATAGATAATATTTTCCTCAATATCTTTTCGGATGCAAAACCAAGGCCCACCACTTAAGCCTAGACCTTTTCGTTGTCCTATGGTATGAAACCAATAGCCTTTATGCGTTCCTACTCGCTTGCCGGTTTCAAGTTCGATGATTGCACCCTCCTTTTCACCCAAAAATCGGCGTAAAAAATCGTTGTAATTAATCTTACCTAAAAAGCAGATACCTTGGCTATCTTTACGTTTGGCACTCGGTAGTTTCGCACGAAGTGCAATATCACGCACCTCTTCTTTAGGAAGTACACCCAGAGGGAACATTAGTTTAGAGACTTGTAGGTAGTCTATTTGTGCTAAAAAGTCAGTTTGGTCTTTTATCGGATCCTTCGCCGTGCCCAACCAAATTTTATTGTCTCGCTCTACAATACTTGCATAGTGGCCGGTGGCAATCTTATCATACAAGTGCCCAGCCTCCTGCTCAAAGCAGCCAAATTTAATCAGTTTATTACACATAACATCGGGGTTGGGAGTCAACCCACGCTTCACGCGGTCAATCGCATACGTTACTACATTGTCCCAATATTGGCGATGTAAGTCAATTACATTGAGCTGCAATCCATATTTTCGTGCAGTTGCTGTAGCTAGTTCAATATCTTCTTCGGCTGTACAAGTCAAATCAGTATCTCCTTCCATGCCAATGCGGATGTAAAAGAGATCGGGCTTATACCCTTGTTCGCAGAGAAGGTGTGTAACAACTGCGCTATCTACCCCTCCTGATATTAAGGTGGCTAATTTCATTTTTTTTCTTCCTTTCTAATTCATTATCTGTGAAATGGGATGGAAATAACCCTCTTAAAGAACCGAGTTTTACTAAAAGGGATTCTTCTCCAATGCCGCTGCAAAGATACCATTTTTTTTCTCACTATTCAGCCAATAGGCTTGCGGACTCATTATAATTGCATAATAAGTCGCGAGTCTGTTTAAAAAGTGCTAAAATGGTGCGGTAGAGTAGGTTTAATATTAACCTTTGGCAGGTTTTGTGCTCTTTTTACTCCCGAAGAATCGTTGAAATCGTTTTACAATCCGAATGCCTGTCATAATTCCGTCATAGGCCCAAATAGCCGATTGAGCATGTTGAACAATCCCCTCAAGGCCACTCTTAGGAGGTGGAGAACTGAATAATTCTTTGGTTAGATTGCCTAGTTTTTCCTCTTTCTTTTCTATTTGCTCTTCTAACTCTCTTCTTCGCTGAGTGATCTCTTCTAGAGTAGTATATACTCTTTGTGTCTGATTGGTCATAATCTACGATTTAAAAAAAGATTAGCTAGGAATTTTGCTAATGGTTTTACTATTAGTGTTTTTCTGAATAGTATGATTAAGATAACAATGCAAGTAATGGCTCCAGAGATTATAGTGAAACTTGTTGCTAACCCCCCAACTAATGGGGCAAGAATATAAGCTACGGCTAGTGCAAAATAGAAAAGAACCATTCCACATAAAATCAGTAGAACAAGTGCTAATAAAATAGCAGATACAAGCGTGGTGATCTTTTCTACAATCTCGAACTTTAAGTGTTCCTGCCTAAGTTGAATATAGGCTTTGAGTTCCACAAAAAGCTCTTCTAGATTATCTATATTTTGTTTGTCTGAAAACATGCTATGTGAGATGATTAATTAGTATATGTTTGCTTGCACTTAAGCGGAGGTATTATTTGCTTTGGGTGAGTTTCTTTTAAAAAAACAAGGTGTATTGATTCTCATAGGTTGAGAAGAAATCAATACACCTAATTGTTTTGTGGTAAATTATTCAGCAGTGCTTTCTCCTTTCACCTTTGCTGTAATTTTATCAACCAGATCGCTCATTTGAGAAGGGTTTAAATCAATTCCCTTTTCGCGCAAAACCTCAGCGATTTTACGGCGAGTGTCTTCTCCTTTTTCAGGAGCAAGTAGGAGTCCTATTGCTGCACCAACTGCGGTACCACCAATAAATGCAGCCAATAAATTCAGAGCTTTCATATTCTTCTTTTATTTGATTAGTATTTCTGCAAAGAAAATAAAAAAGTTCGAAAAACAATGAATTATCCCCCATTTTTCACTGAACAGTTATTAAAAAGTCACGTTAACAAGAATTAATTGCAGAATTGCTATTGTTACTATTGAAGTATTGTTATTTTTGCAAAACTATTAAGGCTAATTAATATTATTAATAAATATAAATAAGACTGTTCAGTATGAAAAAGTTTGTTTTATTGGGTTTTGGACTTTGCGTTGCATTGGCCTTTTCCTCTTGTAAGTCAAGTGAGAGTGCCTATAAGAAGGCGTATGAGAAAGCAAAACAGCAAGAATTGGCAGCTGGAACGAATAATGAGGTGATTGAACCGACTCCGGTAGTGGTAGCACCTGTAGTAACTACACCCGCTCCTACAGGAAATGTGGATGTGCGTGAAGAAAAATTCGAGTTGGTTTCTGGAACAGGCCTTAAAGCGTA
The DNA here is from genome assembly GCA_051651025.1 of Phocaeicola sp. Classification (GTDB taxonomy): domain Bacteria; phylum Bacteroidota; class Bacteroidia; order Bacteroidales; family Bacteroidaceae; genus Phocaeicola. The sequence continues at coordinate 91,158 of JBOFRN010000043.1, forward strand.
TAGTATTGTTTGCGGTAGCTTTGGTGTAAAGGCGAATGCTGATGGCTTGAAAGATTATCTAGATGGACAAGGCTATAATTCAATGGTAGTTTATAACCCTGATAGAAACATGTATCGGGTTATTGTTGCATCATATGATGACAGAATGCAGGCTGCACAAGCTAGAGATTCGTTCAAGGCTAAATTCTCACATCGTAATGATTTCCAACAATCTTGGTTGCTATCAAGAGTTTATTAGATAGAAAACCGTAAAGGTATGTAAAAAGCTGCTTTTTTCTCTTTAGATAGAGAGAGAAGCAGCTTTTTTCTAAGAAAAAATAATCTTTATAACCACTATTTGGTAGGAAAATAGTGTATTTTTGTGCTCTATATGAGTAGAATAGTTGCTATCGATTATGGGAAGAAACGAACGGGGATAGCCGTAACGGATCTTCTGCAAATTATTGCGAGTGGATTAACTACAGTCCCTACCACTGGATTGTTGGATTTTATCTTAGATTATGTAGGCAAAGAGCCTGTAGAGCGTATTATTGTTGGCCATCCCAAACAGATGAATAATGAAGACTCGGAGAATATGCGGCGTATCGTTCCTTTTGTGAATTTGCTCAAAAAGAGGCTGCCAAATATCCCTATTGAATATGTAGATGAACGTTTTACCTCTGTATTGGCCCATCAAGCAATGTTGGCTGGAGGATTAAAAAAGAAAGATCGACAAAACAAAGCGTTGGTAGATGAAATTAGTGCTACGATTATTCTTCAAACCTATTTAGAATCAAGGAAATTATTTAATTAAAGAAAGATGATATTACCAATTTATGTATATGGCCAACCTGTGTTGCGTCAAGAAGCAGAAGACATTACACCTGATTATCCAAACTTAAAAGAATTAATAGCCAATATGTTCGACACAATGGATCGAGCAGATGGAGTTGGGCTAGCAGCCCCTCAAGTTGGATTGCCTATTCGCGTAGTGACAGTCGATTTAGATGTAATGTCCGAAGATTATCCGGAACTAAAAGGGTACCGTAAAGTGTTTATCAATCCACATATTCTTGAAGAGAGCGAAGAAGAATCTTCAATGGATGAAGGTTGCTTAAGTTTACCGGGTATTCATGAAGCGGTTCAAAGACCAGATCGTATTCGTGTAACTTATTTAGATGAAGAGATGAATACGCATGATGAATGGGTAGAAGGGTATGTGGCTCGTGTGATGCAGCATGAATTTGACCATTTAGATGGAACAATGTTTATTGATCATCTGTCGACTTTACGTAAACAGATGATAAAAGGAAAGCTAGGTGCTATGTTGAAAGGAAAAGCACGCTGCTCATACAAAGTGAAAACGATTAAATAACAACAAGAAGGAGGTCTACCCAATGAGGCTTCCTTCTTCTGTTTACTTTCTTAACTCTATGCACGATACCTTGAACATAATGAAAAAAAGAGTCTTCTATTTAGGCATGTTACTATTGACTACAGTGGTTGGATATGCACAAATTAACACGGATCGAGTTTTAGCCATTGGGCGAAATGCACTCTATTTTGAGGACTATGTCCTTTCTATTCAATATTTTAATCAGGTAATCAATGCAAAGTCTTACCTCTCTGAACCCTATTTTTACCGTGGATTGGCAAAGATTAATCTAGATGATTTTTCTGGTGCTGAACAGGATTGTTCAGAGGCTATTGAGCGCAATCCTTTTGTTGTTAGTACTTACCAGGTGCGAGGATTGGCTCGTATCCGACAAGAAAACTATGCTGGTGCTATCAGTGATTATCAAAAGGCTTTAGAATTTGATCCGGAGAATATTGGTATCTGGCACAATATGGTATTGTGTAAAATGAGACAAGAGGATTATGCAGGCGCAAAGTTAGACTTAAACACCATTGTCGAAATTTCGCCACGTTATACAAAGGCTTATTTAATGCGCGGCGAAGTGGAATTGAAACAAAAAGATACATTGGCTGCCCAGAGAGATTTTAATAAGGCGATTGAACTCGATCAATACGATCCAGATACTTGGAGTAGTCGTGCCGTATTAAAACTTCAACAGAAGCATTATGCCGATGCGGAGGCTGATTTTGATAAGGCTATACGCTTATCTGTACGTAATGCTGGTGTTTATATAAACAGAGCTTTAGCACGTTATCATCAACACAATTTACGGGGGGCAATGACCGATTATGATTTGGCTCTCGATATTGATCCTTACAATTTTATTGGGCACTATAACAGAGGTTTGCTTCGTGCCCAAGTGGGTGATGATAATCGAGCAATTGAAGATTTTAACTTTGTGATTGAGATGGAACCCGATAATATGATGGCCATCTTTAATAGGGCAATGTTGCTTGATCAAACGGGGGATTTGGATAAAGCTATTCAAGACTACTCGACAGTAATCGATTCGTATCCCAATTTTCTAGCCGGTTATCAATACCGTGCACAAGCTCGTCGCAAAATGGGAGATACCAGAGGAGCAGAAGCCGATGAGTTTGTCTTACTTAAAGCACAATTGGATAGGCAAAATGGAGTAAATCAGGCTCTAGCCGATAGCAACAGTGAGTCAGGGGAAGAGGGCGAAGATGATGGAACGCGTAAGAAATCCGATAAAAACCTGAATAACTACCGCAAGATTGTTGTAGCAGATAGTGAAGAGGCAGATGAGCGTTATAAGAGTGATTATCGTGGCAAGGTACAAGATAAAAAAGTGGCGATTGCACCTCGCCCCATGTTTGTACTTACTTATTATGAACGTGCGGATGATTTAAAGCGTCAAGTAAATTACTACAAAAGAATAGATGATTTAAATGCATTGAAGCTTTTACCTAATCGATTGTTGATTACCAACGAGGAGGCTGCATTAACTGAAGAACAGGTACAGAAACAATTTTCCTCAATCGATGACCAAACCACTGAAATAGTGGCTAATCCTGAGGATGTTTACAAGCGATTTGCTCGTTCACTCGATTTCTACTCTGTACAAGACTTCTCAAATGCGGTTGAAGATTTGAATCAAGCAATCTATTGCGATCCTACCTTCTTTGCTGCTTACTTTAATCGGGCACTTATTCGCTACAAGCAATTAGAGTATCTTAAAGTCGAGAAGATATACGATGTGGTAGGAGCAATGTCTTCAGAGGTTGCGGTTAAGTCTGCTGACTATGAGTTGGTTAGGAGGGATTTTGATAAGGTTGTTGAGTTAGCCCCTGATTTTGTATATGCATACTATAACCGTGCTAATTTACTCTCAATGCTTAAAGATTACCGAGGGGCTATTGCCGATTATGATAAGGCGATTCAGCTAGATCCTAAATGTGCAGATGCTTATTTTAATCGTGGATTGACTCACATCTATTTAGGTAATAATCGGTTAGGTATTTTGGATTTAAGTAAAGCTGGTGAGTTGGGACTCTTCTCTGCTTATAATATTATTAAGCGATTTACAGAGAAGCCTTAAACGATTAGGTAGCATGTTTTAATAACTGCCGATTGGGCATGACAGCCGAAGCTTAAAGAGGAGTGTATCACAAAACTGCATGTAACACCCACCCAACGTGAGAAAGATATCATTAGCCTACTCGATATGAGTCAAGAAGAGAAACAAAATCTTCAGATTGCTTCCCTTAATTGATTGTGAAGTGCCTCTTTTTATCTACTTTTGCATCCCATTTACACCTAAATAATAAAGATGGCACAATTTACAGAAGAAGAGATCATTAGGAAGCGTGTTGAGAAACGCTTTAATAAAGGAGTGGTACAATATCGGCTTATTGAAGAAGGGGACAAAATTTTAATTGGACTTTCTGGTGGGAAAGATTCTTTAGCCCTTGTGGAGTTACTTGCTAAGCGCTCACGTATTCTAAAGCCCAGATTCTCGGTTGTTGCTGTGCATGTGGCAATGACTAACATCCCTTATAAGTCAGATTTAAACTACTTAAAGGAGTTCTCCGAAGGGCTTGGGGTTCCATTTGTTTACTATGAAACCTCATTTGATCCAACTACAGATACCCGTAAATCGCCTTGCTTTCTATGCTCTTGGAATAGACGCAAAGCACTCTTTACTGTAGCTAAAGAGCATGGTTGTAATAAAATAGCCTTGGGCCATCATATGGATGATATCTTAGAAACTCTTCTGATGAATATGACCTATCAGGGAGCTTTTAGCACCATGCCACCACTTTTGCCTATGCGCAAATTTGATATGACTATTATTCGCCCCATGTGTCTGGTTCACGAAGCCGATTTGATTGAACTAGCTCGGGTACACGAATACCGCAAGCAGGTTAAGAACTGTCCCTATGAAACGCAGTCGAGCCGTTCGGATATGAAAGCTGTATTGCGTTCTTTAGAGACATTAAATCCCGAAGCTCGCTATAGCTTGTGGGGCAGTATGAACAATGTTCAGGAGGAGTTACTTCCTGCAAAAATCGAGAAGTAGGAATGTTTGCACAAGGTCTTTACTCCGTTCTATTGCTTGTTTTCTCCAATGTTTTTATGACATTGGCTTGGTATGGTCATCTAAGGATGAAACAGCAATTTAGTTGGTTTGAGGCACTACCTATGATTGGGGTTATTGCTTTTAGTTGGGGAATTGCTCTTTTCGAGTACTGTTTTCAGGTGCCTGCCAACCGAATAGGCTTCCGTGATAATGGAGGCCCATTTGATTTAATGCAGCTCAAAATCATTCAAGAAGTCATAACCTTGATTGTATTTACAATCTTCTCGGTTTTTTTCTTTAAAACAGAACTAAAGTGGAATCATCTAGCTGCTTTTATTTGTCTAGTTTTGGCTGTCTACTTCATTTTTAAGAAATAACGACTCTTTCTCTCTGTGAATAGAGTCGATTGGTACAAGAAGCGAATCATTTCTGGAAGAAATTGGTTCGTTTTTTGTTTTGCTACTATCGTTCTGCAATATTAAGAGATCTTTTGCTTCTGTATCTTTGGACGTGGGAAGATAGTCTCGATAAGTTTTCCAAGCCACTGCTTTTTCACGATTTCTACGAATGGCTCTACCCCGTTTGGTGAGGGTTTCAAAGAGTGCTTTGTCTGCATCGAACGTACCAAGTGGGTTATTGCTAGGTGTTACACTTTGGTCCATGCCAGCTGGAAGTACTCTGAACCCATTTCGTATGCCGAGTGTTGGTTTTATATTCAAAATCCATTTACCTATCTTCATCGTATCGACTATTGCAAAAATAGGGTCGTTCACTGGGTCTTCATACCATTTTGTATAAGGGGTATAGGGGGTTAGGCGAATGAATTTGGGTTTTCTCCACTTGGTTGTATCACCAAAGTTTTTGGGAAGCTCATCCAAAAATCTCATCCAAGGTTTTTCTTCAGAAACTAATGGGGTGCCTTTCCACTCCTCTTTTTTGGGCGTAAAGTTAAACTCGATCGCTTTCACTGCATCACTATTAATTTGTATGTCATTACCTCCTTGCAGAAATTGCTGTAGGCGGATGGAGTCCTGTTTATTCAATTGCGCTTGTGCTGTTAATAGAGTTGCTGTGCAAAAGAAAATAGTTAGCTTTGCCCTTTGGGTCATCTTTCGGTTCGTTTAGGTTGTATGGACAAATGTAATATAAGTGAGGTGTAATGTAGGTTAATTCTTTGTTATTAAACGTTTAATGGTTAAATTACTTCTGCTTTATAAGCAATCAGGTCGAAAATCAAGCACTATAATTGCTTGACCTTTAACTCTGATCCGATGTGTAATGATTCAAGTCGACCATTTAATCTGGAGTATCTATTAAGTCTCTTTGCGTTTCGAATCGAATGTCTCTCTAGCTTTCACTCTTTGATGCCATATGCTGATTTTGGGCTAGATGCCTAGCTTGCTCCTTGAAAATAGTTTCAAGAGATTTAGTATGAGGCAATGCATTACTCTTTTGTTCTTTTTGTTTTATTTAGATAGAAGAGGGAGCTCTCGAACTTGAGAACTCCCTCTTCATATATAGTAAGTTGTGAAGCTTCTTAGATAGAAAGCTCGTGTAGGACTGTCAATAAATCGGTATCAATTGGTTTCTCCTTTTTGATTGCCTTGTTGAAAGGTACATAAACAATTTCATCGTTTTCTATACCAATCATTACATTGCGTTGTCCCTCTAGAAGTGCTTGGATGCTTGCCACTCCCATGCGGCTGGCAATAATACGGTCGTGTGCTGTAGGTCTTCCTCCACGTTGTAAGTGGCCGAGAATGGTTACTCGAACATCGTATTGTGGGTGCTCTTTTTTTACCCTTTCGGCATAGTGCATAGCTCCTCCAGTAATTTTACTTTCAGCTACGAGTACGATACTACTATTTTTTGATTTACGGAATCCGTTCTTGATAACCTCCTCTAGTATATCAACCTCTGTGCTAAACTCAGGGATGATGGCCGCTTCGGCACCACTGGCAATTGCGCCATTGAGTGCTAAGAATCCAGCATCACGTCCCATTACCTCAACGAAGAAAAGTCGCTCGTGTGAAGTGGCAGTATCACGTATCTTATCTACAGCATCTAGAATCGTATTCAGAGCGGTATCATATCCGATGGTCGTGTCGGTACCATACAAGTCATTGTCAATCGTTCCTGGAAGACCAATACAAGGTACATTGTACTCTTGAGCAAAAATACGTGCTCCAGTTAATGACCCATCTCCACCGATAATAACCAGTGCGTCAATCTCCTCTTTTACCATATTTTCGTAGGCTATGGCGCGTCCTTCGGGAGTCATGAACTCAGCACATCTAGCTGTTTTCAGAATGGTTCCACCTTGCTGGATAATGTTACTAACATTTTGTGTTCTGAACTCTTCGATTTCACCAGTAACGAGTCCTTTATATCCGCGGAAGATTCCTTTTACCTTTAATCCATTGTAGATGGCAGAGCGTGTAACCGATCGGATAGCAGCGTTCATTCCTGGTGCATCACCGCCCGATGTCAAAATACCTATGCATTTAATCGTCTCCATAAAATACCTGTTTTTAAGTTTTTATCGCTGTAAAGTTAACAGTTTATTAGTAGAATCACTGTTCCTCCTTGTTTTTTATTGTTTCTTTTTTGTTTAGAAGTGCAATTTTGCAATTCTCCATTAACCACTTAGGGGTGGAGGTTGCTCCACAAATGCCAATAGATAGTTTCCCATTTAGCAAGCTGCTATCAATCTCTTCGGGTTGCTCAATAAGATAACTCTCGCTATTGACTTTTTTGCACTCCTTAAAGAGTACTTTCCCATTTGAACTCTTTCGACCGCATACAAAGAATATCAAGTCATGTTTTCGAACAAACGTTTGAATGTGAGGCATTCTGTTTGCTACTTGTCGGCAAATGGTATCGTAATACCTAAAGGAAGCCTCGGGGCTTATTTGCTGATTGATAAAATCGACTACCTCTTGAAATCCATCCAGCGATTGAGTTGTTTGTGAATAGAGGCGAATATCTTTAGTGAAATCTAAAGCTTTTGCCTCCTCTACAGAATCAATAACAATTGCTTCACCCTTCGTTTGGCCCACCAGTCCTAGCACCTCTGCATGCCCATTCTTGCCATAAATCACAATCTGTTTCTTCTCACCTTGAATGGTGGAGTGATACTCTTGCAGAATTCTTTTCTGTAAACGCAAAACTACTGGGCAGGTAGCGTCAATAATCTCAATATTGTTCTTTTTGGCTAATTCGTAGGTCGAAGGAGGTTCGCCGTGTGCACGGAGTAAAACCTTTGCATTGTGTAACTCACCAAACTCTTTGTGATTGATGGTTATGAGCCCTAGCTCTTTCAAACGTTCACACTCCTGCCCATTGTGTACAATATCACCCAAGCAGTATAAGGTTTTTCCTTTACCGAGCTCTTCTTCTACTTTTTGAATCGCAGTTGTAACACCAAAGCAAAAGCCAGAACCTTCGTCTATCTCTACTTGCATGATTCTATTTTTTTTTCAAAAGTGGCCAATAGCCAATCTTTTTGTTGCTCTATGGTGAGCTCACTATTATCTAATAATAGCGCATCTTTAGCCCGGCTTAATGGGCTGGTTTCTCTATTTTCATCTAGATAATCGCGCTCCTTTACATTGGCAAGAATCTCTTCAAACGAAGCGTTATCGCCTTTCGCTTGTAGCTCATCGTATCTGCGTTGAGCTCTAACATTGGCCGATGCAGTCACAAAAAGTTTTAGTTCCGCATCTGGAAAAACAACGGTGCCAATGTCTCTTCCATCCATCACAATTCCCTTTTCTTTACCCATTGCTTGTTGTTGTTCAACGAGTTTCTCTCTTACAAAGTCCAGAGCAGCAACCAAGCTAACACGTGACGATACCTCCATGTTGCGTATTTTATCCTCAATAGCTACATTGTTCAAGCAGGTAATGGGGCGTTGCGTTTCAGGATCTAGAATAAAAGAGATATGGACTTCAGGAAGTAAGTTCCTTAGTTTTTCCTTATCGATCCCATCGGCTGTAAAGCAATTGTTCTGTAATGCATAAAGTGTTACTGCACGGTACATAGCACCGCTGTCAATATATATATAGCCTATTTCACGTGCAAGATCCTTAGCCATCGTACTTTTTCCGCAAGATGAATGCCCATCAATGGCAATTGTTATTTTCTTCATATAATATAATATAGTGTGACTCTTCGTTTAAAAAACAGTTCAAATATAGACAAAAGTTGCTTTTTATAGCTGTGTTAATCTGTGAAAAGCATACGAATTTGCATTTTTTTATTGCTACTCTCTTTTCCTTTAAAAGAATTGTTGTACATTTGCTCACAGTGAAAACACTTTAAATTTTTAATATCACTTTTATGGAAGTTAAAAAATCTCCCCAAGCGGACCTCGAAGGAAAAAAAACCACGTGGACGCTTCTAGGTTTTATCTTCATCTTATCGATTCTTATCGTAGCTTTCGAATGGACTGAAAGCGACAAAAAAGTATCGGCAGATTCAGGTATTACTGAAGTTATTTTTGAAGAAGAAATTATTCCGATTACGGAACAAGAACAAAAGCAAGCTCCTCCTCCTCCCGAAGCTCCCAAAGTAGAAGAGGTTTTGGAAATTGTTGAAAATGATGCGAAAGTAGAAGAAAGTACTATTCAAGCATCGGAAGAGACTGGACAAGCTGTTGAAGTTAAACACATTCCTGTACAAGTTGAAGAAGAGGAAGTTGAAGAGCAACAAATCTTCCAAGTAGTAGAAGAGATGCCTGAATTCCCTGGTGGTATGGCAGAATGTTTGAAGTTTTTAGCTAAAAACATGAAATACCCTACTATTTCTCAAGAAAATGGTGTACAAGGTCGTGTAATTGTACAATTCGTTGTTAACCAAGATGGTTCTATTGTTGATCCCGTGGTTGTACGTAGTGTAGACCCTTACTTGGATAGAGAGGCACTTCGTGTAATTGCTACGATGCCTAAATGGAAACCTGGTAAGCAACGCGGTAAAGCTGTACGTGTAAAATATACCGTACCTGTTACGTTTAAACTACAGTAATACTTTCTCGAATAAAGAAAATAAAGAGGCTGCTTTAAGAAGTAGCCTCTTTTCTATTCTACTCAAGAGTACTTTCTGTATCACTCTTCTCTCTATCTACAGAGGGATGTTTAGCAAAAAGGATTGCTAATACCTAATTTAATATTCTAACTTCTTTCATTAATAAAACCATTTGGTCATGTCTATTCCTGCTTCTCAATTGTTGCAAGAGGTAAATACTTATCTCCAAAATATGGCATATACGCGTGCGCCTCTTCAACTTTATGCTCCTATTGAATATGTGTTCAAATTAGGTGGTAAACGTATACGCCCCCTATTAACGCTTTTGGCTTACAATCTTTATAAAGAAAATGTAACTGCTATTTTGCCACAGGCTCTTGCTATAGAGACCTATCACAATCATACTTTGTTGCATGATGATTTAATGGATCATGCAGATGTAAGGAGGGGAAAGCCAACTGTACACAAAATTTGGAATGAGAATACAGCTATCTTATCGGGTGATGCAATGTTGTTACTATCTTATCGCTTGTTGGGTCAATGCTCTGCTACTTACCTCCCCGCTGTAATGAATCTATTTACAGAAACTAATATCCAAATCTGTGAAGGGCAGCAATGGGATATGGAGTTCGAAGGAAGAAACGATGTGACAGTTTCAGAATATCTAGAGATGATTCGTCTAAAAACCTCTGTTTTGGTTGCTGCTTCACTCAAAATGGGTGCAATCTTGGCAGATGCTCCTCAGTCAGAAGCCGAAGCTCTTTACCAATTTGGTATTCAAATGGGATTGGGCTTTCAATTGCAAGATGACTATTTAGATGTGTATGGTAATCCTGAATTGTTCGGTAAAAACATTGGTGGCGATATTTTATCTAATAAAAAGACATTTATGCTTATCACGGCACTCACTCGATGCAACGAAGAGCAACGTAATGAGTTAATGAGCTGGATCACTGCTGTCGATTTTCAGCCCGAAGAGAAGATAGCTGCTGTTACGGCTCTTTATAATGCATTGGGAATAAAAGAGCTTTGTAAAGTCGAGATTGAAGGATATTATAACAGGGGCTTTGAAATCTTGGGTTCGATAAATCTACCCAAAGATCAAAAAAAAGAACTGCATCAGTTCGTGTCTAACCTTATTAATAGAGATGTATAATGTTGATTGATACCCATACACATCTATTTGCTGATGAGTTCTCCGACGATTTGTCGGTTGTGATTGATCGTGCTCAAGCAGCAGGTATAGGTAAATTTATTCTACCGAATATTGATGAAACTTCTATAAAACCGATGTTGAACGTTTGTAGCCGCTTTCCGGGTATTTGCTTTCCGACGATTGGTTTACACCCTACCTCGGTAGGTGCTGATTATGAAGAGAAACTTCAGCTTTTAAAAGGATACCTCTCTGATTCGCATCCATTTGTTGCTGTTGGCGAAGTGGGTTTAGATCTCTATTGGGATAAAACCTATGCCAAAGAGCAAGAGAAAGTACTCCACACTCAAATTGGTTGGGCACTCGAATATGGCCTACCTTTAATTATCCATTGTAGAGAGGCCTATAGTGAATTGTTGACAGTGCTGAAATCTTACAATGAAACAGCTTTGAGTGGTGTTTTTCATAGCTTTGGAGGTAGTGAACAAGATGCCGAACGCTTGTTAGCATATAGCCAATTTTGTTTAGGAATTAACGGAACTGTAACATTTAAGAAATGTACGTTGCCTGAAGTGTTGAAAAAAGTACCCATTGATCGAATTGTGCTCGAAACTGACTCCCCTTATTTAGCTCCTGTGCCATTCAGAGGGCGTAGAAATGAGAGTGCTTATGTAGTACATGTGGCTGACAAGCTGAGTGACGTTTATCAACGATCTGAAGCCGAAATCGCTACAATAACGACCCAAAACGCTTTAAAACTGTTCAGAATGGAGGCTTAAGCCTATAATTTTTATTAATTTTGGCCTCTATCTTTCAATATAGATGATCAGAAAATAATGTGGGAAGAAAAAAAAGGATACATTTGTGACCAAAATCGCTTGCTATTATCGATTTTCTTCGTAATTTGCACCCGATTTGACAAAAGGGGATGTATGCGAACTCCGATGTAGTTAAAGGAGAGATGCTCGAGTGGTTGAAGAGGCACGCCTGGAAAGCGTGTATACGTCAAAAGCGTATCGCGGGTTCGAATCCCGCTCCCTCCGCTGGATGATGCAGAGAATAATAAAAACAAAAATAAAACAATTAATTATTTAATCTTAAAAAATTAGACACACAATGAAAAAGTTATTTGCAATTCTTGCAGTGATGGGAGTCCTTACTTTAGGATCGGTACAACCAGCTATGGCACAAGAAGAAACCGCTCAAACAGAACAAGTGGTAGTAGAAGAAGGTGGTGGCCTTCACAAAGAGTTAAAAACTAAGTTTATTGAGGGTAGTGCCGACTTTATGTCATTGGTATCTATTGCATTGGTTTTAGGTTTAGCTTTCTGTATCGAGCGTATTATCTATTTGAGTCTTGCTGAGGTTAACACAAAGAAATTGATGGAAGGTATCGAAGCTTCTTTGGAAAAAGGTGATCTTGAAGGTGCTAAAACTGTATGTCGTAACACTCGTGGTCCTGTAGCTTCTATTTGCTACCAAGGTTTGATGCGTGTAGACGAAGGTTTGGACGTAGTAGAGCGCTCTATCGTTTCTTACGGTGGTGTACAAGCTGGTTACCTAGAAAAAGGTTGTTCTTGGATTACTCTATTTATCGCAATGGCTCCATCTTTGGGATTCTTGGGTACAGTAATCGGGATGGTAATGGCATTTGATAAAATCCAACAAGCTGGTGATATCTCTCCTACAGTAGTAGCAGGTGGTATGAAAGTAGCCTTGATTACAACTATCTTCGGTTTGGTTGTAGCTTTGATCCTTCAAGTATTCTACAACTATATCCTTTCTAAAATTGAAGCTATTACAAGCCAAATGGAAGATTCTTCTATTACATTGCTTGATATGGTTATGAAATACAACTTGAAATTTAAAAAATAAGTAGAAATGGCAAAGTTATCATATAGAGTATCTTACTATGTATTATACGCTTGTATCGCAGTCCTTTTGGCTGTACTTGCCGTATTCTATTTTGTAGGGTATAATAATCCAATGGGAGAGTACAATGCTCCCGAGCACACAGAGACTTTGATTTACCTCATGTACGGTATGTTTAGTGTCTGCGTAGCTGCAACCCTTTTTGGCGCTGTTGCTCAGTTTATGGCTGCATTGCGTGATAATCCAAAGGGTGCTATTAAATCTTTAGTAGGCATTATCTTGTTAGTTGCAGTTTTATTTGTAGCTTACTCGCTAGGTACTGATTCAGCAATTATGACTGGTACAGGTCCTTATACAGATGCCTTTTGGTTGAAAATTACAGATATGCTAATCTACTCAATTTACTTCTTATTAGTAGTTGCAGTACTTGGTACACTTGTAAATCTTTCAGGCATTTTCCAGAGATAACGTATCACATTGATATAAACATTTTAAAAGAGTAAGTAATGGCAAGAAAAAAAAGAGGAGTACCTAGTATCAATTCTAGCTCTACAGCCGATATTGCCTTTATGTTGCTTATTTTCTTCCTTATTACAACATCAATGGATACCGACCGTGGTTTGGCAAGACGCTTGCCTCAACCACCGGAAAAGGAGCAAACTAAAGATGATAATATTATTGTGAAGGAACGTAACGTACTCCAAGTCCGTCTGAATAAAGACAACATGCTTATGTGTGGACAGGATTATGTGGAAGTTAAGCAATTAAGAGAAAAGGCAAAAGAATTTATCGCTAATCCGTATGACGATGAAAATCTTCCTGAAAAACATAGAAAAGAAATTATTCTATTGGGAGATTGTATGATTACAGAGAAGCACGTTATTTCAGTACAAACTGACGTTGGTACAAGTTATGACGTTTATTTCCAAGTTCAGAATGAATTGGTAGCTGCATACAATGAGTTGAGAGACGAGTTGGCTAAAGCAAGATTTGGTTCTGTATATGCTTTGTGTAATGAAGATCAACAAAAAGCAGTACGTGAATTCTATCCTCAAAAGATTTCTGAAGCTGAACCTAAAAAATACGGAGGTAAATAATGGGAAAATTTAATAAGACGGGCAAACGTGGAATGCCCGAGTTGAATACTTCTTCTTTACCTGACTTGATCTTTACCATGTTGTTCTTCTTTATGATTGTAACAACCATGCGTGAGGTGACCTTAAAGGTTCAATTTCAGGTTCCACAAGGTACTGAACTAGAAAAGTTGGAAAAGAAATCATTGGTAACCTTTATCTATATGGGTAGACCAATGCCAGAATTCCAAAAGAAGATGGGTGCTGAAACTCGTATTCAGTTAAACGATAAATTTGAGGATGTGGGTGCTGTACAGGACTACGTAACTCAAGAACGTATGAACATGAAAGAAGAGGATCAACCATTTATGACAGTTTCATTGAAGGTCGATAAAGAGACTAAAATGGGGGTTGTTACAGATGTGAAACAAGCGCTTCGTCAAGCATATGCTTTGAAGATTAACTACTCAGCAACAGAACGCTAGTAGTTATACATACTAAAAAAAGGGATTGCAATTTGCAATCCCTTTTTTTGTTTATCCTTGTTTGTTATATACCTCTTGGTGTATAGATTGAGTAACATTTTCCCACTCAGCTTCCATATCTATAGTTCCATAACTCATTAAATAGAGAGGGACCTCTTCTCCACCAACTCTGTATGGAGGTTGAATGTAATCCAGTTCATGTAAGGCAAACCCTGATCTCTGGTAGAAATTAATTCTTCTACAACTCATCTCATCTTCGGGTCTTTCCACCTCCAAAATGATTGGTAGATCGTGGCAAATCTCTTTTATTTTCTCAATTACTACTTTTCCATGTCCTCCATTTCGACAATGGGGATCGATTGCAATATGCTCTATGTAATAGAATTTCCCTAGTCTCCAATAATTAACCAAACCAATCGCTTCTGAATCATTTGTAACAACGTTACAATGTAATTTAGAGTTATTGTCTGTATATTCTCTCTGGTTACTCTGATCTCTGCGTTCATTTTCAGGAAATGCAGAAAGCATTAATTCTTCTACATACTTGTAGTAGAGGTGGTCTTTGGTTTTGATTTCTTTTAATTCAATCATAGTTTGTACTTATCTATTCGGTCTGGTATAAAATTCAATGAGCCTCTTTAGTGCACGTTGGCAAACTGGACAAAAATCGGGTGCATCGTTGCTCCTCATTCGGCAATCGGTTGTAGGGCGGTATATCCCCTTTTTAGTGTACCCTGCTCCTTCATACGCTCCTACCTGTTTGTATTTTCCTTCCCCCTCTTCAACAATAGGAGTTGGTACAGATGTGCCTTGCGGTACCATGTCTTTCCATTTATCTTCAAAGTTTACTAACGTTGTAATATTTTGTTCCCAAGGTTCAATAGAGTAGGGGTGAATGGGGCTAGGTTCATCTCCATATGCGTACTCGTCACCCAAACCGCCAAAACTATGCCCAAACTCATGTACAATAACTGGTCTAAATGAGTTTTCATTATTAGTTGCAATGGTATAGGAGTTATAGATACCCCCGCCTCCATAAATCTCGGCATTGGCTAAGATGATAATATGTTCGTAGGGTATATTGACGAGCCAATTATGAAGTTTCTTGACTTGACTAGTAGTTAGATAACGATCGGAGTAGAATGTATCAAAATGAGAGCCTACTGCGCTCTCTTTCCATATCCCATTTCTAGGAACACTTACACCGCTCTCTACCGATGGACTCGCCACTGCTACTACATTAAAATGATTTTTCTCCTTTTTAAATGGGTGGTGGCTGAAAATGGCTTCACAGGTTCTTTGCGCATCTTTATAGAATTTCTCCATCTCTTCTTCCTTGTATCCCTCGGCTACAATGGCTATGTCTATACAAGTATCACTAGGACCCGACTGAATTAGATATTGATGAGGTGTGGCCCGTGTTGCATTGCGCTGTTCGATCAGTATATCATTCGGATTAACTATGTGAGTTAATGAAGCAGTCGTTTGGTGATATTTATCATTTAATTCAATTGTGATAGCTACCTCCTTCTTGGGGTAGGGTACTAAAAAAACATTCTCAAAGCTACGTTGAGTGCGTGTAGCTTCTTCTTCACAAATCCACTCCTGAAACAGACTAGAGAATGAAGTTCTATAGATGGTATCCTTACTTAATTGATCTACCATAGTGATTCGCCCATTTCCAGCTAGTGGAAGTTCGCTAAGGTGGTGTTTTCGTCCTGCCCAGATAGGTAGTGCAATTAATTGGTCTAAATAAATAGCTTGTTTAGCCGAGTCACCTACAAATTGATACTCTATGCGTAGTGTTTTATCTATAAAGAACTCATCAAAACTTTGTGCTAAGCTACTTAATTGTAAACAACTTAGCGCGATGCATAAAATACTCTTTTTCATGTTCTGTTTTTTTTCTTTTTGTTTTTCTATTAATTTAAAGTAAATAGTTTACTAAATGTAATAGTTTGTATGAATAATATTTCAAAAAAATATATCTTTGTACAAATATAAATAATAAACAGAATGGGACACCATCAATTAGACAGTTTAGATGAACAAATATTACGCTTGATAGCGAATAATGCACGCATTCCCTTTTTGGAAGTTGCTCGTGCTTGCAATGTTTCGGGTGCAGCTATTCACCAGCGTATTCAGAAGTTAACAAACTTAGGTATTCTGAAAGGTTCTGAATATATTATTGACCCCGAAAAAATAGGCTACGAAACGTGTGCTTATATTGGATTGTACCTGAAAGATCCTGGGCAATTTGATTCAGTGGCCGAGTCACTTGTAAATATTCCTGAGGTGGTAGAGTGTCATTATACAACGGGTCAATACGATATGTTTATCAAGATTTACGCAAAGAATAATCACCACTTATTAAGCATTATCCACGATAAACTCCAGCCACTAGGCCTTTCTCGCTCCGAGACCATTATTTCATTCAATGAAGCAATCAAGCGACAAATGCCAATTCTAAACTTAACTGACGAAGCTTAACGTTTGCGTTCGTAGGTAACAAAACTATAGGGGTAGAGATGCTTTTCATCCGTTGGATGATCATCTCTACTTTTTTCTTCCCATACCTTTGGATCGATTTCCGGAAAAAAGGTATCTGCTTCTTTCGGTGTATGATGAATGTGAGTAACATACAGTCGGTCTGCTCTCTGAATAGCTTCGTTGTAGAGCATAGCCCCTCCAATTACAAAAACCTCATCTTCCTCTTTACAAGCTTCTAATGCATGCTGTAACGAGGTGAAGTGCTCTGTATCCTTATAGTGCTTGGCTGTTCTGCTAAGTACCATGTTTCTTCGGTTGGGGAGAGCTCCTTTAGGCAAAGATAAGAAGGTGTGGTTTCCCATAATGATGGTATGTCCCGATGTAATGGCTTTGAATTGTTTCAAATCATTTGGTAGCCAGTAAAGTAATTTGTTTTCGAAGCCTATTGCTTGGTTGGCTGCTACAGCCACAATCATTGAGAGCGTCATACCTAGTTCGTGTTGTTTATGTAAATCCTTATTTTGTTCGATTTCTCCTTTCCTTTGCAGTATAATAGATGCATTCCGTATTTCTCCTATTAAATTTTAGAGTAATACTTCCATTACCAATCGATGGATAGATTTAGATCGTTCTATTAAATCGCTACCTTACCTGGAATGTGCGGATGTGGGTTGTAATCCACCAATTCAATATCGTCGTAAGTAAAGTCGAAAATATTCTGAATGGCTGGGTTCAGTTTAATGCGTGGGAGTGGACGAGGCTCTCTATCCATCTGAAGTTTTACCTGATCAATGTGGTTGGTATAGATGTGTGTATCGCCTAGCGTATGAACAAAGTCACCCGCTTTTAGTCCAGTAACTTGTGCCACCATTTCTAATAGAAGTGCATACGATGCAATATTAAATGGTACACCTAAAAAAGTATCTGCACTGCGTTGGTAGAGTTGAAGGCTCAACTTTCCATCGGCTACATAGAATTGAAAGAAAGCGTGACACGGGGGTAGATTCATATTGGGAATGTCTGCCACATTCCAAGCACTCACAATGATTCGCCTAGAGTCAGGATTCGTCTTAATAGTCTCAATTGCCTCACTAATCTGATCAATGAATCCACCGTTGTAATCGGGCCAAGATCTCCATTGGTACCCATAGATATGGCCTAAATCTCCATGCTCATCGGCCCATTCGTTCCAGATTCGTACGCCGTTATCTTGTAAATATTTTACATTTGTATCGCCCTTTAAGAACCAAAGTAGTTCATGAACGATTGATTTAAGGTGAAGTTTTTTTGTGGTTACAAGTGGAAAACCATCTTCCATGGCAAAGCGCATTTGATGACCAAAGATGCTGATAGTTCCTGTACCTGTTCGATCCTCTTTTTTTGTTCCTTCGCTTAAAATACGATTTAAGAGTTCAATATATTGCTTCATGCCTATTTTATTCAATGAGTTTATACCAGTTGCAAAGGTATCAATAATCGCTTAGATAGAAAAGTTTTCCAACTTCTTCTGAGCCTCTTGTCGCCTTATTTGGTTGTACAAGCTTTTTGTACTCCAAGAATAGTTACAACTCCGACTCCCAGGAGAACTGTCCAATAATTTCCATTGCTTAGTAGTTCGTAAGAAGCAGTTGCTATTAAATGGTCGATGGAGTGAAGCAGTAGATTCCAGCCATCGAGTAGCGTAAAAAGATAGAAAGCTACAATCCAACAAACTCCATACATAATTTCAGAAGTACGCAAGAAAGGCTTCGGCAATCTATTCATTACCTTTTTCGAGAATCCTCGATCTTCTATTTCATGCTTATTGCTTTGCATGAATTGGCTGATAAGTAATTCGTCTCTATCTTTCATATCCATTGTTTTTTAAAAAGTGGGCTAATTTCTCTTTTCCTCTAGAGAGGTGCGATTTTACGGTACCCGAAGGAATACCTGTAATTGTTACAATTTTATCGATGGGTAAATCCTCCATATAGAAGAGAGTAATGCAGGTTCGTTCTCCCTCTTTTAGGGTAGCTAGTCCTTTGTAAAGATCCATTTTGTGACCAATGTTCTTTTGCTCTGTTTGGTGATGCATATCTACTTCCCAGCTCTCCAAGCCCATTGTCTCCTTTTGGCTGCGAATATAGTCATAAAAAGTATTGTATGCAATACGGTAAAGCCAGGTCGAAAAGCTTGACAAATTCTTAAAAGAGGAGAGATGGGTATAGGCTTTTAAAAAAGCCTCTTGTGCCAAGTCATCGCTCAACTCTTGATTTCCCATTGTTTGGTTCATAAAGAAGCGGCGGATGGGCGATTGATACTTGCATACAAGCGTATCAAAGGCTCGGTTGTTTTTAAGTAAAACCACCTGTGCTACCAGTGCTATATCATTTAGTTGTCCCATCTATCTCTTCTTGCTATCTATCTATTTCTAGTAGCCCTTGAATTTTCTGGTTCTGAATTCGGTTTTCTCTCTCTTTTCGCTTTCTCCCTGCCCCAAGTGAGATCGGTTACTTTTTGTCACACTTTCTTAAAATACTTCGAAGGGGTTAAGAGACTCTTTTTACTCCTGGGTAGGAGGTTGCTGTGACTGCTTTTCGCTAGCGTCTCTATCTTTCTTACTATCCTTGGCCTCTTTGTTTACGTTGGTATAGGCCATAATCACTTGCCCAAGTCCAAAACAGAAAACCATAAATCCAATAGCTGCTAGACCAATCTCTTCGGTGAGCAACCACAAGAATACACCCAGTCCAATGCCTTGGAAAATACCTTGAATGCCCTTGTTCTTTAGTTTGTTGTTTTTTTCTTGAAAACTATCCCCAGATAGGCCATCCATCTCATTGATAAACTCTTTCGGTAGCGGTTGACCAGCAGCCAGTGCTTGTGCCATCAGTTTGTATTTAGCTTGTCTATTTTTGTACTTAAACCAAAGTATCAGCCCTAAGATAGCAATGGGGAAACCAAAAACAAAAATCATACCCAGAATGGGGATAATACTAATGCCTTTTAGAAATTCCTTGGGCTCAAAATCAATTGAAGAGGAGTAGGTATAGGTATGAGCTGTAGTATCTTCTTCGTCTACCGCATCGTCTTCAGCTACCATTTCACTGATAACAATTGTATCCATCCGGGTACTATCGTTTGCTGAGGGAACTAGATGAACTTGTTGTGCCGACAATGTACCCATCAGCATAAATAAAAAAAGAGAGAATGTTGCTATTGTTTTCATTGTTCTTAAGTTTTATGTTACTGCGTTTCTTTATTAGACGGTCGTAGTTGCCCGTTTGGTTGCAAATAGAGCACTTATTTTTCAGAAAAACCAAATTTTACCTCTATTTTTGTCCTTATAAATAGAAGATGATGAATTTACCTACTCCTTTTGTAGCACGAACTCGTGCCTTGCTAGGTACGGAAGAATATGCTCAGTTTGAAGCTGCTTTATCAACCGAAGCACCCGTAACCATTCGTATGAATCGCACCAAGTGTCACTATCCTGTGCTAGGATCGCCTGTGCCTTGGAGTGAGCAAGGTCTCTATTTAGAGAAACGCCCCACTTTTACCTTTGATCCTCACTTGCATGCCGGTGCTTACTATGTACAAGAGGCCTCTTCCATGTTTGTTGAGCAGGCTCTGCGCCAATATGTTACTGAACCTTCGGTTATGCTTGATCTTTGTGCAGCCCCCGGAGGGAAATCCACTCTTGCTAGACAGAACCTTCCAGCAGGTAGTTTATTGGTCTCGAATGAAATTATGCGACCTCGTGCTCAAGTTTTGGCTGAGAACCTCATCAAATGGGGAGACCCTCAGGTGATTGTTACGAACAATGATTCCTCTAGTTTTACCTCCTTAAGCCATCTGTTCGATGTTATTCTTGCCGATGTTCCCTGTTCAGGCGAAGGGATGTTTCGGAAAGATGCCGTGGCCATTGAGGAGTGGAGTGAGGCCAATGTAGAGTTGTGCTGGAAACGCCAACGTGAGATTCTTACCAATATTTGGCCCAGTTTAAAACCGGGTGGTCTACTTATTTACAGTACCTGTACTTACAATACGGAAGAGAATGAGGAGAATGTAGATTGGATTGCGCAGACGTTGGGTGCCCAGGTTCTTCCCCTCTCTATTTCGGACGAATGGAACATAACAGGAAACTTGATGAGCGATTCATCTCATCCCGTTTACCGATTTATGCCACATCGTACTTCGGGCGAAGGATTCTTTTTGGCTTTGTTGCGTAAGGATAGCAACGAAGAGCAAGATGAACGTGGGCTAGAAGAGACTCACTACTCCTCTCAACCTGCTTTTGTAGAGAGATTCAATGATTCCTATACAGCAGATGATACTCATAATCAGGGACGAAAGAAAGATAAAAAAGGTGGGAAAAAGGGAAAACAAACTCCACAGAGAGGTAAAGGAAATGCGTCGAAAGGAAATTCTTCGCAAGTAGCTGTACCGTTACCAACTTATTTAACCGATTGGCTTCTTCAAAGCGAACAGTATCAGCTTATTGAACAAGCAGGCGTAGTCACTGCTTTCTCTAAAGCTCACTTATCTACCTATGAACTGCTTAAGTCGGAGTTAAAAGTGATTCATGCAGGAATTACCTTGGCCGAATTAAAAGGACGTGACTACGTGCCTCACCATGCATTGGCCATGAGCACAGCACTCAATCCAGAGGCATTTACTACAGTCGAAATTGGTTATCAACAGGCCATAGCTTATCTACGTACAGAGAGTATTGTATTGCAAGAGGAGGTAGAGCGTGGTTTTGTTTTACTCACTTATCGAGGAATTCCGCTGGGCTTTGTGAAGCAAGTCGGTAATCGTGCCAATAACTTGTACCCCAACGAGTGGCGCATTCGTAGTGGATATCTGCCCGAGGAGTTACTGTTGGTAAGTGGCTCTGTGGAGTAACCCTTGTGCCTCCCTACAACCATTCAACTCTTTTTTCGAGTTCACTGACTTTGAATTAATTTGATGGATAGTCAGCCTCTCCTTATTTGTCAATTTATTATTCATAACTAGCGGGTAAAACAAAAACTTGTTACTCTAGTTATGATTAATAAATCATTCAAATAGCCTTTGGGTTTGGCTAAAAGTCTTCATTTTTAAAACCTTTTTTTTAGTTTCACCTTAAGTAAGGAGCTGATTAGTAATTTGTAATGGTGAAAGTAAACAATTCTTACACGTGGCAATTCGCCTCTATTCCTACTACTTAACCGGCAAGCGACTCTAGTGATTCAGTCTCCTTAATCATTCATAACTGCGTAATAAAAAAGTGCTTCTAAGTGATCAATGTGTTCTAAAATTGTACCTTTGCCTATCAATTTTAGGAATATGACACAGAACAATACCCATTGGGGCTATCATCTTTTGGCCATTACCATCGTTTGTATTTGGGGAATGACTTTTATCTCGACTAAAATACTTACGCAAAATGGACTCTCTCCGCAAGCCATCTTTTTTTATCGATTTGCTTTGGCCTACCTCTTAATTTGGTTTATCAAACCTCACAAATCACCCAGAGAACTATTTGCTCACAATTGGAGAGACGAGGCTTGGATGTTCTTGGCCGGTATTACTGGAGGAACGCTCTACTTTCTGACTGAAAATAGTGCCCTCACGCTTACCTTAACCTCCAATGTTTCCTTCATTATTTGTACTGCTCCTCTACTCACGACCTTAATAGCTCCGCTCTTTTACAAATCCGAACACTTAAACAAGCGTACCGTTATAGGCTCTACCGTAGCACTTGTTGGAGTGGGCTTTGTCGTATTTAATGGGAATCAGATTTTAAAGCTCTCTCCCATGGGCGATCTCTTAACGCTTACGGCTGCCCTGATGTGGGCATTCTATAGTTTGATCCTGAAGCGTTTGGGCAAAAGCTATTCCATGGTTTTTGTAACTCGTAAAATCTTTTTCTATGGAGCAATTAGTGCGATTCCCCTCTTTTTCGTTGAACCTTTACCGATGGAATGGGAGGTTTTAGGTAAGCCAGAGGTGCTTTACAATCTCCTTTTCCTAACCATTGTTGCCTCTTTGGGTTGCTTTATTCTATGGAATACCTGCCTGCACAAACTGGGAGTAGTACAAGCCTCGAACTATATTTACCTTACCCCTTTGGCTACGCTACTAGGGTCGGCACTCATCTTGAGTGAGCCTATTACAGCTATTGCTCTTTTGGGATTGGCACTTATTTTAGTTGGAGTTTATTGGGCAGAAAAGGGGTAAGATTTTCAATTTCTGTTTTATCAGAAGAAACAGAAATTTCTCTAATTGTTCTACTTGATAGCATACAGAAGAGCAATTGTATCCACAAAGAAATGAGGTATCCGTCTCTTTTCTTTGCGGATACAATTGTTACTAAATAAAAAACTACAACAATCACACAGTTGGATGAGCATTCTTTTAAAAAGAGTTTCATCCCGCTATTCTTTTACTAATATGTTGTGACTATATGCTTTCTATTTCCTCTTGTGTAAGTCCAGTATATTGTTCAATAACAGCTAATGGTAATCCATCTTTTTTCATATTGGCTGCCATCTGGCGTTTTGCTATCTGCTCTCCCTCGTTTCTTCCGAGCTCCAGTCCTTCGTTTCTTCCGAGCTCCAGTCCTTCGTTTCTTCCGAGCTTCAGTCCTTCGTTTTTGCCTTGTTCCAATCCCCGTTTTAATCCTTCTTCTCTTCCTTCTTTCAGAGCTTTTTCTGTAGCTTCTTCCCTAACTCCGTCAGTTAAGGCACGCTCTACCCGTAATCCATCCCAAAACTCATCGTACCAATAGAGCTCATCACGGCTGAACGAACCCTCTTCAATAACCTTTATCGCTTGGTTTATAGAGGGGTCTGTTAATAACTCTTCGGGTAATTTCTCACTTTTCTCATCGATTTCGGTCAGAAAGCGTAACCATAACGCTTGCATCTTCTTTTCCGTGTAGGTATTGGGTTTAAATTTAGGAAGTTCCACGAATACCAACTGTAAGCCATCAATGACTCTGTTTGAGTGTTCGGCATGCACCAATTGGTAGTGGTGATAGAATCCCTTTAAGTCGGGTTCAAATATTTCATTAACAAGGTTTAGGGAGTAAACTGGTTGCAGAAGCTTGTAATTTTCTTTTCTATCCAATTGTCTAGCATATACTTTAGTGGCATTAAATAGCACTCTGCGTTTGTACTCCGATGACCAAATCATCTGCATCTCCACCAAAAACTGACGTCCCTGCTTGTCTTTGCAACGCACATCTACAATACTATATTTTCGTAAAGGATTTTCGGGCATTAACTCAGGAGTGAGATACTCTATGTCTACGATCTCCTGTTCGGGGGTGAGTGGCAATAAAGCGTTAAGCAGGCTCATAACCAAGTTGGGGTGTTCGCCAAACACACGTTTGAAGGTAAGATCAGCTTTGGGGTCTAAGTAACGCATAGGAGGATATTTTTAGGCAAATTTGTACTCACTCATTTTACTTTACTCGAATGGCTCAGTATGAGTGTATACTACCAACAAAGATAACGTAAATAAAGTTTTTATGCAATGATACGAGTGGGAGGGATTACCAAAAAGAGTCACTGTATGAGGAGTCTGAATAACGCGTTTCATAAAAAGGCAATAACTCTTTAAATAATCCTGCGCTTAAAACGAACTCCATTGCTTGAGTGCTTCAAGCACCTCTTCCTCGTTCATCGGAATAATATGATTAAATATCCCTACAGATACCGGAATGTTTTTCTCCTCCCATCTTAGGTAGGCAATGTTAAAAAGGAAGAAGTTGGTAAGAGTCATTCTTCGATCTACTGCTTTGTCAATCACGAGGCTTCCTAATTGGGTACCCAAGTTTTGGGCAAATGTATTGATTCGCTCATATTCGCCGAGTCGTTCACCTAAATAATTGGTCAAGGTAGTTGTTAATTGATCGGAATGGGCCTGCTTCTCTGGGCAGTTCTTTACTAGCAGTAATATTACTACGAGTCCAACTAAAAAGAGTATTTTTTTCATCTGCGTTGTGTGATATAAGTAAATGTAGCCGCAAAAGTATAAAAGTTGGTGGAGCTTGTATACCTAGGATAAACATTGTTGTTATAAATTAGCGTTCTATCGTGTTTTAGCCGGCTACTGTCAATTCCTCTATTCTCAAGCTGAAATGATCATTGTATTTGTAAGACTTTTCCATTTCTAATCTATTGGCTAGGTTAGCAGCTCCACCCCCGCACACTCTTTCCCCGAAAATCGCTCCATAATCTCCATACACATCCGTCCATTGTGATAGGGGCACTTCCAGAACCCAGCCTTATCGTCGGTGCGATTTACGCTGCCATCGGCACGGATGCTCCAGAACCACTCCCCATTTTCACGATCTATTAAGCGTGCTTTGGTAAACTCCCAGCAATCGCTTGCATGCCTAATTCCCTCATTTAGTCCAAAGTGTTGGTAAAGGTTTAGGTAGCCCACCATTGCTTCGGCCTGTACCCACCAGTGGCGGTCGGCATCAATTTCTGAGTGCTCTTGGTGCAATTCATACAGCATGCCTGCCCCCGGTAACAACCCTTCGGTAGCTGCGCGTGCTATGTTGACTACGTGTGGCTCTATTTCACTCAATAAATCCTTGTCGCCCAGTTCGATGGCTGCCTCGTGTAGCAACCACGATGCTTCAATGTCGTGCCCGTACGATACGATGTGCTGCTTGCTTACCCACTGCTCGTCAAAAAAGAGTTGCAAGTGGTTCGTCCTCTTGTTCAGGATTTTATCAATAAAGATGCGCAGTAAGTTGTGTAGCTGTCTCTTTAGTTTTTCATCTTTCCACACGCGGTAGAGGTTGGTGTAGGGCTCTAAAATGTGGAGGTGCGTATTCATGGTGCGGCACTCGTTGGCATCCTTTTCGCTGAGGCGCATATCGGCTATTTCGCCCCATTCGCGGGTAAGTGCCTCGCAATAGCCGTTGTTTACGGTATCAAAGCTATGCTCTTCGATGTCGTGAAAGAGGCGGATGGCATACTCCAATGCCTCGGCATCGCCCGTAGCCCGATGAAACTCACTTAATCCGTAGATGGCAAAACCGATGGCATAAATCTGCTTCTTGGTGTCGAGTGGTTTCCCCTCATGGGTCAGGCTCCAGTAGATGCCCCCAAATTCAGAGTCGTAAAAGCGGTCGATGAGTTCTCGTTTAGCACGAGTGGCCATCTCTAAATAGCGGGGCTCTTTCAGCAGCCGATAGGCGGCCGAGAAGGTCCAGAGAATACGTGCATTGAGTATCGCGCCTTTGTGGGCAGTAGGTACTACCGTTTCATCTCCTTGAATGGTGCCGTAAAAACCACCTTGCTTTTTATCGACCATCCTTTCCATCCAATAGGGGAGGATGTTGTGGGTAAGTACTTTTTGTACCTCTTCTCGTATTTTCAAAACTGACTGTTCCATCTTTTTTCGTTGTTTAATCTCCATGGGTGTGGATGGTATATTATTTATAAGGATTGAGTCTACTCTTTATTGAGTCACTTTTCTCTGAAACGCTCTATTGTTTTTAGTGTTTGACTAGAGTGCAATAGGTGTTTGACTCTAGTGCAACACCTGTTTGACTGGAGTGCAACAAGTAATTGACTCGGGTCAAACACTTAATTGACTTAAGTGCAACACTAACTTTGTCCGTTCGTTTAGACAACCTTTTCCCTTTGCCTCCTTAACACGCCTCTCTTGCTTCCCTTAAACTCCTCTTTTTTGAACCAGCTGCTCCTCTTTCTTGCATAATCTCTTCCTCTTTTTAAAAGTCATCGCTCTTCTTAAATCCACCGCTCTCACTGTTGGAATAGATCGTTTTATCATCATTCCTTTCCTTCGAATCATTCGCAGAGGCTCACTATCCCGATTTAGTACGATACATTCTTCACCCCTTCAATCTGCTGTTGATAACTACTCTCAAAAAGCATTTTGAGCTCTGAGGCATCCACCGATTGCGTAGGATTAAATGCTTTCGAGGCTAGGTAGTTTCCGATGGATTGATAGAGTTGGTTACACTCTTTGTAGGACTCCTTCCCTTTATGTAAATCGATCATACTCACAAAGAGCTTCCCTTTTCCTACTTTGCACTCAAATAGCACGCCTAATCGGTGATTGCGCTCCACATTGTCAATTGCTTCTACCACTAGGTCGATGGGAGTCGATAGGTTATCGAGTATCAACGGATTGGCCAATTTGGTTGCGGGCCACCATTGCCAGTTGCTGTGGCTTTCGGTGGGAAAAGTGGCAAATAGCGGATGCTCATTGGCAATCAAGTAGCCCAATGTTCCGGGAGATACGGGCTTTTTCGCATTTTCGGAGATCGATTTAAACATGGAGTAGTTCCAGTAGTCGTTGGTAAAGAGTCCGCCCACCGTCTGATCGGGATGACTACCTTGCGTAGGCATGAGCCAAGCGGTGCCTCCTTTTTCAAGGTAGCTCCAAAGTTCGTCATTCGGTTCAGTAAAGAGCTTGATACGGGCGGGAAGTTTCTGCGTTTTCGTTTCCTTGTATACCCAAAGTGGGTAACTGTTTCGGTAGCGTGTACCGACCACTTTTAGATTTAATTGTAGGGCAGCCGATTGGGTCAATTCGGACAGAGAGAAGGAGATCTTTCCGAGGCTTGCTAAGCCACGTGTAACCTCGCTAACTTTTTCCTCTTCTGGCTTGGGTGTCATGAACTCCTCTTCTCCCCATTTCATCTCTTTCTCTTCTGTATCTCTTGATAATTTTGCTTTGGAACTGCTCAAATTCTGCTCTCCAAAGTTTAGTACTCCCTCTTTTACCACTTCGCCCGTGGCGGGATTGACTACTTCCCAAGCCAATTCAACCCTATTCATTGGTTGGTCAGCATAGTTAAATAGCTGAATGGTTCCTTCGATTGTTTCCGATTGCATCCAAGTGTAGCGGTCGGCTACCCAAAGGGGTACTACTGGGGCATTGTATTCACTAAACTGTTGGGCCGATACCAACCCTTTGTCGTCCATAAAGGCATCGAGTAGTCCGATGAGCGCTGTACCTTGTCCTAGGAAATCTTGAATATCCAACATCTGGAAGCCGGCCAAGGATGCGGTGCGTAGGCTAGTTTCTAGATCGGCTTTGTAGCAGGCAGCACTGAGAGCACCGCTAGCCCAGAAGAACTGCTCTACCTTTTCGCGGCCATGTTTGCTTAAGGCGCGTTCCAAGAAAATTTGTAAGTTGGTGGGGGCTAGCACACCGGTGTATTTCGTTAACTCCTTTTCGTTCGGATAGATTTGGAACTGCCCGGTTTCGTGTGCTACAACGGGTTTGGTGGCAAAGGTGGCTCCACGCTCTACATGAAGTGTGGTATTGGGGTAGGTAGCATTGAGTAATCCACCATCGATGGCATCGGCAAACGAGAAGGAGCTACGCACGTGGGGAGTGTAGCTCTCATCGTCTACGGGGCCTACTCGGCAAGATACCATAAAATCTTCGCCTGCATTCTCGCCACTCCACCCAAGGTGGTAGTTCGATCCCAAAGCGTAGAGGGGTCTATCATCGTAGGCACGGAAGGAGGTGGTGAGTTGCTGCATAGCGGTTACATTTCCCCACAGTTCGTTGCCAGTAGCGAACATCACAAACGAGGGGTGATTGGCATAACTATCTAGTACACCTTGTGCCTCTTGGTAGAGAAATTGATTGGTTGGTGCCTGCATATCGTCGTCAATGGCTCCCCAAATGGGCAACTCGGGTTGGAGGTAAAAACCGAGTTGATCGGCTGCTTCGAAAGCGGCTTTCGGTGGACACCAAGAGTGGAAACGAACGTGGTTAAAGCCGTACGATTTTAGGATTTCGAAGTAGCGCAACCAGTCGGCTATACGCATGGGTGCATACCCCGTGAGTGGAAAGACACATGCATCGTGCTTGCCACGCAAAAAGGTGCTCTGCCCGTTGATGGTAAAGTGTTTTCCTTCGGATTTGAAAGAGCGGAGGGCGGTTAGGCTCCACTTCTCCTCTAATTTCCGATTCTCCTGTTTCAGGGTTAGTCGGGTTTCGTAGCGATGGGGGCTATATTCACTCCAAAGTAGGGCATCGGTTCCTAAGAACTGGGTCAGTTCTACTTCGTGTGTGCCAGCAGGTATGCTCCAGCTCTTGGTAACCAAAGGCGAGGTATCTCCATCGTGAGGGGGGCTAGAGGCTGCTTGGGTATTAGCCCGACTGCTATGTGTAGACGAGCTCCATGGATAACTCTCCATGGTTAGAGAAACGGCTGTTTCGGTGGGGGTATAGTTGGTTACACGTACCCGTGCGGTGAGAGTTTTCTTCTCTACATTGGGATAAAATCGTACCTGTTCTATGGAGATGGCTGGTTTAACCTGCAATTCGATTTGGCCGAGTACACCGTTCCAATTGGTTTGGGTATCGTCGCTCCACATGTGCGAAGAGGCGATGGATGGGGGCAAACCACATGCTTCTCCATTATCGACCAACAGCGTGAGGGTGTGTTTCCCTTTAGCCAAACCCTCCTTTAAAAGGTAGTTTTGAGGGGAGGAGATACGTAGGCTGTTACCTATGTATACGCCATCTATCCAAAGGTGGGTAGGGCGTGTGCGTTCTAGGAAAAGATTGATCGGCTTGTGGGCAGCATGTGCAGGGATTTGAATCTCTTTTTGGTACCACGCTTTGCCTACAAAGGGTGATTTGCGCACCCAGTGAATGGTTTTTGTGGTGGGTAGATAGCTCCCTTTCTTCGCTTCGTCTAGCGAGGCGGGTAGCACGATGCTATCGGTAAAAGCCAATGCAGCGGGGAGGGTGGTGGTGGATACCTGTGGATAGGTAGCTAACGAGAGTTTCCAGCAACCACTTAAATCGATGGTTGTTTGAGCAAATAGCCATTGAGGGAGGCAAACGAGTGTCCAAAGCCAATTTTTCATGGGTGTAGTTTTTTTAAGGAAAAGTGAGTAAGGTGTATGGCACAAAAATAGGGGTTGTTTCTCTAAAACGCTAACTAACTGATGATAAAATGGAGAAAAGAACCCTCTATTTCTTCTGACGTTTGGCCTCTAATTGAGCAGTAATGGTTATCATCTTCTTTTCCGAAAGTGGGTACATGCTTATAAAGATTACGCTAAGTATAGTACCCACAGCAGGTAAGAAGCTTAAGAACATCTTAATGCCCTGAATGGCTTCGGCATTTTGCACGGTATTGGCTTGAAAGCCAAAGTAAGCCAGTAGCCAGCCGGTTAAAGCACTGCCAATGGCCCAACCAAACTTCTGACTCATGGAAGAGGAGGAGAAGATAAGACCTGTGGCACGATTGCCTGTGCGTAGCTCGGAATAGTCGGTACAGTCGGCATACATGCTCCACAATAGGGGGAAGATGCTACCGGCACACATGCTAATCAATACTTGGAAAATAAAGATGAGCTCTAGACTCTCTCTATCTAACCAGTAGAAGGCAATGGAGAGGATGGTGGCGATACTCATGGCACCCATGTAGCTTTTTTTCTTGCCAATGCGATTGCTGATGGGGGCGGCTAGAATGACACCAATTAAATTGGCTATCTGTCCCAATGCTAGGTAGAGCCCACTTAATACAAAAGAGACTCCAAAGAAGTGAATGGCTTGGTGCCCCTCTTCGACAATAAAGTATTTAAAGTAGTATACGGTTCCGCCATCGCGAATGGAGTTAAATACCAAGGCGGCAATACCCGATCCTAACAAAATCCACCAAGGACGATTTTGAATAAGCTCTTTTAAATCCTGTTTTAAGGGAGTTTGTTCCTCTTTTATTGGTTTTACGCGTTCGCGAGTAAGGGCAAAGCAGCCATAAAAGAGGGCTGTACACATAATCGAAATAACTACAACTGCTAGTGTCCACCCTTGTTGTTCGCTACCTCCTTGGCTAAATGCATTCACCATAGGCATAAAGAGTAGCAAAGCAATAAAGCTACCCATGTAGGCAAACATCATCCGGTAGACCGATAGAACATTACGCTCTTGAGGGTTGGGACTGATTACACCGAGTAGTGAACCGTAAGGTACATTGATGGCCGAATAGACGGTCATCATCAATGAATAGGTGATGTAGGCATAGATTATTTTGGATGTTGCTCCCCAGTCGGGGGTCATAAAGGTGAGTATACCGATAAGTCCGAATGGAAGCGCTAGGTGAAGTAGATAGGGACGAAACTTTCCCCACCGGGTGTTGGTGCGGTCGGCTAGTATACCAAACAGGGGATCGTTGGCCGAATCCCATACGCGGGTCACAAGGAACATGGTTCCCACTGCTGCTGCCGACATGCCAAACACATCGGTGTAAAATATCATAAGGTAGGAACCAAATAGTTTCCAAAACATGGAAGAGGCCATATCGCCTAGCCCATAGCCTATCTTTTCTTTTAGTTTTATCATGGTATGGATCGAAAATGTTACAAAGGAAAGTACTGAACTTAGCTTGGCATATGGAGGAAGTTTGAGTTTGTAAATAATCACCAACTCCTCCATATGAAGCTCTCTTTTTTTGACCTTAAAAAAACGAAACCTATGATGTATGCATGATCTTCAGATTCTTCTCAATCTGCTTCTTCAATGTCTCTACAGATAGCGACGAACGGAACCCATCGGCAGGTGTGTTCATGCAGTAATCGACTAACTTTTCGACCGTCGATGTGGCTACGTGCATGCGGGTATCACTCGATGCATAGTAGATAAATACTTTGCCATCTTCATCGGCTATCCAACCGTTGGTAAAGAGTACGTTCGATACGTCGCCAATGCGCTCTTCGCCTTCGGGTACCATGAAAGCCCCTGCTGGTGAGGCAATCACTTGGGTAGGATCTTCTAGCGAGGTCATATAGAGATAGAGTACATAACGCAACCCAGCAGCACATCCCCGTACACCGTGTGCTAGATGCAACCAACCTTTTTCGGTTTTGATAGGGTGAGGGCCTTCGCCATTTTTTACCTCTTTAATGGTGTGGTAAAAGCGTTGATCTACAATCTTCTCCTCTTTAACTTCGGCACAAGTCATATCGTCTACCAAAGCCCAACCGATACCGCCACCGCTTCCTGCATCGATAAAACCATCCTGTGGACGGGTGTATAGGGCATATTTACCCTCTACGAATTCGTTGTGAAGTACTACGTTGCGTTGTTGGCTTTGGGTCTTTAAATCGGGAAGGCGTTCCCATGTTTTTAAATCTTTGGTACGAGCAATTGCGGCTGTGGCTGTAGCCGATGATAAATCGCCTGCTGGTGCAGCAAGATCGTGACGCTCTGCACAGAAGATTCCGTAAATCCATCCATCTTCGTGGGCAGTAAGTCGCATGTCGTATACATTGGTTGCAGGTATTACATCCTCAGGCATCGTTACTGGATAGTCCCAAAAGCGGAAGTTATCTACGCCATTGGGGCTTTCGGCAATAGCGAAGAACGATTTTCGATCGGCCCCCTCTACGCGCACCACCAATAGGTACTTATCTCCCCATTTCATTGCACCCGAGTTCATAGTTGCATTCATGCCGATGCGCTCCATGAGGTGTGGGTTGGTAGCAGGGTCTAAATCATAGCGCCAAAAAATAGGGGTGTGTTCTGCGGTAAGAATGGGGTTTTTATAGCGTGTATATACACCGTTGTTTGCCACTACAGGGCTATTCTTACGTGTAACTAAAGCTTCGTGGTTTGACAGAAGCGTTTTAAGTCTGTTTTCAAAGGTATTCATTGTACTTTTTTTTAAAATTGTTCGATGACTTTTTATCTGGGAATAAGAAAAACTTAACTAGTTTGGTAAAGGGCTTCTCTTGCAGTTGCTCAATAACCCCCATGAATTTATACACTATAACATCTAACTAAACAATATTTACTCATCATTGAGATTACTGCAAGAGTGCCTCTACGAAACTGTAACTATGCCTCTATATTCTTATTTTACCTCCTCCAAACGAAGTACACGACTGGCGTAATCGTTTAGCTTATGGTAATCTACTTTATGTTTGTAAGGTATCTCTAAACCATTTGCCATCAGATAGGCCCCTGTGAATACTTTACCTTCGAATTCCAAGGGTTCATTGTCTATGCGATTTAGCTCGGTTACCTTGTACTTTTTCTCGGTAGCTAGACCTGCCATCTTTATACGGGGTAGGTGTTCGTTGTAGAAGTGTTCGGTTTTCCACCAGTAAAAGGCTGCCTCTTCTTTTTGTGGCGATACGTACATTAACGAAGCTACACCTAGTTTATCGTAAGGTGATTGCAGGCGGTAAAGGTCACCAAATTGAACCACATTGCGTATCTCCTTGTATTGAGCAATGGCTGTGCGACAAAGCTCCTTCTCCTCATCGGTCATGTTCTTAGGCTGAATTTCCATTCCCAAACGTCCACTCATGGCCACATCGACTCGATATTTTAAGGGAATGGTGCGGAAGGTTTGGTGATTGGGTGCTGTACTGATGTGCGAAGCCATGGCAATGGCTGGGAAGAAGTAGGAGGTACCCCACTGCATATAGATGCGTTGCAAAGCATCGGTATTGTCACTTACCCAGAACTCGTCAAAGTAGGGGAGTAGGCCATAGTTGGCCCGTCCGCCACCACTGGCGCATGCTTGAATGGTTAGCTTAGGATATTTAGCACGGATGCGTTGGCATACTTTTTCGAAACCTCGGTGAAACTCAATGTGGAGATGGCTTTGGTTGTCCATCGTTAAGTAGCTAGAACCGTGGTTCATAATGGCCATATTGGCATCCCATTTAATGTAGTCGAGTGCTGGATGTTTAACCATGAGATCGTCTACTAAGTCATAGATGAAATCTTGTACCTTGGGGTTGGCAAGGTCTAGAACGACTTGGGTACCTCCTCGGCCCAATACCAAATCGCGTTGTGGAGCCTTGATGACCCATTCCGGATGCTTTTCGAAAAGTTCGCTGGTGGTGTTTGCCATTTCAGGCTCTATCCAAATACCAAAGTCAATACCATACTTCTTGGCATCGCTTACCAATTTTTCGATTCCGTTAGGAAGTTTGGTACGGTCTACTACCCAGTCGCCCAATGAAGAGTTGTCTGTATCGCGTTTGTACTTATCGCCAAACCAGCCATCGTCCATCACGAATAGTTCGCCTCCCATAGAGGCAATATCTTTTGTCATCTGCTCCATGCCCTCTTCGGTAATATCGAAATAGACCCCTTCCCAACTGTTCAAAAGAATCTTGCGCGCTTTATCACCGTTGGCTAATTTGTAAGTGCGTCCCCATTTGTGGAAGTTACGGCTGCTGCCACTTAGCCCTTCGGTACTGTAGGTGAGTGCCAATGGAGGCGTGCGGAATAGCTCATTGCGTGGCAATTTATAGGCTGAGTTCTCTTCGTTTATTCCGGCATAGAATTGGTGATATTCGCTATCGTCTGTATCAATGCTTAGTTTGTAATTCCCGCTGTAGCAGAGTGCTGCTCCAATTACGTTTCCATGATTCTCTTGGGGTTTGCCATCGAGTGAGAACATAATTTCGCCGTGAGCGGTATGCGAATTGCGTACGCCATCTTTGTTTTTAATCACTTTCATACCGGGCTCTAGGCGCTCTTGCGCCACGATGCCTTCGTTGGCCCAGGAGCCATAGAGATGAGAAATCCAAACCTCTCCTCGACGAATTGGAAGGAAAGCCGAAGCAAATTGAGTCAGCAAGACCGGTTTCTTTTGGTCGTGGCTTATCTCGCTCCAGATTTCAATTACATCTGTATCGGGGTAGGTTTTATAGTTTACATTCACAAAGAAGGGGTAAACTTTATCTTTGAGTTCGATGGTGGTTAGGAAGGCTCCTTCTGGATTGCTATTGATTACCTGAACCACCGCCAAATCGAGGGTCATATTTCCATCGGCATGGGTTACGGCTAGTGCACTTTCACCCGGGCAGTTCAATCCATATACGGGATATGCTGTATGGTGCATATTAGCTCCATACACAATCTGCTCCAAATCGTTTGCTGAAAGTTTACTTCCGTAGTAGAGGTATTTGAGTTCGCCTCCTACAGGTGCAGAGAGCACCATCGAGGTGTTGGGAGTCGAGATGGAGAGGTTCTGTGCTCCGACTCCTACTGCGCACGTAGAGAGTCCTATAAGTAGATAAGTTTTAAGGTCTGTTTTCATAAGGTATGATTCGTTATTTAGTTATAAAGCTGAAAGTCATCACCAATAAAAAGGGTCTTAGGTGCGTGGTAAAAGCGTACAAAATCATCGGCAGATAGCTGTCCTGGATAGGGAGCGTAGTAGTGATTCTCCATTTCGCGTGCATTGCGCCAAACTAGTACATAGCTTAATGGGTATTTCTCGATGATAGGAAGTAGTGTACCGCTCCACCAGTTAGGGTCGGGAATGGCTTCAAATCCCGTTTCGGTAATTGCTATGGCTTTGTTACGCATATTACCTACCTGTGTAAGGATGGCAAGTGACTTTTCCAGTTGTTCCACATATTGTGCACGTTCATATTGGTAAATGTCTACCCCCATTACATCAATAATGTCATCGCCTGGATAGCGCTCTAGGTATTCGGCTACACTATTCGGTTCCATTCCCGGTGAGTAGGCATAGAGTATGTTCTCTACTTTTTGCGTCTTTAAACGATTGTAGGTAAGCTTCCATAGCTCTTGGTATTCTGCGGTGGTGCAAAGCTCTTTTCCCCACCAAAACCAGCTTCCGGTATGTTCATGCCAAGGGCGAAAAAGCACGGGAATGCTCCTTCCATCGGCTGTTTGCAGGGAGTTTAAGAACGTTGCCATCCGATCGAGCCATGTCAGAAACTTATCATGATTTTTTCCTCCTTCTAAAATGGTAGCAACCACGCCTTTCTGGCTTACATCCCATGAATCGCCTCCGGTCTCTGGATTGCGAAGATGCCAGCTGATGGAACTCATTCCACCTCGGTGGTATTGTTCAATCATGGCTTTGCGAATGAGATCAAACGATACATTGTCTAGGCTTTTTTCATCTCCTAACTCAAGGTGTCCCAAATCGAACGAAATAACAGCTGGATAGGCACCACATACTTTTTTTACATCACTGCCTCCTTCATCGCCTTCCCAACCAATTCCGTAGAGTGTATCATCATGGTGTCCAAATAGGATGCCTTTGCTGGGCATCTCTTTTAAATTTTTGAGTAATACGACCGTTGCTTCCACTTCTTTACTCTCTTTTTGCTTGGCTGTTGAACAAGCAACGAATCCTGTTGAGGCTATTAATAACCCCAGGCTCCATTGACCTACTCTTTTTTTGAAATTATTCATATCGTCTCGTTTAATTGGTTTTCTCCCCACAAAGGTAGAATCAAGAATTGAGATACTATTCTTTGTATGAATCATAGAGTATCCCATTTGTATTATCTTACATCTCAAGAGGAATATATGCGATAAAATCCACTACCAGTACCCTGACTAGGAGCAGGGTGAAACAAATAGGAAGCACAATGATACATAATAGCGTTTAAAATTAGGTCAAATGTTCTATATTTACTCCCCGAAAATCGAACATACTATGAAAAAAAGATTCTGCATTCTCCTTATTCTTTTATTGGGGCTGGTTACTCAAGGCATAACTGCGCTTAATTTCCATGTACTAGATGTGAAAGCCAATCTGGCCGATAACTATATTCAAGATATTCTCCATGATAAATATGGTTTTATGTGGTTTGCTACTCGGAATGGTTTAAGCCGCTATGATGGGTACCATTTTCGAAACTATACGACGTTACAATTGGGCTCTTATGATAATAATATAGAGTGGGTAAAAGAGGATGCCTCGGGTACCATTTGGCTGAAGACACCAGTGAACTACTGCTTTTACAATCGCGAGAGCGATAAACTTGATAATGTACTGCAAGGGCCTTTGGAAAAACTGGGTATTCCTGGAGTTCCCAAGCAGCTCTTTATTGATGAAGATAAAAACCTTTGGTGTGTAGTCGATAATACACTCTATAATTATAGATTTGGACAAAAGGAGCTGCTGCAGCTCTCTTTACCGCGTAATGCAGGAATTATCGACTTAACTTGTCGTAGCCTAAGTGCCTATTTACTATTAACCGATGGTCATATTGTTTCGATTGATTGGGGTGTAAATGCGATTCGAAGGGTAATTCAGGCAGAGATTCATACTGCTTTTCAGCCCTATATTTATTTAGATGCCGCTTCGCACATTTGGGTTTATAATTCACACAGCCCAGATATTGCTTGCTATTCAATGAAAGAGAATAACTGGGTCTCTTTTGTGGGGCAGGATGCATTGAAACAGAGTAATGCGACTATTACTACGGTAATTGACGATGGAAAGGGACGTATTTGGATAGGTACGGATAATAGAGGTGTCTTTATTTGTCACTATAAAGAGCGTAACTATACGTGGCTTTGTAAAGAGGTAAATAAGTTTTACTCGTTGCCGAGCAATCACATTACTGCCATATTTAAGAGCTCACAAGATATCATGTGGATTGGTACAGGTAAACAAGGTATAGCCTATACTTGCTTAAGTCACATAACGTTTGAAAACAAACGATGTCCACAGCAAGAAGATGTTAGTTGCCTATTAGAAGACGAAACGGGCGATTTATGGCTTGGTTTTGATGGAGAGGGCATAGCCCATTACAACAAAAAAAGTGATCGCTATACCTACTTTAAATCGAAGGAAGGGGGTACTCCCTCTGACCTGATAGTCTGCTCTTATCGTGACTCAAAAGGGCGTATTTGGTTTGGTAGCTTTGGGGGAGGAGCCTTTTATTATGCCAATGGTACTTTCTATCGTTTACAGCAGATTAGCCAGGGAAATCTTGATGCACCCAGCTACGTTCGTCGAATAACCGAAGATCGTTACGGAAATCTCTGGTTTGGGACCTTTACACAAGGGGTGTTTTGTCTTGATGCAGCAGGCGATTTATCTGTCTACAATACCGGAAACTCTGCATTGCTCACTAACTATATAGCCGATGTTGCTTATGCGAATGATGATAATCTTTATGTTGCTACCAGTTCGGGAATTTATAAAATAGAACTCTCTACAATGAACTTGGCACAGATTCAGAGTGATGTGAATGGGAGAAGAATGATACAAGATGATTTTGCAAACTGTATTTATCAAGATAGTCGAGGGCTCATTTGGATAGGAGGGCGTAAAGGGATTAATATTTACAATCCAACAGAAAATAGACTTTTTCAGTTGAGTGTAGATATGGGAATATCACACCCTTTTATACGTGCTTTTATAGAGGATGATAAAAAAAATATGTGGATATCTACCGATCATGGAATTACGCATGTCGTTATTGATGAGGCGTTTCTTGGCGACCAAAGAGGGTACCACTGTTATCCCTATTTTGAGCAAGATGGTATAGCACGCTTTACATTCAATAATTTCTCGATTGCTTGTACAAAGAATCAGAAAATTTTAATTGGGGGAGCTGGTGGTTACCTTCAAATAGCAACTACAGAGTCTACTCCTTACTATTATGATCAGAAGGTAATTTTTACCGAACTCTATTTAGCTAATGAGCGGGTGAATGTGGGTGAACCAATCTCTGATGGACGTATCTTATTAGCGAAGAATATTCAGCTATCTACTAAAATAGAGCTCGACTACTCGGATAGTAACTTTGCCATCGAGTTATCGGCTATGGATTATGGACAACTACACAAACTATACTATCTCTATCGGTTGGATGAAAAGGAGGAGTGGATAAAACTAGAGGGTAATCGCATCTATTTTAATAAACTAGCTCCTGGAGAATATCGTTTGCAAGTTAAGGTAAACGAGAGTCTTGATGCGAATGAAAGCCATATATCAACTCTTGTTATACGTGTGGCTCCTCCCTTTTGGCGCTCACCCATTGCTTATTTTTTATATGTAGTTTGTCTAATGTTGCTGCTAGCTCTTATCCTTCTTCGTATTAAACGCAATCACCAACGCATTTTAATACAGCAACGATATGAAATGGAGGTGGCTCATCAGCATGAGGTTGATGAGGCTAAGCTTCGTTTCTTTACCAATGTAAATCACGATCTACGTACTCCATTGTCTTTAATTATTATTCCTCTTGAAAAAATACTCCATTCGGACGCAGCAGCAGGGGTACGAAATGAGTTGAAGCTGATACATAGAAATGCGCTGACTCTTTTAAATGTAGTGAATCAATTGCTTGATTTGAGAAAACTAGAAAACGGCAAGGCAAAACTTCATGCATCTCATGGTGATTTGGTGGAGTTTGTGAAAGGGGTATGCACCTCTTTTGAATCGTATGCAGATAAAAAGAACATCACTCTTAATCTCTCTTTTAAAGATTCGGTTTTAGAGACTAATTTTGACCGAAATAAAGTGGAACGAATCTTGCTGAACCTTCTTTCGAATGCCTTTAAATACAATCGTGAGTCGGGCAGTGTAACAGTCACTTTGGATAGCGTAACGCTAGAAGATGCTCCTTACGCCTCAATTCAGGTAATAGACACGGGAATGGGTATAAGTGATGCGAACAAAGAAAAAATATTCGATCGCTTTTTTCAAGAAGAATATGCATCGACTGCTTATGTGGGAAGTGGTGTGGGAATGCACATTGTAAAAGAGTATGTAGAGCTTCATAAGGGGCATATTGACATTCGTGATAATGTTCCTTATGGAACGATTGTAGAGGTTCGAATTCCTATTCTATCCGGTGTGATAGAGATCTCTTTGGAGAATCAAACGATTGAAGAAGAATCTGTTGAATTGACAGAAACCAAACAAGTTTCGTTGTTAATTGTAGAGGACAACGATGACTTTAGACACTTTCTTGTAAGCTGCTTGAAGGAGCACTACCAGGTATTTGAAGCTGCGCATGGAAAAGAGGCCCTAGAAGTGTTGAAGCAACATGAAATTCGTTTAGTAGTGAGTGACATTCGTATGCCCGTGATGGATGGATTACAGCTGTGCCATGAAATTAAAAATGATATTCGCTATTCGCATATTCCTATCCTGTTATTAACCGCTCGTTCCTCCGAAGAGCATGTGTTGGAAGGGTTGCGTGAGGATGCCGATGACTATTTGACTAAACCCTTTAACCTGGATATTTTGTTACTACGTATTGCTAAGTTATTGCAATGGAGTAGCAACAATCACAAGCAGTTTGCTACGCTCGATGTATCGCCTAAAGAGATAACAGTCAGCACGCTCGATGAGAAACTGATAGAGCAAGCAATCCAAGCCGTTGAGGATAATATGGATAACAGTGAATTCTCGGTGGAAGAGTTGAGTGCAATTATCTGTATGAGTCGTGGTCACTTGTATAAGAAGTTGATGACCATAACTGGCAAATCGCCTATTGAGTTTATCCGTGTATTGCGTATAAAAAGAGGAAAATACCTTCTAGAACAGAGTCAAGAAAGTATTTCCCAAATAGCTTATAAGGTTGGATTATCGCCTAAATCTTTCTCAAAGTACTTTAAGGAGGAGTTTGGCTGTTTACCTTCTGAACATGTTAAAAAGGCTTCCTAAAGCTGCAGCCAGCTTTCCACTCTGAGCATCCATAGGCTGTTTTACCTTGGATAATGCTACCTTTTCCACACAGCGGACAGGGTTGTCCCACCGGTGTATCATTGTTGGCATTCGGTGGTATAACAGTCCCACTGGTTGAGCTCTTGGCTGCTGTAGGAGTGGTTGTTTTCGTCTTTGAAGCAACTGCTTCTCCCTCTTTGGGCTCTTTTTTCTTGCGTGTTGTCGCTTTCTTCTTCTTAACAGCCTTTGTTACCTCTTCAACAATGGTGGGTTGAATGGTGGTAACTCGACGATTGGTATTGTCACTTAATACACTATATACCACCTCCTGAACCATCTGTTTCAACTCCTCTAGAAAGGTACTAGCTTGGTAACTTTTACGCTCTATCTCGCGTAGCTTCTTTTCCCAGATACCAGTAAGTTGTGCCGATTTCAGTAGCTCCTCGCGGATTAACCCAATCAGTTCTACCCCTGTAGGAGTTGCTATAAGGTTCTTTCGCTCTTTTTTAATGTAGTTACGCTTGAATAGGGTTTCGATAATGGCTGCCCGAGTAGAGGGGCGTCCGATACCATTCTCCTTTAGCGCATCTCGTAGCTCATCATCTTCTACCTGCTTACCAGCTGTCTCCATCGCACGTAGTAGCGTGGCTTCGGTAAAGGGCCGAGGGGGTTGTGTCCACTTTTCACTTAAGGATGGAGTATGAGGTCCACTCTCTCCTTTGCTGAAGGCAGGTAGTGTACGCTCTTCTTCGGCTCCTTCCTTTGGCTCCTCTTTTATCTCTTCCTTGGGTTCTTTGGCAAAGATTACGCGCCAACCGGGTTCCAAAATTTGTTTGCCTGTTACCTTAAACTCAATCTCATCAGCCTCTCCCATAACGGTTGTGGTCGAGAATTTGCAATCGGGATAGAAGGCTGCAATAAAGCGACGGGCTATTAAATCGAATACCCGTTTCTCCATGTCGGTTAAGTTCGTTGGGTTTTGTCCAGTAGGAATAATGGCGTGGTGATCGGTTACTTTATTGTTATCGAATACCTTTTTAGACTTTACTAGTGGTTTTCCCATTAATGGGGCAGTAAGTGCCTCATAGGGCTTAATACCTGCTAATATTTTGGGACACTTCGGATAGATATCCTCACTCAAGAAAGTAGTATCTACACGCGGGTAGGTGGCTACTTTCTTTTCATAGAGGGACTGAATTAAACGCAAGGTTTCATCGGCCGAGTAA
Organism: Phocaeicola sp.; assembly: GCA_051651025.1. Taxonomy (GTDB): domain Bacteria; phylum Bacteroidota; class Bacteroidia; order Bacteroidales; family Bacteroidaceae; genus Phocaeicola. Next base: position 132,328 of record JBOFRN010000043.1, read on the forward strand.
CCAAACTTCTTATTACACTCTACCTGTAACGAGGTTAAGTCAAAAAGTCGAGGAGGTGCTTCACTTCCTTTCTTTGAGGTCGAACCTGTTACTGTAAAAGGTGCTTGTTCGATACGATCCATCAACGCTTGACCGGTAGCCAAGTCGGTAATGGGAGGGATGCCTCGATTCTCTTCGGGCTTGCTGCTGGTTCCTTTTTTATCACTTTCCTCTTGTGCCAGCTCTTCATCGGTTTTCCTGAGTAGTGCTGTAAAGGTGGTATTTCTGTAGAGCGTAGTAAGCACCCAATACTGTTGAGGGGTAAAATCGTTAATCTCCAATTGGCGTTTAACAATTAAGGCTAGGGTAGGCGTTTGTACCCGGCCAATGGAGAGTACCTGCTTGTGTTGCCCATACTTCAAGGTATAGAGGCGAGTGGCATTCATGCCGAGTGTCCAATCACCAATAGCACGGCTAAGTCCAGCCTCGTAGAGTGGCTGAAACTCTTGTTGATCTTTTAAGTTCTTAAAGCCTTCGCGGATAGCCTCTTCTGTAAGTGAGGAGATCCAAAGTCGCTTTACCGGGCATTTTACCCCTGCTTTTTGCATCACCCATCGCTGAATGAGCTCTCCTTCTTGTCCCGCATCCCCACAGTTAATAATCTCATCTGCTTGTTGCATAAGGGATTCGATGGTACGAAATTGCTTTTCAATGCTGGGGCTACTGATTAGTTTAATGCCGAAACGGGGAGGAATCATAGGAAGACTAGAGAGGCTCCAAGCTTTCCATGAAGGGGTATACTCGTGGGGTTCCTTCAGGGTGCATAGGTGCCCAAAGGTCCATGTAACTTGGTATCCATTCCCCTCTATATATCCTTCTCTTCGAGTCTTGGCTCCCAGAACATCGGCTATGTCACGTGCCACGCTGGGCTTTTCGGCAATACAAACTATCATATCTCTTCTCCTTTAATTAAACGAAAGCCGACAAAGATAGTAAAAAAGCGGGTAAAATAGCGTCAATGGTTAGAGTTCTCCTTGCTCTTTCTGGTAGATCGTAGGTGAAGTGCCAAACTCTTTCTCAAAGTATTTTTCGAAATTTCGTTGGTTACTAAATCCAATCTGTTGAGCTATGTTGGCAATGTTGAGCGGAGTTTCTCGTAAAAGTTGTGCTGCACGTTTTAAGCGTACCAAGCGGATGAACTCCACAGGTGTTTTTCCTGTAGTGTCTGATATCTTTTTATACAGAGTTACCCGATCCATTTTTAGTGCTTTTCCCAACTCTTCGATAGATAAATTGCTGTTTCCGATATTGTTCTCGATGTAGTTAATGGCATCTTTAACAATTTTCTCATCGGCGAGCATGCTGCTTGGAGATTGAACCTTCTTCTTTCTAGTAAGAGTTGTTGTGGCAGACTCTTTGGATAGTAATTTGTTTACCACTTCAATTAAATTATCCGTACTAAAGGGCTTAATTAATAGTTCATTAACTCCTTCGGCAATCTCTCCATCTCTAAATGTGTTGTGCTTTCTCGAGGTTAGGAGTAAGAATGGAGTAGAGGCTAACTCTTCTTTACTTCGAACCAAATGACATAGCTCATTTCCATCAATTTCGGGCATCTCTAAATCACTAATAATTAAATCGGGTGTACTATTTTCGAGTAGCTTCCATGCTTCATAACCATTTGTAGCCATTTCGACCTGAAAATCCGTATGTAGAGTCTCATGAATGAACGAAAGCATATCATCGTGATCATCTACAGCTAAAATAATAGGTAGATGAGCAGTTGTTTCTGTATCAACGGTATTCTTAGCCAGAATAAACTCTTGTGCGGTGATACCTGTGTCATTTGTTTCTTCCTGCTTCTCGTCGTATTCAATGGTTTTCTTTACCGCAGTTTCAATCAGTTCTAGGCTCTCTTTCCCCTCTCTGTCAAGTGGAATAACCTGTATAACATGCAGTGAACTCAGACATTCGGTAGCCTCTTCTACCTTTTCCCTCTCATTTTTAAAGAGGTTTCTTACACGTTCAATGGTGAAAATTGCTGGATTTATCTCTTCATGGCTAGATGATCTTTCCTCCTCGTTGCTACTCTCTTTTATGACTTCTGTTTGAGTTAACAGCCTCTCTTTTTGCTCACTGGCTTGATTGTGGTTGAGAGAGCTTTCACTCTGTGTTGTATTGTTTTTAGCTCTATCTTCTTCGCTATACGCCTCTTCCTCAGCAGCAAGTACCTTCTCATTTATTGAGTTTTTGCTTGCAACATCGATTCTGCGTTTAAGCACCTTTCTTGCCCCTATGAAGAGAACCAGAATGAGGATGCCGTATAGCAGTAATTTGCCCATTACTATCCACGAATCAGTCAAAACCTGAATGATTAAGATAGCCTCTTCGCCGCTACTGAAACCATCGCTATTGATAGATTTTACGCGTAACTTGTACTCCCCCGGGCTTAAATTGGTGAAAGTCACTTTACCTTGATTTGTTGTGAACCACTCTGTGTTGAAACCCTCCAATTGATAACTGTAGGTAACATATTCAGGTGAAATATAGTCATCACTTGAGAACTCTATCTCAATCATATTTTGTGTGGGCTTTAACCTGATTTCTCTTTGTCTATTAAGCGACTCCTCTAATACAATTTGTTCATTGTACTTTTCACCCACTTTTACCTCTTGATTGAATATACGTAACTTTGTAAAAAGAATATTTGGGTAGATTCGGTTGTATTTTATACGCTCTGGAATAATGCTGTTCATCCCATAGCAGCCTCCAAATAAGAGTTCGCCTGAATGGAGCATCTCGATGGATCTGGGATTGAAAATTCCCTTTTGCAATCCATCTTTTTGGCTGTATAAGTCTATTTTATAGGAGCTCTCATCCCCCTCACTGGGTATGGTCGTAATGGTTGCTATCCCGTTTGAGGTAGTCACCCAGATACTCCCCATTCTATCCTCGATGATTCCATTAATGGTCGGTTCCTTTTTGTCGGTTCCTATTGATACTAATTTAAGTATATCATTGCTGAAGTGGTACACATTTAATCCTTCGTGTGTACCCATCCAAATTAATCCTTTGCTATCTTCATAAAGCTGTGTTACCTGTAAATGTGATAGAGCTGTTCTTCCCGACTTTGCTCCAATCCAGTTAACCACCTTCTTACTATCTAAGTTAAGTATCGAGATTCCTCTACTTGTTCCTATTAATAAATTGTTGTTGCGGGTTATACAGAGTGAGTATACTTGGTTGGAGAGAATCTGTGCATTGTTTACATTGTAAATGGTACTCTCTTTGTTTTGTGGTTGATAGGATTGAACACCTTGCCCTTCTATCCCTATCCAGATAATCCCCTCTTGGTCTTCGGCTAAACTGTTTATGGATTGAGAAATGGATAAGTTGGGATGCTGGGTGTACTCTCCTTTCGCATAACTAAGAAGACCATCCTCTTGGGTTCCAATCCAGAGTGTACCATTTTTGCTTTCAAGGAGTGCGGTGATTGTTTTTGCTGGAAAAGTTTGCCAATTATACCCTTTTACAAACTCAAGGCTATTTTCGATTCGATTCCATTTAGCTAACCCTTTTCCATTGATTCCTAGCCATAAAGTTTCCTCTTTTCCCTTCTCCATGCAGCTGATATCGCCTAGTGCATCGAACTCAAATTTAAAATCACTTTCATTGTAGAGTGAAACTCCTCGTTGACTGGTTCCAATCCATACGGTTCCGTTCCGATCTGTATAGAGAGATTCTATAGCATTACTTTGCAAACCATTTTGGCTCGACTCCTCTAAGGTTACATTTTCAATGGTTCCGTTTGTTTTATTCAAGATATCAATTCCCCCCATTGCCTTACCAATCCAGATTTTACCCTCTGAATCTTGTGTTATAGCTTGAATAGTCTTTACCGATTCTCCTCCAAGAGAAGCGATAATCTGATCCTGCCATTTTCTTAAAGTGGGATTGTAGAGCCACAAGCCCACTGAGCTATGAATCCAAACCTCTCCATCTCGATCTGTAAATGCATGTAGGTTGCTATGCTTTACATTACCCAATCTTTGAGGGATACTCTTCTCTTCCCATTTAATAGTTGCATCCTCTCGGCTTAAACAAATTATTTTTGCATCGTCAAACAGTAGGAGTACTCCTTCTCTGCACTCTGAAAAAGTTGCAATTTCTCCCTGAGGCATTGTATTGTTACTGTAAAAGAGTCCGTAGAGTAGCTTTGTATCTGGAATGTATAGATAGACTCCCTTGTTGGGTACATAGAGCCACATACGCTTCGTAGAGTCAATGTAGATTTTACTAGGAATGCCTTCGATTCCTTTTTCCATCATCCACATTCTAATTTCGGAATTAAACGCTTCTATTTTGGGATCATAAATGGTATAGCCTGATTTAGTGCGTATCCATAAATTGTCATCATAGTCTTGTTGTATATCATATAGAAAGTTATCACTAAAGACCCCTTTGTCTGAGGTATAGTTCAGGTAATTGATCGTTTCAGCACCATCGTAGCGATTTAAACCAAAGGCGGTCGAGAACCACATAAAGCCCTCCTTGTCTCGAAATAGATGATTGATCTGGTTATTCGATAGTCCATCCTTGACCTCAATGTGCTTAAATCTATAATTGGAAGCATGTGTAGTTGACACAATCAATAGAAGGAGTATAGATGAAAATATAGCTCTTTTCATGAAGTAGAGATTATTCAAGTTTTGCAATTTAACTAATCAGCCTATAACCAGTCTAGCTGGTACTACAGTTCTTAATCATTTGTAGAAATGAGTCAAACCTCTTTGCTTTGATTCTAAATTTTCTCTAATTATAGGCTGTTGTACAAAGTTACAACTATTCTATTAAAAATCAATCTCTTTACTGTAAAGAATCATTTAGATATTGCAATCTATTAGTTATGAGTTTAATATCGAATTTGTAATTCTTTTTTTTATTGTCGTTTAGCTCTTTCTTTTTTTTAGACTATTTAATAGATAATCGTTATAAGCTGTTTAATTTTTCGTCGGAATGCGCTTTTGTTTTTGCTTGTTCAATCTGTTGTTTTTAGTGTCCGACGGCTGTGAAACGCGTGTCTCACAGTTGTGGAGCGCGCGTCTCACAGCTGTCAGACGCGTGTTCTACAACTGTCGGACACTAAAAATAGGCGTATAAGTTGTTAAGAGTGTACTGTCATAGCAGTGAGAATGGCATCTATGATATGGGTGAGTAGTTCGTTAGATGATTGAAGGAGGTTAGGGGAGAGAACAAAAATAGGGATGCTTTTTAAAGCATCCCTAGGGCTATTCTGAAAATTAAGAACGAATGATTACTTCTTCTTTTTCATTATTTTGTAAAGCTGTTCCAATTCATCGGCACCAATTAAATCGACTCCTTCATTCAAGAAAAACGTCTTGAATTGCTTCGTGTCGGGTGCACCCCACCATCTAAACAGTTTGCCCTCCTGTTGAGTTTGTTGAATAATCTCACGCATTTTATTTAGTTCCTCTTGTGGCATTTCACCTGTTCCATCCCATTGAAAGAATGCTTTGTAATCGTCGCTAATGACAGGCATGAGTGATGCTGGAATGGATTGATTTAAATCGGCTATGCGTCCATCAATGAATACATGGCGTGTTTTCTCTTTCGAAACACTTTTTGTGGGTCTATTGCCCGAAATAAAGAGTAGAATGGCTCCTTCTGTATAGACTCCGTTTTGAACCGAGCAGAAGTGCTCTTTGTAGGGCTCTAGCATCTTTTTAAGTATTTTGTAGCCCTCTTCTCCTTTTTCCTTCATATCTACCATTAGATAAAAAGGTTTTTTTCCTTCGGGATACACCTTGCCACCATTCTCTTTTAATCGCTCTATAAGCGGAGTTAAGTAGAGTGTTTCAAAACGAGCCTCTTCGGTTATCTCGTTGCGATCGTGTGCCACATATAATTTCCCGTCGATAGGAAATAAATCGACCTCTACACAGTTGTATTTGTAGGCTAGTGCATCCTGTAGTGGGCGTTCGCGCCAGTAGTCATTGTGCGAGAAAGCTTGGTATAGAATGGGCTTTTTTGACTCCTTTTTAAGTTGGGCTACCTCATTAATTTTATGGAAAATGTCTGTATTTTCGAATGTTCCCGTGAAGGCTGTGTGGCCAGGTCCAAAGGCAAAAACAGGAACCATGACACCACTGTGGCCACCTGTCGAGAACTTACAAACAATTCGTCCCTCTTCCAGGTCTCCATCCACAAGGGTAAGACCTCCGGTTTCGTGATCGGCTGTGACTACCACAAGTGTCTCTCCATCTTGCTCGGCCCACTCAATAACGCGGCCAATGGTACGGTCGAAATCGTGTACCTCTTGCATCAGTAAGTCGATATCGTTAAAGTGTCCGTAATCATCCAATTGAGATCCTTCGATCATTAGAAAGAAGCCATTCTCGTTTTGATTAAGTAGCTCGATGGCTTTCATTGATGCACGGGCCAAAAGATCTCCTCGTACAGCAGGCACAGGTGTATCGGTCGTATCGGTTACGCAAAATACATTTCCGCTTGTAATGGGCTCCAACTCCTCCCAGCTGCGTGGGGTTTGATACCCTTTGGCTTGCAATTCGGTGAATAGGTTACGTCCATCGGGGCGACGGTCGAAATAGATAGATCCTCCACCGAATACAAAGTTTGCACCACAATCCAAGTAATCGGCAGTAATATCATAGCTTAACTCACGGTCTACATTGTGGCAACAGAAATCGGCTGGAGTAGCATCATTTAGTCGGCAAGTAACTACCACTCCGGTCGACTTGTTTTTTTTAGCCGCTACATCAATTAAAGTTTCCAACGGTTTTCCAGATGGATCCACCCCTACAGAGTGGTAGTTTGTTTTTACTCCAGTAGCAATGGCTGTTCCCCCAGCACCTGAATCGGTAATCAGTTTGTTGGCACAGTAGGTCTTAGATAGCCCTGTGGTAGGGAAGTTATCTAAAAAGAGTTTTCCACGATTGGCTGTCCAAGCAGAGTATACATGCATAAGACTCATGCCATCGCCAATCATTAAGATTACATTTTTAGGCTTTTTGCCTTTAGGCGATACAATGGTTGGTACATCGTAGGGAACCTCTAGTTGATAGGTTTGCTCTTTGTCGCGGCGACTTTGTGCTTGAAGTGTTGCTGTAGAATTAGCAAGGAAAAGTGCGAATAGGGAGTAGAGTATAAATTGCTTCTTCATCGGGTAAATTCGTATAGCCAAAAGTCTGAAAGTAGAATGAAGCTACTCTCAGACCATGGGTTGTTTAGTTGTTTATTAATATCCTTTGTTTTGAACCAAGTTCTTGCTACTTGCAATTTCATCAATTGGAATAGGCATTACGTGGTTTCTTTCTGGGTTGAATTGGCGTGCTTCCCAAACTTCAACCTCTTCTACTTTGTCGATTACCACATTGCCATC
>JBOFRN010000044.1:0-9187 GCA_051651025.1 Phocaeicola sp.
ATCTAACTTTGTCGGCATTGATAATGATTACATTATCACCGCAATCTACGTGAGGAGTAAAGTTCGGTTTGTACTTTCCTCTCAACAGTTTCGCAACTTTTGCACCGAGACGGCCTACAACCTGATCGGTAGCATCAACTACGACCCATTCTTTAGTCGCAGTTACTTTGTTTGCAGAAATGGTCTTGTAACTTAAAGTATCCACTCTTAATTCTTTTTAAATGTTAACTACTAAAAAACAATTTTATTCTTAATCACCTCAATCGTTCCCGGACAAAGAACCATTAAAGTATTAAGAATTAATATTTTATCAATCTCTGATAATAATCGGCTCGCAAAGGTACGTCTTTTCTATGAACTGACAAACTAATTAAGTCTTTTTTTAGAAGCAAAGCTACTGATTCATAGCTTCTATAAAGAATGAAAGGGAGCAAAAAAAACTCCTTATTCCCTACAATTCAGCCGCAATAAGCCGAAGTGGCAGAGAACAAGGAGGGGTAAAATTACAAAAAGAATCAGCGAGCTAGATCTTTTGGGTATTCAGCAGGCATTATTACTTTTTTCCAAGTTTCATAACACCAAGTATTGATTGAATTTCCTCCAGTATCTTCCTTTAGGAAATAACGCACATGCATAATATCATCTTCCATCGTAAAATGCAAAACATTCTCCTTTTCGTTTAATTGAGGCAGATGGATGTTTTTCTCTATTATTTCCACAAAAGCATCATCAGCAGTCTGCTTGTAGCGACCTTCTCCGATAATAATTGTACTCTGCGTAGGAATTATTGTAAAGTTGGTAAAGCGCCCTTCGGGAGTCAAAATCTTAAAAGAGTTACTGGGCCTTAACTCTGCAGGGCCTTCAGGACTACCAGATGTATAAAAGTACATTTGCCAGATACCGGCAAGATTTGAAATAGGATGAGCTTGCCCCATCACTTGCATAATACTCCCAAATGTGAAAAGCATTATGCATACAAGAAGAGATTTAAGTTTCATAGCATACAATATTAGATGAATAACTAAAGTCTGATTACAAATATAGAGAGCGGAGATAAAAAATGCAAATCAAAAGGGATTATAATTCAGATAGATACGAAAAAAGAATCCCTAGCAAGCGAGCCATAATTAGATGAGTTTATCACTTGTGTTTGCACTTTAAAACTCCTTTATGATTATAAACAAAAACCATTGAATATTAGTTTTCTCATTTTATCCTTCATCCTTCAAAAACATTAAAAACCAAACAATTAGGGTGAAAGATTCCTTTTTCAAGATAAACAATCCTTCATAAATAATCCAACGAAGCAATCGGTGAGAGATCAAAGAATCTAAGGAGAATGCATAAAAAAAGAGCCTATTCGATGAATAGGCTCTTTTTTTATGCATTCTCCTTAGAACTCAGCATTACGCGGAGTACGTGGGAAAGGAATTACATCTCTAATATTCGACATACCAGTCACGAAAAGCAACAAGCGTTCAAATCCAAGTCCAAAACCTGAGTGAGGACATGTTCCGAACTTGCGAGTATCTAAATACCACCACATATCTTTGGCAGGTATTTCCAACTCTTCAATACGAGCAACCAACTTATTATAGTCAGCTTCACGTTCGGATCCACCAATAATTTCACCAATTTTGGGGAACAATACATCCATAGCACGTACCGTTTTACCATCCTCGTTTTGTTTCATATAGAATGCTTTGATATCTTTTGGATAATCAGTCAAGATAACAGGACGTTTGAAGTGCTCTTCTACCAAGAAGCGCTCATGCTCAGATGCCAAGTCAGCTCCCCAGTAGATAGGGAATTCAAATTTATGGCCACCCGCAACTGCTGCTTCTAAAATAGCAACACCCTCTGTATAAGGCAAACGAATAAAGTCCTCTTTCAACACCCCTTCCAAACGCTCAATTAAGCCTTTATCGAACATATCATTCAAGAACTTCACATCATCAGCACACTTCTCAAGCGCCCATTTCACACAGTATTTAATGAAATCTTCAGCCAAGTCCATATTGTCAATAATGTCATTGAAAGCAACTTCTGGCTCAATCATCCAGAACTCTGCCAAGTGGCGAGGTGTATTCGAGTTTTCGGCACGGAAAGTAGGACCAAACGTATAGATAGAACCCATAGCTGTAGCTGCCAACTCGCCCTCCAACTGTCCCGATACAGTCAAATTAGTCGGCTTACCGAAGAAGTCATTTTCGTAGCTAATAACACCTGTTTGATCCTTCTTTAAATCGGCCAAATTCATCGTTGTTACTTGAAACATTTGCCCAGCTCCCTCAGCATCAGAACCTGTAATAATTGGTGTATGGAAGTAGAAGAAACCACGCTCGTGGAAGAAGTTGTGTATAGCCATTGCCATGTTGTGACGAATGCGGAATACAGCACCAAATGTATTGGTACGAGGACGCAAGTGCGCTATTTCACGAAGAAACTCCATAGAGTGTCCCTTCTTTTGCAAAGGATAAGTATTGTCACAAGTTCCCAGAACTTCAATTTGACGCGCTTGAATCTCGGCCGCTTGACCCGAACCAATCGACTCAGTCAATTCACCATTTACACTCAAACAAGCACCCGTAGTAATTAACTTAAGCATCTCCTCATCAAAGCTCTCCAAGTTTACTACAATCTGTACATTATTTATTGTAGAACCGTCATTTAAGGCTACAAAATTCACCTGTTTGCTACCACGGCGGGTACGTACCCATCCCTTCACATTGACCATAGCACCAAAGTCACGGCGCTGCAGAAGGTCTACAATTTTCGTTCTACTAATTTTTTCCATTGTATTCTTTGTCTGTTAAGCAACGAAACGAGAAAGAAGGAGTGTATAACCGATAAAATCATTGTATACAAAGAATCAGCATACAATGATTTTAAAGAGGTAATTACCACACGATTCTCTCGTACATTACTAAATATAATGTGTATAATTTATTTTTGACTATTCAAAAGATCCCATGCGTAGCATGTTCACTTCTTGCTCTGATAGATATCTCCAGTCACCACGACGCAAGTTCTTCTTAGTCAAACCTGCAAAGTAAACGCGGTCAAGTTTCATCACACGGTAACCCAACGATTCGAAAATACGACGAACAATGCGATTCTTTCCTGAGTGAATCTCAATACCCACTTGTGATCTATCTACATCCGAAGCATAGCTTACTTCATCGGCTTTAATCTCACCATCATCCAGCGTAATACCTGTTGCTATTTGCTCCAAATCGGCTTTTGTTACATTCTTATCGCAATATACGTGATAGATTTTCTTCTTCAAGAATTTTGGATGGGTTAGTTTAGAAGCCAAATCACCATCATTTGTCAACAAAAGCACACCTGTTGTATTACGGTCTAAGCGACCAACAGGGTAAATACGCTCATTGCAGGCATTTTTCACAAAATCCATAACGGTTCTACGCTCTTGTGGATCATCTGATGTAGTCACGCAATCTTTAGGCTTGTTAAGCAATACATAGACTTTGCGTTCGATGCTTATTACCTCATCATGGAACTTCACCTCATCCGTACGTTGAATTTTTGTTCCCAATTCAGTAACCACTTCACCGTTTACAGTTACAGCTCCCGAAGTAATAAACTCATCGGCCTCACGACGTGAACAAACCCCTGCATTCGCTAAATACTTATTCAAACGAATCGGCTCATTAGGGTCAGTCAATAGATCTTTGTACTCAATTTGTTTCTTCAAGCTATATTTAGCATTCGGATCATAATCGGCTGTACGTGGACGGAACGGACGATTGTAACCTCCTCCTTGTGGACGGCCACCGTCGTTATAGCGCGGACGGTATGGACGATCACCTCCTTCGCGATTGTAGCCTCCCTCACGGTTAAAGCCTCCTTCACGGTTGTAACCACCTTCACGATTGTAGCCACCACCTTGAGGACGTGGACGGTATGAACGTTGTTCGCCACCCTCTTCATTATTGAAACGGTTTTGACCATATGCAGGGCGTTCACCATACGGACGATTTTGCGCTGGACGATCACCATTATTAAACGAAGGGCGATAAGGACGATCACCACCTTCGCGGTTAAAGCCTCCTTCACGGTTGTAACCACCACCTTGAGGACGTGGACGGTATGAACGTTGTTCGCCACCCTCACGGTTAAAGCCTCCTTCACGGTTGTAACCACCTTCACGATTGTAGCCACCACCTTGAGGACGTGGACGGTATGAACGTTGTTCGCCACCCTCCTCTTCATTCGAATTAAAATGAGGACGAGCAGGGCGCTCATCATTGTTGTAACGATTGTACGCTGGACGATCGTTGTTGTAAGCAGGACGATCACCACCATTGAAACGAGGACGATCGTTGTTGTAAGGACGATAAGGGCGTTCACCACCCTCACGGTTATAATTAGTACGAGGGCGGTACGAACGCTGGTCACCCTCGTTATTGTATCTATTATACTGGTTATCTCGGTTGTAAGATTTGTAACCACCCTCACGGCTTACATTTTGATTCTCTTCATTTACAGAGCCTTCAGGTCTGTTTTCATTTTCTGTACTCATAATCTTTCTTATTATTTATATATAATCGCCCTCTCGGGCTTCTTTAAAACTTAACTATTAAAGGTAGGGCACTAAACAAAAGGCTAGAAAAGCTGCACCTCATCGAGTCTATAAAGCACATCTAGACCAAACGCCTACCATTCCTTCTAATTATCTATGTAAAGATCTGTTTCCTCTAGCTTTAATACACCTAGAACCGGTCAATTGTTTACAAGCAACCCATGTACCAAGCAGACTAATTCAACAAATCATTTCCAAAATCGACTCCGAATTAAATTCCGGTATAGTTGTGCGGAGTAATTACTCGCAGCTCCTTTTTAATATCTTCACACACATCTAGTTCTTCAATAAAGGCTTTAATAGAAGCTTCATTGATTCCTTCGTTGGTACGAGTCAAAGCTTTCAACGCTTCGTAAGGATTTGGATAAGCCTCACGACGAAGAATTGTTTGTATGGCCTCGGCTACTACACTCCAGCAATTATCTAAATCGGCAGCAATCGCCGTTTCGTTTAGCAACAATTTACGCAATCCTTTTAAAGCACTTTGCATAGCAATTACAGTATGACCAAAAGGTACACCTACATTACGAAGCACTGTAGAGTCTGTCAAGTCACGCTGCAAACGTGAAATAGGCAATTTAGCTGACAGATGTTCAAAAATACAATTAGCCATACCTAAGTTTCCTTCGGCATTTTCAAAGTCGATAGGATTTACTTTATGAGGCATAGCACTTGAGCCCACTTCGCCCGCTTTAATTTTTTGTTTAAAGTACTCCATCGAAATGTATTGCCAGAAGTCACGGTTCATATCAATCAAGATGATGTTAATGCGCTTCATTGCATCGAATAGAGAACCTAAATTGTCATAGTTTGAGATTTGCGTGGTGTATGTTTCACGTACCAAACCTAGCTTTTCGCTTACAAACTGATCACCAAAAGCACTCCAATCTAACTGTGGATAAGCTACATAGTGTGCATTATAGTTTCCTGTTGCACCTCCAAATTTAGCTGTAATAGGACAAGCTTTAAGTTGTGCCAGCTGTTGTTGAAGGCGGTATACAAAGACCATAACCTCCTTACCCAAACGAGTTGGAGAGGCAGGCTGACCGTGTGTCTTAGCCAACATTGGAATCTCTGCCCACTCGGTTGCATAGGCTGTTAACTGAGCGATAACCTCCTCTATTAGTGGGTAATAAACCGTCTCCAAAGCCTCTTTAATAGACAAAGGAACCGATGTGTTGTTAATATCTTGCGAAGTAAGTCCAAAGTGGATAAACTCTTTACAAGCTTCCATATCGCCCAACTTATCAAACTGCTCTTTAATAAAGTACTCTACCGCTTTCACATCGTGATTCGTTACAGCTTCAATCGCTTTTACACGCTCTGCATCGGCAAGTGAGAAGTTTTGGTAGATAGCACGCAATGCACCAAATTTAGATGAATCAAAATCTTTTAATTGAGGCAAAGGTAGTTCACACAAAGTGATAAAATATTCTATTTCAACTTGCACACGGTATTTAATCAGTGCATATTCTGAAAAGTAAGCAGCCAACGCATCTGCTTTTCCACGGTAACGACCGTCAATAGGCGAAATAGCTGTAAGTAAATCGAGGTTCATCATGGTTATTCTAATGTATATGTGGGGTGCAAAATTAAGTATTATTCTTGATTTAAGCACACGAAAGAGTAGAAAGTTTGTTGTTTATAGATAAAAAGACCACGACGAAATGGTATCGTAACCTTTTTGTTTCAAGCTATTTGCCTACAATTCAAGCTGAGCTGCGACACGTTGTAGCAACTGGTAGTGAAGCCGCTCCTCTTCATTGTCGGTTTTATAGTTCGCACACCAAACATCAATTACACGGAGTTGTTCTTGAGCCACTTTGGCTACGATCAACTTGCTCTCTGTAACTTCGCCTGTAATAGGCACTGCCACGGTACGAACTATTTCATGAAGCTGACGCACATAAAGCAGCTGTTCTCTCTGCATATCAGCACATTTCACACTTTTGGTAGACGAAGTTATCAATGCGGAAGTACGCCCCGAGAAGCGATCCTTAATCGCATCAAAAGAGAGCTCCTGCTGAGTAGTAGCACACAACAGAACGCCTCTTTTATTGACCATTCCCATCTCACTCCAGAGCCTCTCGCTGGCATTTCCATTAAGCTGCTCTCTCTTTTTCTTCTCCAAGCGCTGTTTCCAAGAGCGCTTATCAGGACTCTGTGCAGAGAGTGTTAGAGAGGTGTAAAACAAAATCAGGAACAAACTTAAAATCGTGCATATCGGTCGTACTGCAGAATTAACCCACCTGTTATTCATTCTCTTTTCCATTGTATTCTTATTTTTAGTTAACAAATCCCTTTTTAGCCCACTTCATACTCTTCCAGCGATAAACAAAGATAATGCCACGTATATTCTCATCAAGTAAGAAAGCACACCACATACCAATCAATCCCCACCCCCATGCAATACCAAACAGGTACCCACAACCTACAGCTATAAGCCACTGTACCGTTACACCAACATAGAATGGAAAATTAACATCGCCCGTAGCACGAAGCGCTTGTGTGGCATATATATTAATTGCTCGCCCAACTTCCAATAAGACATCAATACAAAGTATCGTTACCCCTAGGCGGATAATATCCGGATTTTCAGTAAGCCAACCAAAGACCGTTTCGCCCATAACAGCCCATATACAAGAGAGTATAAGCGATACCAAAATGGAAACACGCATAACGTATTTACCTAACAGATAGGCTGCACGCACTCGTTTTTCACCCACCAATCGCCCAATGCAGATGGCACCTCCTTGAGCCATAGCAATAGCAAACAGATAGACAAACATAACCGTATTGACCAAATAGGTACGTGTAGTAAGTGCCTCTGTCCCAATCAGTGCAATAAAATAGGTAAGCACAATCTGCGAAAAGCTATACGACATGTGCTCTCCCGCCGAAGGCACTCCAATACGCAACAACTTCTTAAGCTCTATCCAAGGAAACGGGCGGAAGTAGGCAAGCGGGAAACGAGGTATGTATTTCGAAAATAGAATAATAAACAGAATAACCATCGCCACACCACGAGCCACACTGGTAGATATGGCAGCCCCCTCTACACCCAGTGCTGGAAGACCGAACTTACCAAAAATCAGGGCGTAGTTACCCACAATATTAAGTAGATTCACCACCACGGTAACCATCATAGGATAGATAGCCTTATTGGCACTACGTAAAGCAGCCGAAATAGTTAACGAAAGCGCCTGGAAAAAGATAAATCCACCTGCAATCCTCATATAGCCCAGCCCATATACCATAAGTTCAGGCCCTAACCCCATGGCTTTCAAGAAGAGATGAGCTCCCCCATAAAGCAGACCACTTACCAACAAACCAAAGAATAGATTAACAACCAAGGATACTCCTACCACCTGCACCACATTTTTAGGCAACTTAGCGCCGATGTATTGTGAGCAAAGCACCGAAGTACCTACACTTATTACCTCAAATATAAGCAAGGTAAAAACCATAATCTGGTTAACTACCCCTACTGCAGCTACACTCTCATCCGAGTACTGGCTCAACATAAAAGTATCGACCGCCCCTAACATCATAATGAGTAGGGTCTCTATAAAAATAGGCAATGCCAACCGAGCTAAATCACTACGTAGAGGGCTGGTTTTAAAAAGCTTCTTCACACATCTTTTTTTTATCGCTGCAAAGATACGAAAACTTTAGAAGGCAAAGGATTGACCTAAATCAATAAAGCATTGAAGAATAAGATTCACAAGAAGTTAGAAAGAATAAAAGAGGCAGGAAAAGAAGAGAGCGTAGAAAGAAGGACAGAAAAAGCAACGTATAGAATGATGGGATAAAAAAAAGCGACTCCATGGGGAGTCGCTTCTCTTTTTATAATGTATCTATCAAAGATTACAATTGAGGACCGCTAGCGATCAATGCTTTAGCAGCATCGTTGTCGCAGTATTGCTCAAAGTTTTTGATATACATAGCAGCCAATTTCTCAGCCTTAGCTTGCCACTCAGCTACGTCAGCGTAAGTCTTACGTGGGTCAAGGATATCAGATACACCTTCCAAAGCTACAGGAGCAGTAAGGTTCATGATAGGCAATGTGAAAGTTTCTGCTTTTTCGATAGAACCGTCGATGATAGCATCGATGATAGCACGAGTATCTTTCAAAGAGATACGCTTGCCTGTACCGTTCCAACCTGTGTTCACCAAGTATGCTTTCGCTCCGTGCTCGTGCATTTTAGCAACCAATGTCTTAGCGTACATAGTTGGGTGAAGAGTCAAGAACGCTTCGCCGAATGCTGGAGAGAATGATGGAACTGGTTCAGTGATACCACGCTCAGTACCTGCCAATTTAGATGTAAATCCGCAAAGGAAGTGGTATTGTGCTTGGTTTTCATCAAGGATAGAAACTGGAGGCAATACACCAAATGCATCAGCAGAAAGATAGATTACCTTGCTAGCGTGACCTGCACGTGAAGGAAGAACGATCTTGTTGATGTGGTTGATTGGGTAAGATACACGTGTGTTCTCAGTTTTAGAAGCAGCAGCAGTAAAGTCAGGAGTACCATCTTCACCTACAGTTACGTTCTCCAACAAAGCATCACGACGGATAGC
>JBOFRN010000045.1:0-66836 GCA_051651025.1 Phocaeicola sp.
CAAGGGTTCCACCTCTTCCCATTCCGAACAGAGAAGTTAAGCCTTGTCACGCCGATGGTACTGCAGATTGTGGGAGAGTAGGTAGCCGCCGTTTTTAAGAGAAGTCCTCTGGTTCTAACGAACTGGAGGACTTTTTTTGGGGTTTGAACTGAAATGTATTTTCTTTCCTTTGAATTGACGTGCTTTCCTTTGGTTTAAACTGGAGAAGTTTTTTTTTAGTCTAAGTCAAAGCACTTTCTGCCTATCTATGCTTTACACCTCAAGGGGTCTTACAGTTTGTTTTGTTCCTCATATCGGGAATCTTTTCAATTAAGTAGAAGGAGTTGTGGATATGGCGCGTAAATCCTTCTATGTCATTTCTAGTAATATACTTCTCACTCTTTTAATCTACTTATTTTTGATAATATTTTTGGCTTAACACTACCTACTATGAATAGGTACGTAGCTCCAGCTAGATGTTTTCCTCTTTGCACATGACTAAGGAAAATTCATTAGCTATCCTGTAGAAAATATTTTGAATATTTATTCGATTCCTCTATAAATCTCTACTCTCCCCCAAATAGATGACTTACAACTAACAATTCTGCTGCATACCCAAATTATGTCTGCTTTATGCCGATTGATCATTAAGCTAATCTAACTCTTTATTTATCAGGTTTATATACCCTTTCCTTATTCATCAACCCTATTTTTATTGGGAGTGTTGTATCAAGTAGTCCTTTTTCGTTCACTCCTCTTTCGTAGTTATTTTATTTTATTTCTTTCATTTACTTATTACTCTAAAGTGTTAAGAATTAGCTATCTAATCTTTCTTCTTAATTCTTTTAAGTAGTGTTTCTCTATTTTTGTTTCAGATTATCAATGAATCTGTTATAATCAGATGCCATTATTTAAAAAATCGAAGCTCTAATCAGTGAAAAAGTATCATATTATTTTGTGGTTAAGAAATAATACCTACCTTTGTGATGTTAAAATAAAAACGGACTATTTATGATTTCTTTATTTATTCATATTTTGCTATGCGGCATTACCCTTCTACTGGTACAATCGGTGGGAAGTGAGCTTTGTGCATAAAAATATGACTAAATATAATATACATAAGCCTTTCTCACTTCCTAGTGCGAGAGGCTTTTTTTACTTATGCATATAACTATAAAAATATAAATCTATGAGTGACAGATTATTTATTTTCGATACGACCTTAAGAGATGGTGAGCAAGTACCTGGTTGCCAGTTAAACACAGTTGAGAAGATTCAAGTAGCCAAACAATTAGAAGCTTTAGGCGTTGATGTGATTGAAGCTGGCTTCCCAATCTCTAGTCCCGGGGATTTCAACTCAGTTATTGAAATCTCCAAAGCAGTGACCTGGCCTACCATCTGTGCGTTGACTCGTGCTGTAGAGAGAGACATTGATGTTGCAGCTGATGCCTTGAAGTTTGCTAAAAACAAACGTATCCATACAGGTATCGGTACATCGGACTCACACATTCGCTATAAATTTAATTCGACTCGTGAGGAGATTATCGAGCGTGCGGTTGCAGCTGTTAAATATGCAAAGCGCTATGTAGAGGATGTTGAGTTCTATGCAGAAGATGCAGGTCGTACTGATAATGAATATTTGGCTCGTGTAGTAGAAGCAGTTATTAAAGCCGGTGCCACGGTGATTAACATTCCCGATACCACCGGTTATTGTTTACCCGATCAGTACGGTGCAAAGATTAAATACCTGATGGAAAATGTACGCAATGTAGACAAGGCCATACTTTCTACTCACTGTCACAATGATCTAGGTATGGCTACTGCCAATACGATCAGTGGGGTTATGAACGGTGCCCGCCAGGTAGAAGTAACGATCAATGGTATTGGCGAACGCGCAGGTAATACCTCTTTGGAAGAGGTGGCTATGATTATTAAATGCCACAATACGATTGATGTCCACACAAATATCAATACGCAGAAGATTTATCCTACCAGCCGTATGATTTCGAGTTTAATGAATATGCCAGTACAGCCTAATAAAGCGGTAGTAGGTAGAAATGCCTTTGCTCACTCTTCGGGTATTCACCAAGACGGTGTGTTGAAGAATGTAGAGACCTACGAAATCATGAATCCCAAAGATGTGGGTATTGATGACAATGCGATTGTATTGACAGCCCGTAGTGGACGTGCAGCCTTGAAACACCGTTTGCAAGTACTAGGTGTGGAATTAGATCAAGAGAAATTGGATCATGTATACGAAGAGTTCTTGAAACTAGCCGATAAGAAGAAAGATGTAACGGATGATGATGTATTGGTTTTGGCCGATGCAGATCGAAATATCAACCACTGCATTAAACTCGATTATCTGCAAGTTACCAGTGGAGTGGGCGTACGTTCGGTTGCTAGCGTAGGCTTGAATATCTCGGGTGAAAAGTTTGAAGCGGCTGCAACAGGTAACGGTCCAGTTGATGCTGCTATTACTGCATTGAAAAAGATTATTAATCGTCAAATGACTTTGAAAGAGTTCACTATTCAGGCTATTAGTAAAGGAAGTGATGACATTGGTAAGGTACACATGCAAGTGGAATACGACAACCAAATTTATTATGGATTTGGAGCAAACACAGACATTATCGCTGCTTCGGCAGAGGCCTACATAGACTGCATTAATAAATTTAAAAGATAAACTTGATATAAAATGGCAAATACACTATTTGATAAAATTTGGGATGCGCATGTAGTGCAACAAGTAGAAGAGGGACCTACACAACTTTACATCGACCGTTTGTATTGTCACGAGGTGACAAGTCCGCAAGCTTTTGATGGAATGCGTGAACGTGGATTGAAATGTTTCCGCCCCGATCATATCTATTGCATGCCCGATCACAACACACCTACACACGACCAAGACAAACCTATTGAGGATCCTATTTCGAAGAAACAGGTAGACACGTTGGCAAAGAATGCAGCCGATTTTGGTTTGACTCACTTTGGTATGTTAGATAAACGCAACGGTATCATACACGTAGTTGGTCCCGAGCGTGGATTAACTTTACCTGGTATGACCATTGTTTGTGGTGACTCACATACCTCTACTCACGGTGCCATGGGAGCAGTTGCTTTCGGTATTGGTACGAGTGAAGTGGAGATGGTAATGGCTTCGCAATGTATTTTGCAATCTCGCCCTATGACTATGCGCATTACGGTAGATGGGGAGTTGAAGAAAGGTGTAACCGCAAAGGATTTGGCTCTCTACATGATGGCAAAACTTACGACAAGTGGAGCAACAGGCTACTTTATTGAGTATGCAGGCGAGACGGTTCGTAACTTAAGCATGGAGGGACGTTTGACCCTTTGTAACTTGAGTATTGAAATGGGTGCTCGCGGAGGTATGATTGCTCCCGATGAGATTACTTTTGAGTACATTAAAGGAAGAGAACATACACCTGTGGGTGAAGCATGGGAAAAATCGGTTACTTACTGGAAAACATTGAAGAGTGACGATGATGCAACCTTCGATAAGGAGATCACTTTTGACGCTGCCGATATTGAACCGATGATTACCTACGGTACCAATCCTGGTATGGGAATGGGAATAACTCAATCTATTCCTGTAGAAGAGAGTGCTTCGTTCCAAAAATCAATGGAGTATATGGGCTTTCAAGGTGGAGAGCGCTTACTTGGAAAGAAAATCGATTATGTGTTTTTAGGTGCTTGTACGAATGGACGTATTGAAGACTTCCGTGCTTTTGCTTCGATGGTAGAAGGTAAACAAAAAGCAGCACATGTAATTGCTTGGTTGGTTCCTGGTTCGTGGATGGTCGATGCACAAATCCGTGAAGAGGGGCTTGATACGATTTTGGAAGCGGCTGGTTTTGCTATCCGCCAACCCGGTTGTTCAGCTTGTTTGGCTATGAACGACGATAAGATTCCTGCTGGTAAATACTCGGTATCGACAAGTAACCGTAATTTTGAAGGAAGACAAGGACCTGGAGCCCGTACGTTATTGGCTAGCCCTTTGGTAGCCGCAGCCGCAGCCGTAACTGGCGTAATAACCGATCCTAGAAGTTTAATGTAATTCCTAAAGCAGACATCCTTATGAAACAGAAATTTGATATAATTACAAGCACTTGTATCCCTCTTCCACTTGAGAATGTGGATACGGATCAAATCATTCCAGCTCGCTTTTTAAAGGCGACAACCCGTGAAGAGAAATTCTTTGGCGATAATCTTTTCCGCGATTGGCGTTACCATCCTGATGGTACATTAAATACCGATTTCGTACTTAATGATCCTACATACAGTGGCGAAATATTGGTGGCAGGTAAGAACTTTGGTTCAGGGTCCAGTCGCGAGCATGCTGCTTGGGCCATTGCTGGATATGGATTCAGAGTGGTAGTTTCGAGCTTCTTTGCCGATATCCATAAGAACAATGAATTGAATAACTTTGTACTTCCTGTGGTGGTGAGCGAAGCTTTTTTGCAAGAGATCTTTGACTCCATTGCTGCCAACCCTCAAACTGAGTTGGAGGTGAATTTGCCCACACAAACCATCACCAACAAGGCGACTGGTACAAGTGAATCTTTTGAAATAAATAGCTATAAGAAGCATTGCTTGATGAATGGCCTAGATGATATTGACTTTTTGGTAAGCCACAAAGATAAAATCGAAGCATGGGAAGAAGCGTCCAAATAGAGATCATGGATACAACCCTCCGCGATGGTGAACAGACCAGCGGAGTCTCCTTTGTACCTCATGAAAAGTTAATGATCGCTCGTCTTCTGGTAGAGGATGTGAAAGTCGATCGTATTGAAGTAGCTTCGGCACGTGTATCGGATGGTGAATTTGAAGCGGTTCGAATTATCAGTGATTGGGCGGCTCGCCGTAATCTGTTACACAAAATAGAGGTGCTTGGTTTTGTGGATGGCAAGAATTCGGTCGATTGGATTCATGCTACGGGCTGTCGGGTTATGAATCTTTTGTGTAAGGGATCCTATAAGCATTGCACACAGCAACTTAAGAAAGATCCTGAGCAACATATCCGTGAAATTATAGAGGTGGTGAATTATGCTAGCTCCATGGATCTCACGGTCAATGTATACTTGGAGGATTGGAGTAGCGGTATGAAGGATAAGCCTGAGTATGTTTTCCAAATGGTAGATGCTCTGCAAAATACGGCTATCAAACGCTTTATGCTGCCCGATACACTGGGTATCTTGAATCCCTTGCAGGTGATTGAATTCATGCGAAAGATGAAGAAAAGATATCCAACCCTTCATTTTGACTTTCATGCACACAATGACTACGATTTAGCAGTTAGTAATGTACTAGCAGCTGTTCTTAGTGGGGTAGCAGGTCTGCATACCACCATTAATGGACTTGGAGAGCGTGCAGGTAATGCGCCCCTCTCGAGTGTACAAGCTATTCTGAAAGACCACTTTAGTGCTACTACCAACATTGACGAAAGTAGACTGAATGATGTAAGTCGGGTGGTAGAATCTTACTCTGGTATTGTTATCCCTGCCAATCAACCTATTGTGGGTGAGAATGTTTTCACCCAAGTAGCTGGAGTACATGCCGATGGTGATAATAAGAACAACCTCTACTGTAACGAGCTTTTGCCAGAACGATTTGGCCGCAAACGTGAATATGCCTTAGGTAAAACGAGTGGCAAAGCCAATATCCGTAAGAACTTAGAAGATTTAGGCTTGGAGCTCGATGAGGATTCTATGCGAAAGGTTACGGAGCGAATCATTGAGTTGGGCGATAAGAAGGAGTTGGTAACGCAAGAAGATCTTCCTTACATTGTATCCGATGTATTAAAGCATGGGGTATCGGATGATAGAGTGAAATTGACCAGTTACATTATGAACTTGGCTCATGGACTCCGTCCGATGGCTGCCTTGAAGATCGAAATAAATGGAGTAGAGTACGAAGAGAGCTCAAGTGGTGATGGTCAGTATGATGCCTTCGTGCGTGCCCTTCGTAAAGTATATAAAAATACGCTTGGACGCAAATTCCCCATGCTTACCAACTATGCGGTAACCATTCCTCCGGGCGGACGTACTGATGCCTTTGTACAAACGGTGATTACCTGGAGTTTTGAAGGAAAAGTGTTTCGTACTAGGGGGTTGGATGCCGACCAAACGGAGGCAGCTATTAAAGCTACGCTGAAAATGCTTAACATTTTAGAGAAGGAGTTATGAAAAAAGGTGCAATTTATCTCATAATCGTTCTTGCTTCGTTCGCTATAGCTGCCTTGTTGCATTTATTGGATAAAAAGAAAGAATCAGAAATAAAATAAATATAGAATAGAAGATGGAATTAAAAATTGCTGTATTGGCCGGTGATGGTATCGGACCAGAGATTGCAGAACAAGGGGTAGCGGTAATGGATGCCGTTTGCCAAAAGTTTGGACACAAAGTAAGTTTTGAACACGCTATATGCGGGGCTGCTGCCATTGATGCAGTAGGCGATCCTTATCCTGAAGCTACACACGAGGTGTGTAAAAATGCCGATGCCGTTTTGTTTGCTGCAATTGGTGATCCTAAGTTTGATAACAATCCTACAGCAACGGTACGTCCTGAGCAAGGCTTGCTAGCTATGCGTAAAAAGTTGGGTCTGTTTGCCAATGTACGCCCTGTTCAAACTTTTAAATGTTTGATTCACAAATCGCCTTTGCGTCCGGAATTGGTAGAAAAGGCTGATTTTGTATGTATTCGCGAGCTAACAGGAGGTATGTACTTTGGGGAGAAATACCAGGATGATGACAAAGCATACGATACCAATATGTATACTCGTCCAGAAATTGAGCGTATCTTGAAAGTAGCGTATGAATATGCCATGATGCGTCGCAAGCACTTAACTGTGGTTGACAAGGCAAATGTATTGGCCTCTTCACGTTTGTGGAGAAAAATAGCTCAAGAGATGGCTCCTAGCTATCCAGAAGTAACCACTGAATATATGTATGTGGACAATGCAGCGATGCGTATGATTCAGGAGCCTGCATTCTTCGATGTAATGGTAACTGAAAATACATTTGGTGATATCTTGACGGATGAAGGTTCGGTTATCAGTGGTTCTATGGGCTTGTTGCCTTCGGCTTCTACGGGTGAAGGTACACCGGTATTCGAGCCGATTCACGGATCTTGGCCACAAGCCAAAGGGTTGAATATTGCCAATCCATTGGCTCAAATCCTTTCTGTAGCCATGTTGTTCGAGCACTTTGGTTTAATGGAAGAGGGTGCCTTGGTTCGCCAAGCAGTAGATGCTTCACTCGATGCTGAAGTACGTACACCCGAAATCCAAGTAGAAGGGGGTGCCAAGTACGGAACCAAAGAGGTAGGTGAGTGGATTGTGAATTACATTCAGACAGTGTAATCTCCTTCATTTAACCAATAAATAATTCGCCTTCTAGAGCTTAGAAAAGCTCTAGAAGGCGAATTATTTATTGGTTAAATGAATTAATTTTTCTAAGAGTGAACTTCTAATCGTGTTAAACCTTTTTGTGACCTTTTTTTTGTAGATTTGTATTCATTTAGTATTTCTATTTCATGAAAAACACCTGTTACCTTCTAATACTTTTTCTGTTTTATCCTATTCTCTCTCTCTCTGCAGAATGGAATAGCTTTGTCCTCAACTTTGATAAAAAACGTTATGGGCATGGTTCCCAGACTTGGCAAATTTCTTCTTATAATGAAAACTGGACCTTCTTTGCTAATAAAAAGGGCATGTTACAATTTGATGGAAATGAGTGGAAAACATTCCAGATGAATAATAAATTTGATGTTCGTTCAGTGTTAGCTTCTACGTCGCATAAACGTGTTTATGTAGGGGGTATAAATGAATATGGATTTTATGAGGCGGATGAAATAGGTAATATGAGCTACCATTGTATGTCAGATACAATTGATGATGCTTTTAGATTTATTGGTAATGTGTGGGGTATACAGGAGATAGATCATATTCTCTATTTTGTCGGAGATAGAAAGGTCGTAAAGTATCTTAATGGAGAATATACTGTTATTGAGGTGGATAAAAAAATAGATTGTTCGAGTGTTATCAGAGGTACACTTTATATTGGAACAGATGAGGGAGTGTGGGTTTTAATTGGCAATCAGTTTTTTCCTTTGCAAGATGGTGATCTATTGAAATCCAAAAGAATTCGTGGGTTTGTACCTTATGAGGATGGCATGTTAATAGTCACAGCTTATAATGGACTTTACTACTTTGATGGTCAAAAGTTAGATGTTTATCATACAGGTGTTGAGGACTTCCTTACACAGAATGAGGTATTTAGTGTTGCGATTAATGAGAGTATGATTGCTTTAGGAACAGTGCATAAAGGAATTGTTTTGCTTGACATAAAGGATAAACGTGCTAAATATATCAATGAATACAGCGGTCTTTATAATAATACAGTCTTGTCTCTCTATTTTGACACTGAAGGTAATCTTTGGGCAGGTCTAGACAATGGCATCAGTTATATCTATTTAAACTCACACTGTACAAATCTCTATGCTCATCCTGATTCATTTGGTACAGGTTATGCTGCTGAAATCCAAAACGGTTTGCTTTATTTAGGAACTAATCGTGGTCTATACTATACTACTTATCCCGTTCAATTTGTAAACGGTAGAGCTGATATTAAAGCAATCCCTAATTCAAGTGGACAAGTATGGAACATTTGTAGAGTAGGAGAGGATCTATTTTGTACTCACGATCGCGGTTTATTTAAAATAGAGGGTACAACAATGACACGGATAGGCGATATAACAGGAGCATTGAGTTGTAAGCCTCTCTTAAATCGGCCTAATCTTATGTTTATAGGAACTTATTTTGGTCTTTATTTAGCAAAGAAGGAGATGGGCTCTTGGCACATTATTGGACGCTTCAATGAATTAAATGACTACTGTCGTTTTCTGGAGCAAGAGAACGAGCAAGTGCTTTGGTACCAGAATGTAGACCATCTAGTACGGATAGAGTTCGATGTCGATCCAATGCGAACGATTAGTCGCAAATCTTATTATGCCAAGGACGGATTACCAGAGAATAGTCCAATTAATCTATCTAAAATTAATGATGAGGTTTGTTTTGTCACTAATAGTGGTATTTATCAGTACAACCCTTTTAGCGATAGAATAGAACCGTATAGGAAATATGATAATAAGTTAATCAAATCAGCTAATAATCTGAATGTTCTTGAATATGAAAATAATCTAATCAGTTTAACTCCTTTCGAAGTTTGTATCTCTGATAATGTCAGTTTAAGTGATGAAGAGCTAAGTACTATCTATCCTCTAAATCGTTCCTTTATAGGGTTAGTTCCTACATTTGAAACATTGATTCCCATTAATGATTCATTACTAATTATTCCCAATGAAAATGGCTTCGCACTTCTTAAACACTCTGTAACTTCGACTGGAAATAATCACAATGATAAGGTCTTTATAAAGAAGGTATATGCAATTGACTCGTTGATATATGTGGCTAATTTTCTTAATAAACGGAACACTTTTGAACTAACAAATACTCAAAATGCCATTCGTTTTGAATTTGGAGTACCTTATCATAACATAAATGAGGGAATAGAGTATAACTGTAGATTAAATAAGGGTGAATGGTCTTCATCTCTGGTATTACCAATTAAAGAGTATAATCAGCTATATGAGGGGAAGCATGTTTTTGAAGTAAAAGCCACGCTTCCTGATGGGACAATTTCTATTGATAGCTTTGAATTCACCATTCTTCCTCCTTGGTATCGAACCACTACTGCTTATGTAATTTATCTGTTACTTCTCTTACTGTCAGGTTGGTTTATATACTATTGGGATAGAAGCCGGATGAGAAGAAATAAACAAAGGGCTATTTCAGATAAAGAGCGAGAACTGTTGAAGTTGGAACATGATTATGAGCTTGAGAAAGAAGAAAAGGAGCGCCAAATAATGTTGCTTGAGAAGGAGAAACTAGAACATGAACTTCAACATAAAAGTCAGGAAATAACCAACCTGATGATTAATGTGGTGCGAAAAAATGATATGCTGACAGAAATTAAAACAGAGATCCTAAAAGTGATCTCGCAATTAAAATCAGAAGGTTTAAATGAAGGAAAGCAGCAATTAATAATCATTAATAACAAGATTGAATCAAACATTCAGAGTGATGAGGTTCTTAAACGAATCGAGGCCGAATTTGACTTGCTTCATAATAATTTTATGAAAAGGCTTGGTGCCAAACATGGTGATCTTTCAAATAACGAGCGTATGATGTGTGCTTATTTAAAGATGAATCTGTCAACAAAAGAAATTGCTCCATTATTAAATATATCTACGCGCGGAGTAGAGACTATCCGCTATCGGTTGCGTAAAAAGTTTAACTTAGAAAGAGAGGATAGCTTAACTGATTATTTAGAAAATAGGTTGTGAATCGATGAATAATTAGGTACTTTTTGACTCAGTAAAATGGGCTGCTTCAGCGTGATTTCTATAATCACTCTGAGGCAGCTCATTTTTTGTTCACTCAAAGGGGTAGTTCTTAGATTTTTTTGTTAATCGAAGAAGGTTTTTTAATTTGTTGTAAATGAGTGGTTTGTATTGCTTGCGTATTTTTGACGTATTGTTTTATTAAGATCTGCGTGTTTATAAATGGTTCTTTTTGTTAATTTTCCAACGGTGTGATGTTATGTTTGTACCGCTTGAGAGAGCAAATCTTTAATTCATTGTTAATCTTAATATTTTAGTGTTTATGAAAAAATTAGCAGCATTCTTATTTCTGTTAAGCTTTACCTTAGCTACTGTATTTGGACAATCCATACAGGTAAAAGGGGTTGTGGTAGGGGCATCGGATGGTGAACCCTTAATAGGAGTAAATGTGGTAGTGAAAGGCAATACTACTGTAGGAACCATTACCGATTTTGATGGTGCATTTACACTTACAGTCTCACCAAATGATATTTTGCAAACATCTTATGTAGGTTATAAACCGCAAGAGGTTTCAATAAATGGGCAGAGTGCAATTAAAATCCTTCTGCAAGAAGATACTGAAACACTCGATGAAGTGGTAGTAATCGGTTACGGTGTACAAAAAAAGAGCGTTGTAACAGCTTCCATTGCTAGTGTTAATGCATCCGATCTAGAGAAAGTAGCACCAACGCGTGTAGACAATGCTTTGAAAGGTATGGCAGCAGGAGTAACTGTCACCTCAGCATCAGGTCAACCAGGGGAAGGATCTAGAATTCGTATTCGTGGAGTAGGGACTATTAATAATTCAGACCCTTTGTATATTGTAGACGGTATGCCTATTGAAGGTGGTATTGATTACCTAAACCCTACAGATATTGCAAGTATTGAGGTTTTAAAAGATGCTGCATCGGGTGCCGTATATGGTGCGCGTGCTGCCAATGGGGTTATATTGGTCACTACTAAGAGTGGTACGGTAGGTAAAGTTAAGGTCACTTACGATTTTGCTTATAGCCTTCAGAATCCATGGAAAGAGCGTGAGGTACTAAATGCTACCGAATATGCACTTTTGATGAACGAAGGGTACATGAATGCTGGAATGGCTCCTAAATATAATGATCCTTATTCGTATGGTACAGGTACAAACTGGCAGAAGGAGGTGTTTAATTACGATGCACCCATGCAAAATCATCAATTAAGCATTAGTGGTGCAAATGATAAAACAAGCTACTTTCTCTCTATGGGTTATTTTCAACAAGAGGGTATTGTAGGAGGAAACTACGACCGTTCTAACTACGACCGTTTGACGCTTCGTCTGAACATGAACAATATATTACTAGACACCAAGGAGCGTAATTTCTTGAATAAAATTCAAATAGGAATAAATGCATCGTATGCCAAAGTAAACTCTACAGGTATTGGAACTAACTCAGAGTGGGGTACACCCCTTGGATCGGCACTTGCTTTATCACCCATTATACCTGTTTATGCTGTCGATGAAGAGGCTGCTTTAAGAGAGTATGCTGGAGTAGCTGACTTTACACCGATC
This sequence comes from Phocaeicola sp., assembly GCA_051651025.1. Classification (GTDB taxonomy): domain Bacteria; phylum Bacteroidota; class Bacteroidia; order Bacteroidales; family Bacteroidaceae; genus Phocaeicola. The sequence goes on from JBOFRN010000045.1 coordinate 11,986, forward strand.
TATTCGCCCGACGGTAGATTGTATTCAATTGCTGGAGTTGACTACAACGAGATAACCAACCCCTTGGCACAACTCTCATTGCCTGGTGCAAAAGGATGGAGCCACAAGTTTGTAGCCTCTTTCTTTGGCGAAATTCAATTGTGGGACAACCTGAAATTCCGTTCACAGTTTGGTACTGACCTCGCGTTCTGGGGTACTGACAGCTGGATGAAGAAATATTACCTTACTGCCAATAACAAAGCACCTCGCTCTTCGGCTCAAAGCGAAGCAAGTCAAGGTTTGGTATGGCAATGGGAAAACTTCGTATCATACGATAAAACCATTGGTGATCACTCTTTTGCAATCATGCTGGGACAATCGGCTAAAAAGACGACTGGGCGCACCGTAGGTGCATTTAATTACGACTTAATAGAGGAGGATCCTGATAAGGGCAACTTAGGCTTTACATCAGGTTTGCGCGAGAATGGTGATGTGAATGGTTGGGGATACGTACACAGTCCACATACTATGGCCTCTTACTTTGGACGTGCCAGCTACAACTACAAAGAGCGATACATGGCGCAAGTAACGGTTCGTCGTGATGGTTCTTCTAACTTTGGTCCTAGCAATAAGTGGGCTACATTTCCGTCATTCTCGACAGGTTGGAACATCACCAACGAAAACTTTATGCAAAACCGTCCAGAGTGGTTAAGCTCTATGAAATTGAGAGCCTCTTGGGGTAAAAATGGTAATGAAGCCATTGGTCCTTTCCTATACATGGCACTCAGTCAACAGGGTAATAACTATCAGTTTGGTAAAGATTCTAATCTAACCATTGGCACAAAACCTAGCGTATTAGCGAACCAATCCATTCGTTGGGAAGAGAGTGAACAAACCGACATTGCCATGGACTTTGGTTTCTTAAACAATGCATTGACCTTTACAGCCGATTACTATGTAAAACGCACCAACGGTATGTTGATTCAAATGCCTATTCCTTCCTATGTAGGCGAAGCAAGCCCTTGGGGTAATGTAGGCGAAATGGAGAATAAAGGGGTAGAACTAGAGTTCGCTTACCGGTTTAAAACCAATGGAGTGAACGCACGTATTGCAGGAAATGCAGCCTATTTGAAAAATACATTAATTAATTATGGTAACGAATCGGGCTTCCAAAATTTGGATGCAGCTCACGGTACAGGTACTATAACACGTGCTCAGAATGGACTTCCTTTCCCCTACTTCTATGGATTCAAAACAGCAGGTATTTTCCAAAATATGAACGAGGTGAGAGAGTATACTTATACCAATGCAAACGGAGAGAACCAAATGATTATGCCTAAGGCAGTTCCTGGCGATGTACGTTTTGTTGATATCAACAATGACGGCATTATTGATGAATTAGATAAAACCAACCTTGGTAAGGGAATGCCCGATTGGACATTTGGTATGACTTTCAACTGCGATTTCAAGGGGTTTGATTTTAGCATGATGTGGCAAGGAACTATCGGAAACAAGGTATTTGATGCTACTCGCCGCACCGATATTATTAGCATGAATCTTCCTGCTTATATGCTTAACAGATGGACAGGTGAGGGTACATCTACTACCATACCACGCTTTATGGTAGGTGATAATGTAAACTGGCAATCTTCCGATCTTTATGTGAAAGATGGTTCGTATGCCAGACTTAAGAATATTCAAGTGGGTTATACTTTACCTAGAATGCTTACTAAGAAGTTTTTTGTAGAGCATCTTCGTTTTTACTTAGCTGCCGAGAATCTACTAACGTTAACCAAGTACGAAGGATTTGATCCCGAAATCTCGTCGGGTGGTACATCACTCGGTGTAGACCGTGGTGTCTATCCTCAGGCCAAAGTATATACAGCTGGCGTAAACCTTAGTTTCTAACCTATAATAATGAACGACATGAAAAAAATAGTATCCATTATAACGCTTTGTGCCACTATGGGCATGACAACGGCTTGTTCTGATGAATTTTTGACTGCAAAGTCGCCCGATAAAATATCGATTGAAGAGTATTATAAAAATGAATCGCGTATATTCGAGGCCTTAGTTGCTGCTTACGATCCTTTACAATGGCCCGACTGGGGAATGGGCGAATATAACCCTCCTGCATTGATGGCCGATATTATGGCTGATGATCTTTGGGTAGGTGGTGCAAACTCGGCCGATAACCAAAACTGGCACTTGATGTTTAACTATGCGGCTCACCCCGAAAGAGTAATTGCCGGTGTATGGAGTTGTTACTATTCGGGTATCAACCGTGCTAACAATGTAATGCATTATATGGGATATGTTCAAGGTATTTCCGATACCAAAAAGGCACTTTACCTAGCTGAGGCCAAAGTTTTGAGAGCCTATTACTATACTTATCTTTGGAAGATGTGGGGAAATATTCCTTATTACAATACCAACCTTGATTTTCCTTACATTGGACAACAGTTCTCTGCCGATGAGGTGTATGCCAATATTGTAGCCGATCTTGAAGATGCTATCGTTACCGGAGGACTGCCTATGAAAGCAACCAGCGAAACATATGGTAGAGTAACCCAAGCTATGGCTTATATGCTTTATGCAGAGGTGGTTATGTATCAAAAGGATAATTCAAAATATGCTACAGCCCTGGGTTATATGAATCAAATTATCAGCAGTAGCCAGTATGCACTTCATAGCGATTTTGCCGAACTATTTGCAGCCGAAGGCGAGTGGTGTAGCGAATCTATTTGGGAAGTTAATTACAAGAGCGAGGGTGCTGTACGTTCGTGGAATGGGCCGTTGGTATCGGGTGGTACTGTATTGCCTCGTCTAATCACGATGAATGGTTGGGCCGATGGTACAGAAGGCCGTGATGGTGGCTGGGGATTCTGTCCCGTTCGTACAGAAACCTACGAGATGTATGAAGCGGGTGATAGTCGTCGCGATGGAACGGTGTTCGATGCTAGAGGTGTATCTTATAATAGTCGTTACCAAGATACAGGTTTTTGGTTGAATAAATACATAGCCCGCTCGGGTTACAACGATGGACAGTTGGCCGATGCCGATTTAAATTACAACAACAACTTACGTGTATACCGCTATGCCGAAACACTGCTTAATGCAGCCGAACTAATTGCTTTAGGTGCAGGCTCTGGCGATGCTACTGGCCACTTGAACCAAGTAAGAGAGCGTGCAGGAGTAGCCTCTGTGGCAGCTGCCAACGTAGACAACATTATCGATGAGCGTAAATTGGAGTTTGTAGGCGAAGGAAAACGTTATTGGGACTTGATTCGTTCGGGTAAAGCTGCCACTACATTGGTTCCAGATAGTTATGGTTATAGAACCAACTCGTGGTCGAACAGCAAGAAACACTTGCCTATCCCTCAAAGTGAAATCAATGTTTCGCAAGGTACATTAACTCAAAACCCATACTAATACCCTACGAATATGAAAACTGTAATAAAAAACATAACACTTCTTTTTCTATCCTTGTGGCTAGTAACAGCCTGTACGGACGACTTTAATCATCCTTCGCAAGATCGTATTCCATCGGCTGCCGATATTGATTATAAGATTGAGGTAGACCAATCGACCAACGAAGTAACCTTTACCATGAATAACAAGGGTTGTAACCCTGTATGGATATTCAATGGCAAGGAGTACTCTACCGTAAACGGACTAACCCGTCTGTTTGCTGTAGCAGGTACTTACGAGGTAGAGATTAAAATATCAAACGAAAGCGGTGTAAGTGATGGTTCTAAAACAGGCACTTTTACACTCGAAAATACCATCGTAGACTTTACTCGCTACTTCAAAATGTTTGGTGGCGATGAATCGAAAGAGTGGGTAATAGCTAAAGAAGAGAAAGGACACTTAGGTTGTGGTCCTTCTGGTACGGACGGACTGGAGTGGTACAGTGCCAATGCAAACGACAAGGCAGGCTCTGGTCTGTATGAAAATATCATGACCTTCTCTTTTGCTGGAAACTATAATTTCAACCCAGGTACTGCAGGTACTGTATTTGTAAATGCAGGATGTAGCATATTCGCTGAGTACAATACAACGGGCGAAGATTTCTCTGCTCCTGTAAGTAGTTACGATGCAGCTTATCAGTTTACTGTAGTAGGTAACGATGTGTTCTTGACATTGCCTTCTCAACGCTACTTGCCTTATATACCGAATGATGGCATCTACCAAAATCCAAGCTTCCGTGTTCTCTCTATGAAGAGCAACCTGATTGAGTTAGTAGCCGATAATGGCGAGATAGCATGGCACTACACCATCGTACCTGCTGTTCACGAATTGAGTCGTGAAGAGAAAATGACTGGAATATGGGTATGGGACAGAGAAAAAGCAGGTCACCTAAGTTGTGGTGAGTCTGGAAGTGACGGTACAGGCTGGTGGAGCGCTATGGCAAACGAAAAAGAGGAGTTTGGTATCTACAACCACCAACTGATCTTTACTGCTGATGGTACGTACCAATTTAATCCTGGCGAAACAGGTACATTCTATGTGAATGCAGGTAGCAGCATCTATCCTGAATACAATACAGGCGAAGACTTTATGGTACCAACAACGGTTCAAGAAGCCACATGGACATTTGTAGACGAAGGAGCTGATACCTTTATCGAGTTCCCTGCTCAAACCATAGTAAGTTATGTAGCAAATGATGCTACTTGGGATGCACCTAAATTTAAGGTGTTGCTTCAAACTGAAACAAAACTACATATCCTGATAGACAATGGATCAATAGCTTGGCAATATCGTTTTATCAAAGAGGGTTCGGGAGAAGATAAAGAGCCCCCCGTAGCTTACGACCCCGAATCGGAGTTCAACTTGTGGAAGGGTGCTACTTATACCAACAGTTTTTACTATGCACCCGACTGGACACAAATAGCCGATCCAACGATTGATATAGATGGAAACTCGTATACTATCAAGCTTCCTACTGCAACTTCTGACCAATGGCAAGCACAGATACTCTTCTTGACAGATATATCGACTAGCAGCGAAATAAATTACGACTGTAGTATGGTATTCAATGCTAACCAAGATTTGAAAAAGGTAACGGTGAAATTAGTAAAAGAGGGTGATGATGATACAGCTTACTTTACCGATATGATTTCACTCAGTGCTTACGAAGATTATCTGTTTTCGTATACTAACATGGCTGGTATAGATATGGAGCAGGTGAAACTTGTACTTGACTTTGGTGGAAATCCTGCTAATACAGAGATTACAGTGAGCGGAATTGTATTGAAGAATACACAGGATGACGATGGCTCTCGCTAACAAAATATACCAGAGAAGAAGCATGAACAGAATAAAGACACTATGTATGGCTGCACTACTCCTCGTTTCGACGGGGTGTAGCAGCAGCGAAACTTCTACCGATGCAAAGCACACGCTAACTTGCACACCGCTTTCGCTTAACTTTGGTAAGGAAGCCCAAAGCAGTAACGTGGCTGTATCGGCTACCAAGGAGTGGGCCGCCTACAGTGACGAAGATTGGATAAGTTGTATACCCACTTCTAGTTTGGAAGCCAATGCCACGGTCTCTGTATCGGTAAAGGCAAACAGTGAACGTGCAGAGCGTACAGGTACATTGGTATTTCGCTCGGGCGAGTTGCGCGAGACGGTAACCATTACCCAAGAGGCACCCACTACACCCGAACCAGACCCCGAAGTGGAAGCACCCGAAGGGTACGAACTCATTTGGCGCGATGAGTTTAATGAAGGCACTCGCCCTAACGGCGACTTGTGGAGCTACGAGACAGGTGCTGGAGGCTGGGGAAACAACGAACTCCAAAACTATGTACCTGGTAGCGTAAGTGGCGAACAGTTGGCACAAGTATCCGATGGTATCTTCAAAATCATTGCCAAGAAGATAGGCGGAACGGTATACTCCATTCGTATCAATACTAAAGAGAGTTGGACGTACGGCTATTTCGAAGCACGCTTGAAGCTTCCTAGTGGTAAAGGCACATGGCCCGCCTTCTGGATGATGCCCAAGAATTTTACAGCATGGCCCGACGATGGGGAAATCGATATAATGGAAGAGGTAGGTTATCGCCCCAACTGGGTATCATCTGCCATACACTGCAAAGCGTATCACCACTCCATCAATACCGAAAAGACAGCCGAACGTTATTTAGAGAGTGCACAGAGTGAATATCACGTGTATGCTTTGGAATGGACGGCCGATTACATTAAGACTTACGTAGATGGTAAGCTTTTGCTCACCTTTACGAACGATAAAAAAGGGAATAAAGATACATGGCCCTTCTATACACCTTTCTATATAAAGCTAAACCTGGCATGGGGCGGCAACTGGGGTGGTGCACAAGGTGTAGACGAGTCGGTACTCCCTGCCACGTACGAAATCGATTATGTACGTGTTTTTCAGAAAAAATAGAAACGATAAATAACAGATAGAATGAAAAAAAAACTCCTTTCCCTCGCCTTTGCAGCCTCATTGGTAGGTTTGTACGGATGTGGCGAGAAGCAGCAAACTTCGGCTATGCACAATGCCGAGATTGAATCGAAGGTCGAAGCGATTCTTAAAAAGATGACTTTGGAAGAGAAGGTTGGTCAGATGACTCAACTTACCCTCGATGTAGTAGGCAAAGGTAGCTCGGTATTCGAGAGCGACTTCCCTTTCCAGTTCGATGAGGCTCTTTTGGATACCGTTATCCGAAAATACAAGGTGGGTTCTATTTTGAACACCGCTACCAACACCCCTTTTACTCCCAAAGAGTGGGGCGATATTATCAAGCGTCTGCAAGATGAGGCGATAGCAGAAACGGGTATACCTATTATATACGGAGTAGACCAAATACACGGTACTACCTATACGGTGGGTGGAACACTGTTTCCTCAACAAATCGGTATGGGTGCTACCTTCAACCCTGCACTTGTAAAGCGTGGAGCAGAGATTACTGCTTACGAAACCAAAGCGGGCTCTATTCCTTGGAACTTCTCGCCTGTGCTTGATTTGGGTCGTGATGCCCGTTGGTCACGCCAATGGGAGACCTATTCGGAGGATAGCTATTTGGTAAGTGTTATGGGAGTAGCTTGCACTGAAGGATACCAAGGAACCAATCCCAATAAGCTAGGCGATACACAGGTAGCTGCCTGCTTGAAACACTTTATGGGTTACGGGGTAACCAGCTCAGGTAAAGACCGTACCCCTTCGTACATCTCTGAGCAAGATATGCGCGAGCGTCACTATGCCCCTTTTGTTGAGGCTATCAAGGCAGGTGCACTCTCGGTTATGGTTAACTCGGGCATGAACAACGGTACGCCTTACCACATTCACCACGAGTACCTCACCGGTTGGTTGAAAGAGGAGTTGAATTGGGACGGTTTGGTTGTTACCGATTGGGCAGATATCAACAACATTACACAGCGCGACAAAATTGTACCTACCAAGAAGGAGGCCATCAAACTAGCCATCAATGCAGGTATTGATATGTCGATGGTTCCTTACGAGTGGTCGTACTGTGTATACTTGAAAGAGTTGGTAGAAGAGGGTGAAGTACCAATGAGCCGTATTGACGATGCTGTACGCCGTGTCCTACGTACCAAGTTCCGTTTGGGCTTGTTTGAAAAACCCTACAACTCGGTTGATGAATTTCCTTTGTTCGGAAGTGAAGAGCATGCCCAAGCTGCTCGTATTGCTGCCGATGAGTCTATCACCCTTTTGAAAAATAGTGAGAATATTCTTCCACTTGCAACAGGCAAGAAAGTATTGGTTGCTGGACCCAATGCAAACTCTATGCGTACCCTTAACGGTGGTTGGACCATGAGCTGGCAAGGCGAAAAAAGCGATGTTTATTTGTCGAACCACAACACGATATTGGAAGCTATCCAAAACCGTATTGGAGCTAGTAACGTCGTTTACGAACCCGGTGTAACGTACAAAACACAAGATCCTCCTACGACTGCTATTTCTTATAGCGAAGAGAATGCACCTGAAATAGCCAAAGCCGTAGCTGCTGCTCATTCGGTAGACTATATCGTACTTTGTTTGGGCGAAACTAGCTATTGCGAAACTCCAGGTAATTTAATCACGATGGATATTTCATTGAACCAAGCCAACTTAGCCAGAGCTTTGGCTGCTACGGGCAAACCTGTTATCTTGGTCTTGAATGAAGGTCGCCCTCGTGTGATTGCCGACATCGAACCCAAAATGAAGGCAGTTGTACAAACCTACCTTCCAGGTAATTACGGTGGCGATGCAATTGCAGCTATCCTTTGGGGCGATGTAAACCCCAGCGGTCGCTTGCCATACACCTACCCAAAATCGGCCAACTCATTAATCACCTACGACTACAAACCATCTGAAAACCTTGACAAGATGCAAGGTGCTTACGATTACGATGCGGTTATGTCTGTACAGTGGGCATTTGGTTACGGCTTAAGTTACACTACTTATGAGTATGCAAACCTAACGGTTAATAAAACAAACTTTAGCGATAGTGAAGTATTGACCTTTACGGTCGATGTAACCAATACAGGTGCTCGTGAGGGTAAAGAGACTGTGATGCTTTTCAGTGCCGATCTTTATGCTTCGCTTACTCCTGATGTACGCCGTTTAAGAGCCTTTGAAAAGGTAGAATTGAAAGCGGGTGAAACAAAAACCGTCAAGTTTGACCTTCCTGCCCGTTCTTTAGGATTTGTAGGTGCGGATGGTAAATGGACACTTGAAAAGGGTCAGTTTGATATGCAAGTGGCTAATCAAGTGGTTAAGATTAATTGCACAAATACTATTCAATGGAACTAAAAGATTCTCGATAAACGAACAAAAAGTATTGATGTGAAATAGTGTGTTTTGATTTGTATAAGTTTTTCCAATAAGATTGTTTGTCACCTCTGAACCTTTGTTTGGAGGTGACTTTTTTGCAAAATGGTAAACCATTTACTTTGGATTTTCGACTCAGTTTTTTCTAGACTTTCATATTTTGGTAAGCATAGAGATTTCATATTAATTTCATTTCACTTTTAGTATGGCAATAGAAGCCAATAGAAGAGATTAAGCAGAGAGTGAGCACCAAGTTTTATATAATTAAATTAAGCCTTATCAACGAATTTTATAGCTCTTCCTAACTTGTTTATCTTCCTGCTTCCATTACCTTTGTCGCTCAAATAGTTAGGTACACAAACTACAACAGAATTCAATGAAAAAAGCAATTACCCTCTGTTTAGCTCTTCTTTTTAGAGGCATGCTCTCGGCACAAAGCTACAACGAGATTACTTCGCAAGCACTGCAAGCGGTAGAGAAAGATAGTTTGGTGCAAGCCGAACAGCTCTTTAAAGAGGCGCTAAGATTAGACCCTGCCAACATGCGCAATGCCCTTCTTTTCTCTAATCTAGGTACGGTACAACGCCGAATGAATAGACCCATAGAGGCTATTGAATCGTATACGATGGCGCTCAATATAACCCCCTATGCTATACCTGTATTGCTAGATCGGGCATCTCTCTATTTGGAGCGTAACTTACTCGATAAAGCCTACTTAGATTACTCTCAGGTACTCGATTTGGATAGACTTAACCCGGAGGCATTGTTTTATAGAGCCTATGTTTATGCACAGCGCAGGGAGTATGCCGAGGCTCAGATAGATTACAAGACACTGCTTACGGTAGAACCCAATCATAAAATGGCAGGCATGGGGTTGGCATGGTTACTGCAAAAGTGGATGCGCCATCGCGATGCTTTAGAGGAGTACAACCGCCTGCTCACTCTTTTTCCAGAGGATGCTACCATTTTAGTAGCACGTGCCAATTTAGCATTAGAGATGAATACCCCCGATTTAGCTCTGCTGGATCTAGAGGCTGCGTCGAAACTTACCCCCGAAGATGGTGAAATACACATTTTGAGGGGTGACATCTATCTTTCGCAGAAAAAGAGACGTGCAGCCAAAGAGGCCTACGAAAAGGCGATGGCACTTGGTGTACCTCGAACCGAGTTGCAGGAGCGGCTAAAGGCTGCGAAATAGCCCTGTAGTAGCTACTCTTGCTTATTTCTTGGCTACTTTGCGAATAAGAGCTACAAACTCTTTTCCATACTTATCGCGTTTGTATTCGCCAATACCATTTATTTCGCCAAAGGCTTCTATCGTGGTGGGTTGTTCATCGGCTATGGCATGAAGTACTTTGTCGGAGAGCACAATGTAGGCCGGTATGGCTTGTTGGTCCGCCAGCTTTTTGCGCAATAGGCGTAACTCGTCGAATAGGGTTTGATTCTCTTCGTTTGGAGTAAGAGGTAAGAAGGTGGCTTGAGTGGTTGCTTTCTTTCCTCCCTTTTGTTTTTTGACGGTAAACTCTTCGTGTTTAATAACAACCAGCATAGCTTGCTCTTTTCCATAGAGTACATTGGCACCTGCTTCGGTGATGCGTAGGTGGTTGTTATCGTTGTAAGCTATCTCGAAATAGCCTAGGTTTAGCATCTGTAACAAGTAGTCGTGCCAGTCGCGTGCCGGTATCTCTCTACCTGCTGCATAGGTTTTAAGTTGGTCGTATCCCTTACTCAGTACTTCTTGCGAGGCCGACCCCTTTAGAATATCGACCAATACGCGTGTACCAATAGATTGATTGGTGCGAGCAATGGCACTTAAAGCTTTTTGTACTAAAACGGTTCCATTAAATCGTTCAGGTGGATTGTTACACACATCGCAGTTGCCACAATCTTTTTCAGCATGTTCGCCAAAGTAACTTAATAAGATACGGCGGCGGCAGATATCGGCTTCGGCATACTGTTGCATGCGGTGCAACTTCTCTAGATTGATTTCCTGTTGATTGCTGTCGGTGGCAAACTTGGTAAGCATTACCAAATCGCCTAGGGAGTAAAAGAGTAGGGTATCGCTATTCACACCGTCACGCCCTGCACGCCCTATCTCTTGATAAAAGCTCTCAATACTTTTGGGTAGATTGTAGTGGATGACCCATCGTACATTCGATTTATCAATACCCATACCAAAGGCAATGGTAGCACATACCACCTGCACCCGGTCGTTAATAAAATCGTTTTGCGCCCTTTCGCGGGCACTGGGTGTAAGTCCAGCATGATATACGGCTACATTTATCCCCTGCTTCTCGAGCATTTCGGCTACCTTTTCGGTCTTGTTGCGGCTCATGCAGTAGATAATGCCACAATCGCCAGGATGGTTGTCAATAAAATCGAGGATGGTGCGCGTTTTCTCTTTCTGCTGAAAACCTCGTTTTACCTCTAGTTTTAGGTTGGGGCGATCGAAAGAGGAGAGAAAGGTTTTGGGATCTCTCAAGGCCAGTTGGCGTACAATGTCTTGCCGGGTTATCTTATCGGCCGTTGCGGTTAGGGCCACAATGGGTACTTGGGGGAACTGTTTGCGTAGGGTTCCCAGTTTGGTGTATTCGGGTCTGAAGTCGTGCCCCCATTGCGAAATACAGTGTGCCTCGTCAATGGCAATAAGAGAAATCTGTATATCGCGTAACAGAAAATTCATCTCTAGCAACAATCGTTCGGGCGATATATAGAGTAGTTTTACTTTTCCTTGCATACAATCGCGACGCAATGCGAGGTTTTCGGTCTCATCGTTGGTGCTATTGAGTGCACGGGCAGCAATACCATTGGCTTGCAACGCATCTACTTGGTCTTTCATGAGTGAAATAAGAGGTGATACCACTACGGTAGTTCCCTCCATTAAGAGAGCAGGTAGTTGGTAACAAATCGATTTTCCTCCTCCGGTAGGCATCAATACCAGGGTATCCTTTTTGGCGAGCACGTGTTCGATGATCTCTTGTTGTTGTGCGCGAAAGGTATCGTATCCAAAGTAGGTTTTCAGCGTTTGAAGCATGGCTAATAATCTTTTAATAGTCGGAAAAATAAAGTGACAAAGGTAGTGAAAAAAAATGGCTCTCTAATACTTCCTGATATTTGTGAGAAGTAACTTTTTAAGAGTGTTGCTTTAACTTTTTTTATTGTGTTATTCTCCTCTTATTTATATAAATTATTGAAACTTCTGCCATAAAAGATTTGTACAAATAAAAAATAATGTTCATTTTTGTATCGTAATTAAACCAATGTTGAAATACGACCTAATCTAAAAAAAAAAGAATGAACAACACTAATTTAGAAAATGTAATGCAGAGTGTGCTTCCAGGAAGGACACCTTACAATTTGAGGGTAAAAAAAGAGAAAAATGCTGCGTATCGCTCTCTAATTCGAGCTGAACTAGCAGATGAATTGTACGATAAGATTTTAAATATCGTTGTCGTACAGAAGAAGTACAAAGATCCTAACTATTCGGCTAAAGATTTAGCCAAGGAGTTACAAACGAACACACGCTATTTATCGGCAGTAGTCAATTCTCGTTTTGGAATGAACTACTCTTGCGTGTTAAACGAATATCGGGTGAAAGATGCCATGCACTTACTGACCGATAAACGATATGCTGATAAAAATATTGAGGATATAAGTGTTATGGTAGGCTTTTCGAATCGCCAATCTTTTTATGCGGCGTTTTACAAAATAACCGGAGAGACCCCTAATACTTATCGAAAAATGTATCAAAAAAGATAAGAACCGAAAGTCATTATAATACAGAAAAAGGAAAACGAATGTTTTCCTTTTCTCGTTTGTTTAAATGGAAATTGAATTTAAAATGAAGAGAAAACTATACATGGGAGTCATAGGAGGAGTTATGTTGGCTAGTTGCAGCCCCAAAAGTGAATCGCAAACAGTCGATTCTTTTAAGTATACAGTAGAGCAGTTTGCCGATTTGCAACTGTTACGTTACCAAGTTCCAGGGTTTGAGGAGTTACCCCTTCAAACCAAAGCGTTAGTTTACTATCTGTCGGAGGCAGCTTTGCAAGGACGTGATATTTTGTTCGACCAGAATGGAAAATACAATCTTAGGATTCGTCGCATGTTGGAGGTGGTTTATACCGACTATACAGGCGATAGAAGCGATCCTAATTTTGTGGAAATGGAGAACTATCTTAAACGGGTTTGGTTCTCGAATGGTATTCACCACCACTACGGTTGCGATAAGTTCGATCCGCAATTTTCGGCCGACTTCTTTCGTGCTGCTTTGGAGCAGGTAGATGGGGTTAAACTTCCTTTAGCAGAAGGTGAAACGCTTGCAGCATTATGCGATGAGGTGTTTCCAGTTATTTTCGATGCCACTGTTATGTCTAAACGCGTAAACCAAGCCGAGGGTGAAGATTTGGTTCTTACATCGGCTGCTAACTACTACGAAGGGGTTACGCAAAAAGAGGCTGAGGATTTTTATGAAGCACAAAAAGATCCGAAAAACCCTACGCCAGTTATGTACGGTATGAACAGTCGCCTGGTAAAAGAGGATGGAAAAGTATTCGAAAAGGTGTGGAAGTCGGGAGGTTTGTATGGTCAAGCAATCGATAAAGTTTGCTATTGGTTAGAGAAGGCGGCTACGGTAGCCGAAAATGAGGAGCAGCTGGCTGTTATTAACAAGTTGATTCAGTTCTATCAAGATGGCGATTTAAAAACGTTTGATGAGTATGCCATTCTTTGGTTGAAAGATTTAAATTCGCACGTCGATTTCGTGAATGGTTTTACCGAGAGTTATGGCGACCCATTGGGAATGAAGTCTAGTTGGGAATCGTTGGTGAACTTTAAAGATGTAGAGGCGACCAAACGTGCCGAACTGATTGGACAGAATGCACAGTGGTTTGAAAATCACTCGCCCGTTGATGGCCGCTTCAAGAAGAAGGAGGTAAAAGGGGTAACGGCCAAAGTGATTACTGCTGCTATGCTTGCTGGCGATTTGTATCCAGCTACTGCCATTGGTATTAATCTACCCAACTCCAACTGGATTCGCAGTGCGCATGGATCAAAGTCGGTTACCATCAACAACATTACCGATGCATATAACAAAGCTTCGCGAGGCAGTGGTTTTATGAACGAGTTTGCTTACAGTGAAGAGGAGATTGCCTTGATTGAGAAATATGGCGATGTAACTAGCGACCTGCATACAGACTTGCACGAATGTTTGGGACACGGTTCGGGACAGTTGCTTCCGGGTGTAGATCCCGATGGACTGAAGGCGTATGGAGCAACCATCGAAGAGGCCCGTGCCGATTTGTTTGGACTTTATTACATGCCCGATGCTAAATTGGTGGAGTTGGGATTAACGCCTACAGCCGATGCTTACAAAGCCGAGTACTATACTTTCTTATTAAATGGACTCATGACGCAGTTGGTACGCATCGATTTAGGTAAAGAGGTAGAGGAATCGCACATGCGCAACCGCCAGCTTATAGCGAAATGGGTATTCGAGAAGGGTACAGCTGAGCAGGTGGTAGAGATGGTACAAAAAGCGGGTAAAACCTATGTGAAGGTAAATAACTACGAGCGTTTGCGTGAGCTTTTTGGTGAGTTATTAACCGAAGTACAACGTATTAAGAGCGAAGGCGATTATGCAGCTGCCCGCAACTTGGTAGAGAACTATGCGGTTAAGATTGATCCTGTGTTGCACAAAGAGATTCTTGATCGTTATGCCACCTTGAATCTTGCCCCCTACAAAGGATTTGTAAACCCCGTTTACGAAGCGCAGTACGATACGGCTGGTAACCTAATCGATGTGAAGATTAGCTATACCGAAGGATATGCCGAGCAAATGCTTCGCTATAGTACTGACTACGCTACATTACCTTATAGAAACAATTAATTATGGATGTACACGAAAAGATAAAAGAGATAAAAGCGCAATTCCGTTTGTATATGAACGGAGTTGCTTCGCACAGTATGCGCGAAAAGGGGTTGGATTATAAGTTAAACTTTGGTATTGAGTTTCCTCGTATCAAAGAGATTGCCCAAAAGTTTGAGAAGAACCATGAGGTGGCACAAGCACTTTGGAAGGAGAATATTCGGGAGTGTAAGATTTTAGCTGGATTGCTACAGCCAGTCGATACTTTTTATCCCGAGATTGCCGATATTTGGATCGAAGATATGCGCTATCCCGAGATTGCCGATCTTACCTGTTTGAATCTGTTTCAATATCTGCCTTATGCTTCAGAGAAGGTATTTGAATGGATGGCTTCCGATCAACTTTATTTCCAGTTTTGTGGCTATATGCTGATGGGAAGACTATTGATGAAAGGGCAGGAGTTGAGTGATGAGGCTGAGGCCGAATTTATAGATCATGCCAAGGTAGCCTTGCAAGACGAGAATGTATTGTTGCAAAAAGCAGTAACCACCGCTTTGCGTAAGTATGCAGCCCAATCTAAGGAGAATGCACAGAAGATCGTAAAAGAGTTACGACCTTTGGAAAACTCGACCAAGCCTTATGTAGCTGTTTGTGTGGAAGAAGTGAAAAATGAGTTAGAATATTGGACGTAAACTTTCAAGTTAATATAAAAAGGGCTAACTTTGAACACTGAACGAAGAGTTGGGATGGAAGAAAATGTGAAAGATACTGTCAAGCAGGTTCTAACCGAATATCTGCAAGCGAACGGACATCGAAAGACGCCTGAACGCTATGCTATACTTCATACCATCTATTCCATCGAGGGGCATTTTGATATAGATTCACTCTATCATACCATGGCTACCGAAGGAGAATTCCGAGTAAGTAGAGCCACCTTATACAACACTATCATCTTGTTGATTGATGCCAATCTAGTCATTAAGCATCAGTTTGGCAACTCTTCTCAATACGAGCGTGCTTATAACAACGGCACCCACCATCACCAAATATGTACGGAATGCGGAAAGGTTACAGAGTTTCAAGATGAAACCCTGAAAGAAGCTATAAGTAATGCGAAGCTGAAGAAATTTCAAGCTTCGCACTATTCGTTGTATATATATGGTGTTTGTAGCAAATGTGCATGGGCAAAACGAAGAAAAAAAACAAATAAATAATTGAAAAGCATGAAAGTAGATGTCTTATTAGGATTACAGTGGGGAGACGAAGGCAAAGGAAAAGTTGTCGATGTATTAACCCCTCGTTATGATGTAGTAGCTCGTTTCCAGGGCGGTCCCAATGCGGGTCATACGTTGGAGTTCGAAGGTCATAAATATGTACTTCGCTCTATCCCTTCAGGAATTTTCCAAGGCGATAAGGTAAATATCATCGGTAACGGTGTGGTTTTAGACCCTGCTCTTTTCAAAGCAGAGGCCGAAGGACTAGAAGCGAGTGGACACCCTTTGAAAGAGCGTTTACACATCTCTAAAAAAGCACACCTTATCTTGCCTACCCACCGCATGCTTGATGCTGCTTACGAAGCAGCCAAAGGCGATGCAAAGGTAGGTACTACCGGTAAGGGAATTGGTCCTACTTATACCGATAAAATAAGCCGCAATGGTTTGCGTGTAGGCGATATCTTAAGCAATTTCGAAGCGAAATATGCAGCTGCTAAGGCCAAACACGAGTTTATATTGAAAAGCTTGAACTTTGAATACGATCTTACTGCACTCGAGGCAGAGTGGATGGCAGGTATCGCTTACTTGAAAGAGTTCCACTTGGTAGATAGTGAACAAGAGATCAATGGCTTGTTGAAGGCCGACAAGAGCATCTTGTGCGAAGGCGCACAAGGTACTATGCTTGATATCGATTTTGGATCGTATCCTTTTGTTACCTCTTCGAATACAGTAACCGCAGGTGCTTGCACCGGTTTAGGTATTGCGCCTAACAAAATTGGCGAAGTATTTGGTATCATGAAAGCGTACTGTACACGTGTGGGCTCGGGTCCTTTCCCAACTGAACTGTTCGATGAAACAGGTGAGAAGCTTTGCCAATTAGGTTTTGAGTTTGGTTCGGTTACAGGACGCAAACGTCGTTGTGGCTGGATTGACTTAGTAGCTTTAAAATATGCCATCATGATTAATGGAGTTACGCAACTTATTATGATGAAGAGTGATGTACTCGATACATTCCCTACCATCCAAGCATGTGTGGCTTACAAAGTAAATGGCGAAGAGGTAGACTATTTCCCATACGATCTTACTGAAGAGGTAGAGCCTGTATATGTTGCTTTGGAAGGATGGCAAAGCGATATGACACGTATGACGAATGAAGATGAGTTCCCTGAAGAGTTCAATGCATACGTTTCTTTCCTTGAAGAGCAATTGGAGACTCCGATTAAGATTATCTCAGTAGGTCCTGACCGCGATCAAACCATTGAGCGTTATAACGAAGAGGAAGCAGCTTGCTAATTGGATGCCTAACATGGAGATAGGATTAACATATACAAGCCAAGTTGTTGTAGCAACAGAGAACATAGCCGCCACAATGGGATCGGGCGATTTAGCCGTTTTTGCAACCCCTTCTATGGTGGCCTTGATGGAAAATGCGGCCATGAAAGCAGTTAGCGAACACCTTTCTGAGGGATCGACAACGGTTGGGGCCATGATGAATACTACACACATCAAGCCATCGGCTGTAGGAAAGAAGATTTCGGCAACGGCTACTTTAACGGAGGTAGAAGGACGCAAGTTGGTATTTTCGGTAGTGGCACAAGATGAACAAGGAATCATTGGTGAGGCTACGCACGTACGCTATGTAGTGGATCGTGAGAAGTTTATGCAAAAAGTACAAGGGTAGTTCGTTGTAATGACTCTATCTGGATAAGAAATCGGAGGCTAGTCTGTATAGGATAGCCTCCGATTTTTGTTTTTTATATTTTTCTAAATCTAGATTCCTATTTTTATTTTCTATCTTTGGCAGCTGATTAACTAAAGTCTATATCTATTAATTAAACAATCTTTATGGAAAACGCAAAATTGAACGAAATTGTATCGAACTTTACTATTCAAGGAACTGTTGGCGAGATTAAACCACTTGGAGCAGGTCTAATTAACGATACTTTCGTTGTAAAGACGACCGAAAAAACGACCCCAGACTATGTACTACAACGCATTAACAATGCCATCTTTCAAGATGTAGAGATGTTAATGAACAATATTGAAGCAGTTACTACACATATTCGCACGAAACTTGAGCAAGCTGGCCAGGCAAGTGGAAAGACTACACTTTGCTTTATTCCTAACAAAACCGATGGTAAACTTTACTTTGTGACTGAGGATAAAAGCTACTGGCGAATTATGGAGTTTATCCCAAATGCAATAACCAAAGAGGCAGTAAACCCCGAATCATCGTATGCAGCAGGCGAATCATTTGGAGAGTTCCAAGCAATGCTAACCGATATCCCCGTGCAACTGGGTGAGATTATTCCCGATTTCCACAATATGGAGTTCCGTTTGAAACAACTTCGTGAGGCGGTAGCAGCAAACAAAGCAGGCCGTTTAGAAGAGGTGCAATACTTTATTGATGAGATTGAGAAGCGTGCCGAAGAGATGTGTAAAGCAGAGCGCTTAGGCCGTGAAGGGTTATTGCCCAAACGTGTTTGCCACTGCGATACCAAAGTAAATAACATGATGTTTGATCAAAATGACAATGTACTTTGTATTATCGACCTCGATACAATTATGCCTAGCTTTATCTTCTCCGATTATGGCGACTTCTTACGTACGGGTGCCAATACCGGTGAGGAGGATGATCAAAACCTAGAGAATGTAAACTTTAACCTTCCTATTTTTGAAGCCTTTACCAAAGGATATTTGAAAGGCGCTGCTTCCTTCTTAACTCCACTCGAAATTGAGAACCTTCCTTATGCAGCTGCTCTCTTCCCCTATATGCAGTGCGTACGCTTTTTAGCCGATTACATAAATGGAGATACCTACTATAAAATTAAGTATCCCGAGCATAACTTAGTACGTACGAAAGCACAGTTTAAGCTGTTGCAAAGTGTAGAAGAACATACGCCTTATATGCAAGCGTTTATTAAGAGCTGTTTGGCTTAAATGTACGTTTACAATCCCATAGAATCGCATGGTTGGCTGCCTTATAAAAGGTAGGTAGCCATGCGATTCGCATAACCAATAGGGTTCTTTTTCCCCCTTAGCCCCCCTCTATTCCATTCAATTCTGTACGTTCTATTTTGCTTATGAAACATATTATTGAGACTTTGAAATTTCATCATCCTACCATATCCGATGAGGCCATTGCTGAGCTGATCCAGTGTCTAACCCCGTGTAGTTTCCCACGGAGATATCAACTCATTAAAGAGGGAACATTTTGTAAAGCCGCCTACTTTCTTGAGAAGGGCATTACTCGTTCCTATTGGTTGGTCGATGGAGAGGAAATTACCACCTCCTTCTCTACCGAAGGGGGAATCGTATTTAGTATGGACGAGCTCTACTTTGGTAAATTAAGCCAAGAGTATGTAGAAACGATTGAGGAGGTGGAGGTATACAAGATAACCCTTGATGATTTGAATAGACTGCTTGATACCAACCTAGATTTAGCGAACTGGTTTCGAAAAATTCATCAATATGAATACAGGCGTATTCATCAAACCCACAAAGAGCGTTTAACTCTTTCGGTTCAAGAACGCTATCAGCAGATGAGACTCCAATTTCCCGATGTCTGTGCCCGCGTGAACCTAGGGTTAATAGCCTCTTACATCGGTACCACACTTCCTACACTAAGTCGGATACGAAGCAACGGAGAGGAGTAATATTTGTCGTACGACAATTTTTTTGTAAGAGCTATTCTCTAATTTTGCAAAAAAATAATTACTATGATAAAAGATTCTATTTCCGCTTTTTCTGATTCAAAACCGCACTATCCCATTTTGGATGGCTTGCGTGGAGTGGCTGCTATTTTAGTTGTGTGGTATCACGTGTTTGAGGGGTATGCCACCAGTCGTTTCGATCAAATTATCAATCACGGTTACTTAGCTGTCGATTTCTTTTACATTCTTTCGGGATTTGTAATAGCCTATGCTTACGATAGCCGTTGGGGCAAGTTAACCATCGGCAATTTCTTGAATCGCCGTATTATTCGTCTGCACCCCATGGTGGTTCTAGGATCTTTAATTGGTGCTGCAATTTTCTATACGCAAGGTTGTGAATGGTGGGATGTATCCATAGTGCCTGTTATAAGTGTCATTCTCTCCATGTTACTGGGTATGCTTTTAATACCTACGACAGCCGCTTTTGATGTACGAGGGTTGGGAGAGGCCTACCCATTGAATGGACCCGCTTGGTCACTTCTTTTTGAATACATTGGTAATCTTTTCTATGCACTCTTTATACGTAAATTCTCAACCAAAGTTCTTACTACTTGGACCGTTACATTGGGACTATTGCTGGGCTACTTTGCCCTCTTTGGTGAACAAGGGGATGTAGCTTATGGTTGGAAGTTCGATGAAGTTCATTTCCCGTTGGGTTTGTTGCGTATGCTTTTCCCTTTCTCTTTGGGATTACTCATGTTTAGAGTGGTACGTGCCGGTAAGGTTAAAGGTGCTTTCTGGATTGGTTCAGCTCTTTTAGCTATTACATTGGCTATGCCTCGCATCGGCGATGAAACCTCACTGTGGGCTAATGGTTTGTATGATATGGCACTTATTAGTTTGCTTTTCCCAGCAATTGTTTACATGGGAATGAGTGATAAGATGAGTAGCCCAGTTGGAATTAAGTTGTGTAAGTTCCTTGGTGATATTTCCTATCCCCTTTACATTGTTCACTACCCCTTTATTTATCTCTACATTGCTTGGGTACAAAACAACAACTTGCCCTTCTCTGAATCGTGGGTAGGTGCTTTGGCTGTTTTATTTGGCTCAATGGCATTGGCATACTTATCTCTTCGTCTGTATGACTTACCAGTTAGAAAGTATCTGATGGCTTTGCAAAAGAAGAAATAAGGAGCTATTTTAGAGGTGATTATCGATGTGTAGATTGGCTACAACGGGCCTCTCACTCTTCTCTTAATTGCTTACTAAACCTACTTCATACATAATAGCCCTATCCTAACTCCTAGATGATGGAGTAGGATAGGGCTATTTAGCAACTGTATGAACAACAAGTTCCCCCTTTTTCTTCGATAAATAGTAGTATGATGCTACTACCAAGATTTTGTGGAACTTTTACTTTCTTTAGCGGATCGAATTGAGTAGATGATTCATTTGATTGACTAACTTCTCGGCACGCCCTTCGGGGAAGTCGCCTAGCTGAAACTGCGCAAGTCCCTCTTCAATCTTCTTTAAATCTGCGTGGCGGTTCTGCTCTTTGAGTTCGCGACGAAGAATTTGAATCTTCTCATAAGCCTGTATTCCTTCAAGGAACTTTTCGAATCGATTCGAACTTCTTCCACCTGGATAAACCATGTAGGTATCTCCACCGGTCCAAGTACGGAAACGAGAGTCTAGTAAGGGCTCTTTCACCCAACTGTTAAATGTCCAACGCAGGTATCCATCTACCTTATCTTTGGCACAGAAGAAACTTATCCAAGGCGCTTCTGCTAGGTTAGAAATGGTAAACGTATTGGGTCTATCCTCCGTACAGCAGGTGTAGTAGGTGGTACGCTTTCCCTCTTTTTGTCTACGCTCTAAAACGCCCTCAGGATAGCTCTGTGCGATGGCGATGCAGTAGTCGTAAATCTCCGAATCGAGTTCGGTGTGGTAATGGCCTGCCAAACTGCGTGACTCCCTCTTGTGCTGATAGCTGTGACGAGGCACAACAGAAGAGTAGGGAGTAGAATAAAGTAGTTTTCTTCATGTAGATATTTACTTAAGATTAGTAGGTGTTGAATAGAGATATTCTTTATTTGTTAAGCAACTCCTCTAGTTTAACTTGTTGGAAAGCCATGTGTGCTTGGCTACTTTCGTAAAAAATACCAATGGTATTTTCATTTACCGATGTAATGCAAGAATAACCAAAACTACCGTACTGATCGAGTAAGATTTTCTTTTCATCTGGCCAGGTCATTCCATCATCGTAGCTCACTTTAAGTGTCATGTGATCGCGGCTATTGTAAGATTCTGGATTGCAGAAAAGAAGAATCGATCTCTTCTCGCCTTTTACGGTGTAGATGTGTTTGTGAATACTTGCCATACAAGTTGACTCAATTAATGCACTGCTCGAAGTGGGGTGCTCCGTCCAACTCTCTCCAAGGTCGGAAGTAACACAGATTCTGCGCCCATTGTTCTCTTTTTTACCGCGATTGCGATTGTCACGCATGTTTAGCATAATACTTCCATCCGATAGTTCAACAGCCATACATTCGGTGGTATCGTGGTAGGCAGGATTGCTGGCTACCCACGTTTTTCCTCCATCTTTGCTCCAAGTAATGTTCGAAAAGGGAAGGCCATTCTTGTCACGCCCTTGAGTGGGGAAAACTAAAGTACCATCCTTCAGTGTGATACCCTGTCCAGGGCCAGGAGCATATAGCCACCACTCTGGGCGTTTGGTTTGTTCAGTAATGTTTATAGGCTCGCTCCAAGTAGCTCCATCGTCTGTACTTTTTGAGATAATAAACTGTGAGGTCTCTTTCACACCTAAACCAGGCTGAGAACCTTTGGCATGCCATTGGTGAATCCAACGTGTACTATCTTGAGTCATTCCTTCTACCCATTGTCCTGTTTTACCATCGAGTACTCCGTGCATCCATAGCCCTGCTACATACATATCACCTGAGTTTTGGTCTACCAATATACAAGCATCACTTACGCCATTAAATTTTTCGGGAAGGCCACCCCACTCTTTCATGTCAAGTACCACTTGCATAGGTTGCCAGGTTTTGCCCCCATCAAAGCTGCGATTAAGTGCAATATCCATGTGCCCTTGTAGGTCGCGTGAACTTTCATAGCGTGCATCGTATACGGCAAGTAAGGTGCCTTTTTTCGATGTGGCAATACCCGGTATGCGCGAAGTATTTACACCATCTTCTCCCATTTTACGAACGGCTACACCCGGACGCATTGCAATGGGGGTACCCTTTGTTACGATCGTAGCTTTTCCTTGCGAGGTCTTTACTCCTGTACAGGTTATGTACAGTCTGTTTGAAAGCTTTACTTGCTCTTTCAGTTTGAGTGATACCCAAAGAGTGGTTGTATCGGACTTTAGAACTAATGGATTTTTAAACGCTACACTTTTTGCTGAGAAATGTGGTTCAGTTAGTTGATCTTTGGTAGATAGATACCCATTTTTTGTTGCTCCATACAGTGTGATACTCTCTATATCGGCTAATTCTGTTGTACCTTTTAGGGAGTACTTAATCTCCTCTACCGTACAATCTTCTTTCTCTGTTTTAATTAACTCTAGTTTTAATACAGGATTAATCTCTTTCTGTGTAAGAACCGGCAGTACAGGTTGATTTACAATAACTTGTACCTGTGCTGGTAGTAGTGTACACCCCATAAGTAGTGTACCTAAAAGGAATTGAATTCGGTGTTTCATCATCTTATTCTCTTATTTAATTGAATCTATCTTAACATAGCATCTGTTTCGTCCAATTTAAAACGAACAGCTACAATGGAGTGTCTCTCTTTGCCTGGGCGTATTTTAATATAGGTGATGGCTAGAATCGTTCCATCTGGAAGAATCTCTAAACCAGGGTATCCACAGTCCGATCCTTCATAACTGTGAAGAAGTTTAATACGGTATTGTCCCGAGGTCTCTTCGCGTAAATCTTTATAGTTGCCTACCCACGCTACAAAGTGTCCTTTGGTAGGGCTATTGGCTGCCATATCTCTGAAGAGTGCTATCATTCGTCCGTCGGGAGTAAACTTGATAATGTGTCTATCGCCCGAAAGTCCCCAAGGAGTCTCCTTAAGTGGAGTCCAGTTTTTTCCCTCATCGTCCGAGAACATCATAAGTGAGTTTCCTACCCGGTTGTTTTCGCGTGCAATACAAACGAGGCGATTTCCATCGGGAGTACGAAAGACAAAAGGTTCGCAAGGAGCGCGTCCAGCCATTTCTCCTACCAATACCGATTCGTCCCACGTAAGTCCGCCATCGGTCGAAATTGATTTCCACAGAGTTAGTTTTTTTCCATCTATTCCATCTTGTCCACGGTGATAGAGGCCCATATAGTCTCCATTCTTTAGCTTAACGATACTAGCAAATGCCATAATGCAAGGCTTATTTAGGCTGCGAACAGCACTCCACGTTTTCCCTCCATCTTCACTGTAACTTTGTCCCATCTCTGGGTTTGCACAAAATACAAAGATGCGCTCTTTACCCTGCTTATCCGTTAGTCTATACATACTGGGGCAATTGCTCATTTTTTGCCAGTCTGCTGGGGTATTGCGGCTCTCCCAGGTTCTTCCTACATCTTTACTTTCGGCTAAGAACGAGGCTTTTCCACCATGATCAGACGACCAGGTACATAGAATCGTTTTGTTATCATCGAACATAATAGTCGTAGGATGGCCATTGTATAAATCGGGTCGCCCTTCTGCTAGAATGGTTTGTCTATCTTTCTGATTGGATAAATCAACCCAAGGCATATTGGGTCTCTCTTGTTGTGCTAGGACTGGTGTTGCTCCAAGGAGCATAAGAATTAGATTGATAAGGTGCTTCATGTTACTTGTTTTTAAAGGCAGTTACTAGTTACTCTATTTAGGCTAAACTGTGGGTCGTTGGAGAAGATAAGTTTACTATCTTCTCCAACTTTTGTTGGTTAGTTGAAGAAGCCAATAGCCTCTAAATCTTCTTTGAGTGTTTGCATTTCCTTGGCTGTAAAGGGAGTTATGGGTAGCCTACAGTCGCCACATTCAATGCCGATTAGATTCATAATGGCTTTTCCACCACGTACACCTCCACCGTATTTGATAATAACTTTTACTACCTCTATCGATTGCTGCTGTAGTTTACGAGCCTCTTCTATATTTCCCTTCTTCATTGCATCGAATATACCAAGATATACATGTGGTAGGTAGTTGTAGGTACTTCCTACACCGGCCACTGCTCCAAATGCCAATCCTGCAATTAAAATCTCATCATAGCCATGTAGCACCTCAAATTCACCATTGTTAAGTGCTAAACATTCGCCCATTTCCATCAAGTTGTTGTGGGTGAATTTTGTACCAACGAGGTTAGGCATTTTCTTTTTCCCTTCTAGCAAGAACTGAGCTACGGGTAAAGAAACCCCTGTCATAGCAGGCATGTTGTAGTAGTAAAAAGGCAACTCCGATGCAGCTTTTGCAATTGGAATGAAGAAATCTACTAAATCACTAACAGTTGCTGGTTTAAAAAAGCTTGGAGCCATTGCTCCAATTGCATCGGCACCCACTTGTTGTGCATGGACGGCTAGATCCATAGCTTCGTGCATCGAGTTCGATCCAACGTGAGCAATGATTTTAAATGCACCTTTAGCCACTTTTACCCACTCTTCCAGAATACGTTTACGTTCGGCTGTTGTAAGCGAGTGTGACTCACCAGTTGTACCACATACAAATACCCCTGATACTTTTGATTTTGTCATTAAGTGGGCATAGCTTTCAATTGCTGATAGGTTTAGGTTACCTTCACTGTCCATAGGAGTAAAGGTTGCTGCTACAAGTCCTTGTAGTCTTTGATAATTCTCCATGTTCTATTTTAAATAATTATTTGGGTTACTTGTTTTACTGCATCTCTTTCCTTCGGTTTGCTATAAATGTTTTATACAGTGCAAAGTGCCCTTCGAGAGCTTCTCTATAGCCCTCTTTGTTGTTACATTTAATCTGCTCCAATAGATCACTGTGTGTAACAAGCCTCCCATTTTTCTTAATCTCAACATTAATAGGCTCCAGAAAAGTTTTGAACTTCTCTTTCACAAAAAGCATAACCGGTTGTACTATTTCTTGAAACTCCTCAATTGTTTTATTTGCAGTGATGGAATAGAGCTTAGCATGAAAGGCATACTCACTGATTGGAGTGTATTCATTATTTTCAAAGACTACCTCCATGTGTACAATTTGCTCTAGTTCTATGATATCGGCTTGTGTAATGTGGGCAAAAAGATCACTACACATCCCAATTTCTAATGCAATGCGAAACCCAAGAATATCGAAGAGTGAGTTTTCACTTAAAATACGAGGATCAATGGCTCGCTTCATTCCACCTAAAACAGAGGGCTCGGTAAGAATCATACCTTTGCGCGTACGTGTTTGAATCATTCCAATCATTTTCAGGCGACTTAAAGCTTCACGCAAAACACTGCGAGCAACCTTCAAATCCGAGGCTAATACCAATTCGTTAGGAATGGCATCACCTATGCAGAGATTTCGCTCTCGAAAGTAGCTGAGTAATTTATCTTCTACTTGATCAACCAAAGTAATCACTTGATTTTGACGCTGCAAATGGTACATTGTATTCTTAAATTAGGTTGTTTTCTTATTTGTCCTATTTGTCTGACAAATAAACAGTATTTAATGAAAAACTCCAAGTTCTCCGAGTGAAAAGCATTGATTGTTTTCTTTTATTAACAGCTACATATTTTTCGTTTTCTCTATTCTTCTTTTTCTTCTCCTTAATAGTCCTTTGAGTATTATTTTGAGTTTTTTAAAATCTGAATTATCGTTCTATTGTTTTAGTAATGAGTTGATTGCTGCTTTTTTTATTCTCTAATTCTAAAGCTGTTCTGCACAACCGCTTGTACATCCTTGCATAAGCGCTTATGCAGAGCTGCGCAACCGCTTGTGCAGGGTTGCACGACCGCTTGTGCAGAGAGCCTCCAAAAATCCCTCTCATAGCCTCCACTTAATAGGCAATTATTGGTTTCAAAATCGCTATTCTAAGGTTGCTCATAAGTAATAAAGTATTATCTTAGAGAATTATTATAAAGAGCAGCTCCCTCAAGAACACTATTTTTGTGGTGCCTCTATTTAAAAGAAAACCGATTGGTATTAAATCTGATTCATTACTTATGAGAAAACTATCGTATACGTTATTGGCCCTAGTTGCCTTGAATGGAGCCTACAGTCATGCCAAAGTAGTCAAACCCAAAAATGTACTCTTTATTTTAGTCGATGATTTGCAGAAATCGAGTATCCATGCCTATGGAAATTCCCAAGTCGAAACCCCTCATATAGATGGTATTGTGAATAACGGTGTCTCTTTTATGCGTACCTATACCAACGGCTCCTTGGGAGGAGCACTCTCTATGCCCAGTCGCGCCATGATTATGACGGGTAGGGGCGTATTTGAGGTGAGTCGTGATGGCCAGCAAATACCCGAACCGCACACCACCTTGCCCGAGCAGCTTCGTTCCGAAGGGTATGAAACCTTTGCAACGGGTAAATGGCACTCAGATAAGGCATCTTTCAATCGTTCCTTCTCCACGGGCGATCATATTTTCTTTGGAGGCATGCACCCCTATAACCAAAATGGACATTGGGAGCCCCGTTTGTATCATTACGATCCAACGGCACAATACAAGGAGGTTTACGTAGGCGATAAATTCTCATCCGAACTTTTTGCCGATGCTGCGATTGCCTTTCTCAATGGGCGGAAGAAAAATGAGAAGCCCTTTTTTGCCTTTGTAGCCTTTACCTCTCCGCACGATCCTCGAAACCAGCATCCCGACTATGGGCCCAAGTATGACCCCTCTACTTTAGATCTTCCGGTTAACTACTTGCCACAGCACCCCTTCGATAATGGCGAAATGAGTGTAAGAGACGAAGTGTTTCTTCCATTGCCTCGAACCGAAGAGATGGTTAAACAAGAGTTGGCCCACTATTATGGCATGGTAAGTGAGGTTGATGTTCAAATTGGTCGGATTCTCGAAACCTTAAAAGCACGAGGAGAATTAGAGAATACCATTCTTGTTTTTGCCTCCGATAATGGGTTGGCAGTAGGTCAGCATGGGTTGTTGGGTAAACAGAATCTATATGAACATAGCATAGGTGTACCCCTCGTTATCATGGCCTCCGATTTAGAGAAAGGGGTGCGTAAAGAGCAGGGATGCTATTTGTATGATCTTTATCCAACACTTTGCGATTTACTAGGGGTTATGCCATCTAGTTCGGTTACTGGCAAGTCGTTGCTACCTGTTTTACAGGGAGAAGCCACCCATCGCGATCGCATATTCTTGACCTATAACAGTGTGCAACGTGCTTTGGTTAAGGATAACTGGAAGTACATTATTTACAACATCGAAGGGGCTATAACCGAACAACTTTTTGATCTTAAAAACGATCCGTGGGAGTTAGTTAATCTAGCCGAAAATGGTGCGTACAAGTTGAAGATAGCAGCCTACAAACGAATGCTTCAAGAAGAGATGAAGCGACGAAATGATTTCTGCAATCTCGATAATCACTTCTGGAGAGGCAAGCCTGGTAAGCTATCGTGGGACGAGGGTATTAACCTATATGTCTATTAGTATTGTTTAAAAAGGTATTGGTGAAAGTAAAGAGTCTGTTTGAATGTGTAGATTCTTTACTTTCACCACTATCATTTGGGAATGAGCTTTTTAGGCTTGGTGAAAGAAGAAAAAGAGTTTTGAAAATGGAGATCGGGTGGATCAAATGTTTCAGAAAGGGGGTGCATTTGTCAAATGCGAGGATGCTCTTATTTTCTTCTTTGTTATAAACTGAGTCCATCGTTCGTACCGAATGGTAGACTGAATGGATTATTTTTATCGATCAAACTCGACCAATCGCTGCTCTTTTATTGATCGCTCTGAGAGCGTAGTAATAGAACTCCACTCCATTTGGTCTTCAATGGTTAAAGGATAGGGTATTCCTCTTGTTGCATCCCACACAATGGCTTGTAGCATAATGTAATCCATTCCGCTGTGGTGTGCATCAAATTCGTACGCCTCAGTTTTGTGTGTACGCCACAAAGGGTGTTCGTATTGATCTATATAGCTTGCATCCTCCTCCCAACACTCGTAAGGCGATTGATGCTCGATGTAGATTTTGCGATTTTCTCCTTTCCAAATCCCTTTTACCCCTTGTATCTCTAAGTTGAATTCGCGCGGACGGGGTAGGGTAGTATCGTGCGTAAGAATAACTTGTACCCCGGCAGTGGTTTCAATAATCGAGGTAATGATATCGCTCATGGCATAATTCGCTTTTGCATCGGGATGACTCTCTCCACCCAACTCTACAATACGCTGTTTAATACCTCTTGATTTGGAGGCAAAAGCGTGCAGAGTCTTAAAGCGGTCTTTTTGCTGAATGCCCAGCCAGTAGGTGATGGGAGCAATCCCGTGAGTGGGGTATATATCAGCATTGCGCTCCTGATAATAGCGATATCGCCACGAAGATTCGTGTAGTGTAGATCCACCAAAATCGCCCTGCTCGCCCACAAGAATGGGTCGAATATCGTGGTAATATCCACCTCTGGCTGTAATAATCTCTCCGAAGAGTCCTGCACGAACCATCTCACCCACCGACATTATTTCGCGTGCAAAACACATGTTCTCGAGGGGATAGACCTTTGTCCCTGATTTTTGGGAAGCTTCCTTAATCTGGAAGTACTCCTTATCGAACAGTTCGCCTTTCACTTCAAGGGCTATGTGTACTCCCTTCTCTAGGCATTTGAGTGCCTGTTCGAAATGAAACTCCCAGGGTGAGGCAATACATACGAGGTCGAGTTGTTCAGCAGTGAGCATTACATCTAAATCGGAGTAGGGGGTGGCTTGTATTCCATGCGGTAGTACCATTTGTGTAGATACATCCATTACAGCAACGATTCTATAGGCTGGTATATTCTGCATAAGGCGGATAAGGTAGCTTCCACGATATCCCACACCCACGACTCCCACTCGTATTTCCTTCATATATTGCTCCTCTTACTGCTTGCTATTGGTTCTGATTGTTTGTGTTCCCACTAAAGAATATAAGGACTCTTTAGAGTAACAAAAATAGCAAAATATCTTTGGAGAGTGGTATAATTGATTGCTTTTATTTCTTCTTCTTTGCTTGCTTTTATATTCTTTGTAGTGCGTTATTCCTCCGAGAACGAAGCTGCTATTAGGAATTAGCTATATACGAGAATCGCCCTATTCGTACTCCACTGGGAGTCGAATAGGGCGATATTGGTTGCAATTGGTAAGATTTACTTTGGATAAAATATTACCGTTGCTTTTTTATTTGAAGTTATACTTCAGCATCTTTTTCACGCTCTCTTTCGAAGAACCTGGTACTAGGGTGAATCCCCAATGGTAGTGCTCGTTCGAAGGAATTTGGAATTCAGTTTCAGGACGTGATCCCCAGCTATCGTATCCACCTACACCTTGTTGCTTCCAGTCTACACAAACCTCTACGAAGTCGCGTGGCTTCACATCATTAATGTGGTGCATGCGGCGTAATACATCCTTAGCAGCCGCTTCGCTTTTGTTGGCAATCTCTTGTGGAGTAAAGTTGTTCCATTGGTAGTCGTGTGTAGACTCTTCCGAATCAAAATCTTCAATTGAGTTACGTAGTGCATTGAAACCTACTACATCGTCTGCTAGAATCGCTAATCCACCTTTACCACCAGTAAGTGTTAACCAACGAGTGTCAGTGTGGTGGCCATTCTCTTGCGGACGTACGTATGGATAGTAGTTCTTCGAAGCCGTTGTTTCGTAAAGTCCCACCATTGTTCCGTGTTTACGGTCAATGTAGTTCTCTTCTCCACCCCGTCCAAAGTAAGCCAACTTCTCATACGCTGCAGGCATGCGGAAGCGGATACCGATACGAGGTACTTCGAGGAATGCATTTCCTTTTTCGTCTTTGCTGCGAGGGCTGAATGTTGCTGTAGCTGTCGCTTCCGATACTTCTCCCTTTTCAGCTTTTAAGTCAGTCGATGTGAAGTGTGCTTGTACATTTACAACACCATTTGGATAGACTTTGTAAGTCATGATATACTCATTACCAGCAGGCAATAAGTAGTTTACTTTAAGCACTACATTCTTACCTTCCGTTTGAGCTACCGCACGTGTAATATTAAACTCTTTGCTAGACTCTTTCCAAACTTGCAAACGCTTGGGAGCGCCGTTACCGTAGTCGTTATCATTCGGAGCACGCCAGAAGTTGGGTTGAATACCAAAACCATCTTTGAAGTACTCTACACCATCTACTTTGTACGAAGTTACCAAACCTTGCTCTTTGTTTAGAATGAAGTTCACTTTCGAAGAAGTAATAGCTACCTCTTGGTCTGTATCGGTCACTTTCAATGCAGCCCCAGTTGCTTCGTAAGCCACTTTATCGGCTACAACAGGCACTTGGAACTGTTCGTAAGCAATTAAGTGATTGGCAGGTACCAACTTATCGGCTTGAGTAGTATAGACTCTAAAGGTTACGAAATACTCTACGCCTGCTTGTGGTTTGCAAGCAGCTAGCGAGTGTGTTACCACTTGAGAGGCTTGTGGAGCAATATCAAGTTTCGATTCTACTTTAGAGAGTACTTTGTCATTGGCACGTAGTTCATAAACAACTTTGTACTTGCTAAGGCTTGTAAAGTAGAAGCGGTTAGTGATTTTAAATTCACCTTTAGTTAAATCAACTGCTTCAAAGCCTACATCTTGGTGTGTATACTTCACCTCGGCCATTGCTGGATGAGGATCACGATCGGGATTCACCAAACCGTTACACAAGAAGTTACCGTCACTTGGCATATCTACACCGTAGTCGCCACCGTACGTATAGTACTCTACACCCTCTTTATCGACTGCTAAAATACCTTGATCTACCCAGTCCCAAATATAACCTCCTTGTAGGTTGGGGTATTTGTTGATAGCTTGCCATTGTCCATGCAAGTTACCTGTAGAGTTACCCATAGCGTGTGCATACTCCGAAGGAACTACCGGACGGTCGCTACCTTCTTTACCAATTTGCTCCAACCAGCCTGCACTTGGATATTGAGGAACATACATATCGGTATTCCACTCCCAAAGTGCACGTTCATAACAAACGGGACGATTCATCAACTCTTTGTCTGCATTCTTTACATACAAATAGGTTTGGTAGAAGTTGTATCCATTACCCGCTTCATTACCTAATGACCAAATGGTTAAAGAAGGGTAGTTCTTATTGCGTTCAAACATGTTGATGGTACGATCCATGTGTGGAACTAACCACTCGGGGTTGTTACCCAAGCTTCCTCCTTTTTTAAGGTCGTAGTACATACCGTGGCTCTCAATGTTGGCTTCATCATAAACATAAAGTCCATAAATGTCACACAATTCATAGAAACGGCGATCTTGTGGGTAGTGGCACAAACGCACGCTGTTGATGTTGTTTTGTTTCATCAACTCGAAATCGCGAATCATGATATCTTCGGTCACATAGTGCCCAGTAAGAGGATTATGTTCGTGAATATTTACTCCTTTCAATTTAATGGGTTGACCATTTACAAAGAAGCAAGTATAGGGCTTACCGTTTCCAGCAATGATATCGGTTGCTTTAATTTCGATACGACGGAAACCTACGTGGTAGGGAATGATCTCCGTTACTTTTCCATCTTGCTCTACGCTCATCAATACTTTGTAAAGATTTGGATCTTCTGAGCTCCATTTCTTTGCATTCGAAAGTGTTTCTTCAAAGCGAACGGTTTGAATTTCGTTTGCATTAACAGATACATTTTGTTTAGCTGTGGCAACGACTTTGCTATTTGCATCAAGCAATTCATAGCTAACAGTTGCATTGCTTGCAACAGAAGCACGGTTACGAATATCCAGTGATAGTGTTAACAAACCGTCAGTATAGGTATCATCCAAAGTCGATTTAATACGGAAGTCTTGGATGGAAGTTTTAGGCTGTGAATAGATAAACACATCGCGCTCAATACCACTAATGCGCCAAAAATCTTGACACTCTAAATAGGTACCTGTACTCCAACGGAATACTTTAAGAGTCAATACGTTTTTACCCTCTTGCAGATAAGGGTTAATTAAGAACTCTGCAGGGTTTTTTGAGTCCTCATTATAACCTACCTCTTTTCCATTGATATAGACATAGGTACCCGATTTTACGCCAGCAAGGTGCAGATAGATATCTCTTTCCTTCCAGTTTTGAGGTACTTCGATGTCGCGGCGATAGATACCTACCGGAGTTTCATCGGGTAAAAGTGGAGGTTCTGGATTACGAGCTTTAAACTCATATCCGTGGTTGGTATAGATGGCTATACCGTGTCCTTGTACCTCCCAGTTTCCAGGAACTTGAATGTCATGCCAGCTACTCGTAGAGGTAGAAGGATCTGTGACGTTTTCGGGCAATTGAGTGAATGAATCAACGAAATAAAACTTCCACGTTCCATTTAGAAGGCGGTAGTATTCGCTGTTTTCATATTTACCTGTTAATGCCGTTGTACGGTCGCCATAGCTCATAAATGCAGAGCGAGCTTTTTCCTTATTAACCGATACTACTTGAAGATCTCTCCAATAGGGTTTTGATGCCTCACTAGAAGCAATTTGGGCACTTGCACCCAGGCTTATGAAGCCTAGTGCAAGTGCCAAAGATTTAACTGTTTTATTCATCAATATATTCTATAATTAATCAGCAAAAGCGTGTCTGTAACCTTTTACTTTGTTCCAAGCTCCACGAGTAAAATCGGGTACAGCTACAGGTGCAGAACCGTTTTCTAAAGAAAGGCGAGTTAATTCAGCGAATGAACACCACTCTGCCAAGTCATAAACGTCCATATCTAAAGGAAGACCATTTTGCAAACAGTATACCAAACGGTAATCCATGATGAAGTCCATACCACCGTGACCACCTACTTTCTTAGCAGTCTCTTCCAATTCTACGTGAATACGGTTTTTGTATTTTGCCATCAATGCCTCTTTTACATCGTTAGGTACAGCACCGTGTGCGTTTAAGTTTTCGTGGTTAGGAACATCGTTGCTATCTACTTGAGAAGGACGCAAGCAATATTGTTGTACAGGGTATTTGCTAGCATAACCATCGGCACCTACTACTTGGTACATGCGGCTGTAAGGACGAGGAGTCATTACATTGTGTTGAATCAACATGGTTTTGCCATTTTCTGTATTTACAAGCGTTGTTGTTTGATCACCGTTTTGGAAATCTTTTACATCTTCGCCCGTTGCATTCTTAATAACTGCAGGGCCATTAACTGGTTTTGTATCCATAGCAACCAATGTTTTCATACGGTCACCACGGTGAATGTTCAATAGCTGGCAAGCAGGACCTACACCGTGAGTAGCATAGATATCGCCACGGAATTCGCGGTTGTAATCCATACGCCAGTTGTTCCAGTACGATGACCAGAAGTCTTCAAGGTTGTGAATGTAAGCTCCTTCTACATGAAGTACTTCACCAAATACGCCTTGGCTAGCCATGTTCAATGTAGTAAGTTCGAAGAAGTCATATACACAGTTTTCTAGTTGCATACAGTGTTTACGTGTACGCTCAGAAGTGTCAATTAATTGCCAGATTTCATCCAATGTCATGGCTGCAGGAACTTCGATAGCTACGTGCTTGCCTTGTTCCATTGCATATACACCCATTGTAGCATGCGTTTTCCAATCTGTTGCAATATAAATCAAATCCAAATCATCACGCTCTACCATTTGCTTCCATGCATTCTCATCGCCTGAATATGCAACAGCACGAGCTTTACCTTGTTTTTCAAGAATCTTTTGAGTGCGTTCAACATTATCTGCGCTAAGATCGCAAAGTGCTACGACTTCAGTTCCGGGTATTTGAGTGAAACGGTGAACTGCACCAGGACCGCGCATACCTAGGCCAATGAAGCCTACGCGTACCGTCTCAATTTTAGGAGCGGCTAGTTCAATTACGTCAGTTTGACCAGCTGGACGTGCTGGAACTTTAGTTTCGATAGGTGCACATCCATTGTTTGATGTTGGGGCCGTACAACCTACCATAGCAACTAATAATAGTGCTAAGAATCCAATTTTTTTCATGTTTTTTTATTTATAGTTGATAGAAAAGTGTTTTATATAGGTTAACAGGTAGTTTTTCCTCTTCGAATGAATCGAAGAGGAGGTAAGGTTAAATCGTTATTTCTTTGTGCGAATTTTGTATCCCGCCATACCGTAGTAAAGAATAAATAAGAAGCAAGGTACACAAATCCAGAATGAGGTTTGGAAGTCGGTTGCATCTTGTATTAAACCGCGTACGAAAGGCATTACCGCACCACCGGCGATAGCCATGGTAAGTAGCGAAGAACCTGCTTTGGTAAATTTACCAAGATCGGCCATCGCAAGTGGCCAAAGTGCAGGCCACATTAAAGAGCAACCCAAGGCCATAAAGAATATGCAATATACAGAGAACTCGCCAGGTACTACAGCTACTAGTACAGAACCAATAATAGCTACAATCGCGCATATTTTCATAGCAGTGGCTTGGTTAAGGTACTTAGGGATAAGAAGTGCACCACAGATATACCCCACAATCATACCGATAGAAGGAATAAACCCGTAGTTGTCGCCAGGAAGTTCTAATGATTTTGCATAACCGGTAGCAGTAGCCAATGCAATGGTCTCTACCCCTACGTAAAGGAAAAGGGCAACTACACCCAAAAGAAGGTGAGGGAACTCCGTGATTGACTTTTTACCTTCTGCATACGAAGAGACTTCGGCAGCTCCTTCATCGTTGCTATTCTCTTCACCAGCCGCTTTTACCTCGGGAAGTGGAGCCATAAGTGCCATCACACCCAATGCTACAAAAAGACCGATGATGATGTAGAAAGGTTGGTAAAGATCGGCCATTGTAATATTGTCGATCGTTTTACCAATTACCATTGTAATGAATAAGGTAGTAGCAGGCCAAGCCAATTTGTTACAGATACCCATAATCGAGATGCGTTTAGCAGCCGATTCAATAGGACCTAAAATGGTGATATAGGGATTAACCGATGCTTGTAGTACAGCATTTGCAGCACCACAGGCAAAAGATGCAACCAAGAACCAAGTAATTGAGGCGGTAGAGGCTGCTTGAATAAAAAGACCAAAAGCACCAGCAAATATAACAAATGAGAGGGCCATTGTTTTTTTATAACCAATTTTCTCAATACATTTTGTAGCAGGAATACCAAATAGTAAGAAAGGAACAAAAGTTGCAGCCAACAAGAGGTTGGATTGAGCTGCCGACATTTGCATCGATTTTTCCAATACAGGCATTAAAAATGCGTTAATACCCAGTGCAAAGCCGATGGCAAAGAACATCATGCCGACAAAAGCCAATGGCACCATAAAATTTTTTGGGGTTGTTTCCATAAGTAAGTTTTGTTACGAATTCAAGTTGCTATTGAATTCTCGTTTTGTTTATTAAGGTTATCAAATAATTCGTTCCTTATTCTCTTTAAAACTCTTTTTGTACCTCATTTAATAGGCTTATCGTAAAATATAGCATCAAATTGTACTAAAAAAATCGATCGCAAAGTTATTAAAGAACTCTTTAATTTCAGCATAAAGTTTCACAAAAGTTTAAGTTTAATCCGAATATAAATTAGTTATTTAGATTCTATTTTACCAAATAGACCATTTTATTTGCCTCATCTGTACGTATACCTGGTTTTAATTCGCCTCCTATCACATAGAGTGACTCACCTATTATGCCTACTCCTGCTCCAGCACGTGCTGCCTGTGGAGAACTGAATGAGTCGACCCACTGGCTCCTTTTCACATTGAATACAAAGATTTCTGGATTGAAGTTATACCATGCTATAGGTTGAAGCAGATAGCAGCGCTGCACGTGGGCTATCGAGTCAATTGCTTCCTGGTTATTAGCTTGTTTAGCTATAAGCATGTTCTGACCATTTAACAGTGCCTCTTCAAAACGAGGACGATTTACTCCACCACCCACTAATAAGAGTGAGTCATTTTGTGGAATAGCAAAACCACCTACGAGGGCCAGTGTAGAGTTGTCGGTTGTGCAGATAGGAAGTTTAGCAACCTCTTTCCAACTCTTATTCTGGGGGCAATAGCTCCAGACCTCTTCGGGCATCTCGGGCTTTTGATTGACTGTTCCTCCATTAAAACCTCCTAGCAAAAGTATCTCCTCATTCTCTCCGCAAGCGAGTTGCAACTGTACGCGTGCAGGCTCTGGATAATTTATTAACTCTTCCCATGCTTCAGGTTGCTCCAGATTAAGACGATAGAATTGAGTTCCTGGTTTCCCATTGCAAATACCACCCGCTACATAGAGAAAGTTCTTGCTGCATACAGCAGCTGTATTGTCCATGGTAATGGGTAGAGAGGGAAGCGTATCGACCCGAAGCGGCACTTTGTTAAGTGCTATGGATAATACGGCTGCCGAAGAGTGCTGTTCATTGTTTCCTCCTACACAAATCCACTGATTGTTGTAAAGTACCGAAGCTCCGTATGCTAACGGTATGGGTAGATTTCCTTTATATTCCCATTTACCTATCGAATCACTATAGCTGTAAATAGCATCATAATAAACTTTGCTTCCTCCTTCGGCTGCAGGCTGATTGGGAAAGTTGCATCCACCTGCCACCCACATCGAATGGTTGTAAGCGATGGCAAAAGGGGCCGATACTCCCTTTACAGTAGTCGATGAGCCAATGGGAAGAGGGGCCAGAGGAGTTGCTTTCATCTCCTCTTGGCTAGGTATAACGCACTGTGTAAGGCTACAACATGCAAAAGCGATAGTGGCTGTAATGGCTGTTCTTTTCATTTAATTCTTTTTTAATAAGGTGTTGATAGAAAGGTGGAGGCAGGTAAACCTGCTGCATTGATTAAATTGGCACGGGTGAACGGCTGCCAGCCGTAACGAACGTACATAGGTTTCTCAACCTTCTTGTTCCATACGCGTACCTCATTGCCTACTATCTCCGCCTCGGCAGGATGAAAGATGGCTGTCTCGTCTGCTACTTCAAAGCAGCAGGGTGCCTTCCCATCCGATGTTGTTAAGCCTTCTGCATACGTAAATGTGACGTATACTTTCCCCTTCTTGATATGTAAATCCTTGTAAAGTGGCCCCGAAGGGAGGTTGTTTTGTCCATAGGTTTGGCTAAGTGCCCAAGCAGCTAATCTTTCGCCTACCTCTTTCTTTCTGCGTGGATGTACATCGAGTGAATCTCCACGATCGGACGATACGGCCATGCCTAGATGTGGTCGAGAATCCAATAGTCTGCGCTGGCTGTCTCTAAAGATAGGCCACTCGGGACGGTTCATGCTCGATAGTTGTACATAGAGGAAGGGCAGGGTAGGGTTCTCCCAGCTTTTACGCCAACTATCTACCAAAATAGGAAATACCTTTTCGTGCAACTCTGTATTGTGTGCATTCGATTCGCCTTGGTACCAAAGTACGCCACCAATGGGGTAACTCTTCAAGTTACGAATCGCGGTTTCGTATAGATAAGCAGGTTCGTACGGGTGACGTTGAAGCGTGTTGGTTGCTTGTGCTATGTTTTTAGAGGCTCTATCTCGTACCCAACCTTGTAAAAAGTCGCTCTTCTTCCAATTGTATAAAAGGGAAGGAATTTCCATTTCGAGTGTATGACGGTCTATCCATGCTTCGGCTGGTGAACCACCTAGTGAAC
This sequence comes from Phocaeicola sp., assembly GCA_051651025.1. Taxonomy (GTDB): domain Bacteria; phylum Bacteroidota; class Bacteroidia; order Bacteroidales; family Bacteroidaceae; genus Phocaeicola. The sequence continues at coordinate 50,225 of JBOFRN010000045.1, forward strand.
AGTGAATAAGTCCAATAGGTACTTGCAATGAGTCACTCAGTTTTCGTGCAAAGGCGTAGCCGATGGCCGATGTACCTTTAACCGATTCGGCTGATGCAGCCTTCCAACCAGTAGACTCAAAGTACTTCAGCTCATTGAGCTCGTGCAGGGTGAGGGAATCCCACTCTACATCGTAAGTCTCCCATCGAGGCTTGCTGTCGAGTATGCGAATAGACGATCTACTCTCAACATCTGCCAATAGCTCCTCTTTCTCTTCGCTTTGATCTACACGGAAGAACATATTTGATTGCCCCGAACAGAGCCACACTTCGCCCACTAATACCTCTTTATACTGAATCGTTTTTGTATCCGATTCAATCTTAAGCGTATAAGGGCCACCCGCTTTCATCGGGTTTAGCTCCACCTGCCACTTGCCATTAAGAGCTGTTACTGTTTTGTGCGACTGTTTGTTTATGCTTACGCGAATTTTCTCGCCTGCATTAGCACTACCAGTAACTGTTAGTTTTTGGTTGCGTTGCAACACCATGTAGTCCGAATAAGCAGAACTCATTTGTAGTCCGCCAAAGTTACCTGTAATGGCACTATATACTCGTTTTGCTAATAGCTCTGCTCCTTGAGCATTGGGATGAATTGCATCGGGCATTAAATCGGGCCGATCGTAAAGTACCTCTTGAAAGTCGATAAGCTCTACTTTATTAATACGTGCTACCTGTTCTATAGCATGCTGTACTTGGTGATACCAATCGCGTGTGCTCGATTGAAAGCGAGGGTGCCAATGGAAAATAGGTGACAATCTACAAATTGAGACCTTTACTTGTGGGTTCACCTCCTTGAATGCGTTTATTAGCGAAGTATAATCTTCGAGAAACGAATCGCGATGCGCTGCCCATGAGCGAGGATCAGTATCATTCAATCCCAAGTGAATAATCACCATATCGGGCTTAAAATCAATAGCATTTCTATAAGCTTCGAGAGAGTTATAGGGACGATGTCCTTTCTTTAATAGGGTAGCACCACTGTGTCCAAAGTTACCTACTTCGTATCCCTCACCTAAGAAGGCCTGCAACTTAGCTGGGTAGGCATTCTTTTCACGTTCTTCTACCAAGTAACCGTAGGTGACGCTATTACCTACACAAGCCACTTTAACCTGTGCCACTAGTGGAAGTAGTGCCAGACAGGTTGCTAGAAAGAAAAGTAGTTTTCTTCTCATTATTTGTTCACGTAAGGTTTAACAATCGATGCCCACAGTTGATAGCCTGCACCTAGTAGGTGAAGTCCGTCATTGGTGTAACGCAGATCCATCTTGCCTGTTTCGGGATTGATGAATTTAGAATAGAGGTCGATGTAGGTAATAGCCTCTTTCTCTGCTACTTTTTTTAGGAGGGCGTTAAGGGATGCAACCTCGCCAAGGCGTTCGGTATGCCCTTGGAACATGTTCTTTTCGTCCGACATAGGGAGTACGCTCTGTAGGTGGATTTTGGTTTTGGGCGATTGCTCTTTGATTTTCTCAATCACCCGGTTGATGTTGTTTGCAATCTCTTCAATCGCTGTTTTACGAGGCAAATCGTTTACCCCGATAAGGATGAATATCTTTTTAGGTTTTCCTTGAATAATGGCCTCTAGGCGATCATACACACCCATCGATACATCACCGCTGATACCTCGGTTCTTTACATGCTTGTTGTTGAGTAGTTCACACCACTCACCCCCGTCAGTAATGCTATTGCCTACAAAAACAATGTCTTTCGAAGTAATAGGTAGGGTTTCGAATAGCGTGGCGCGTTGGTGCCAATAAGTAGAGTAGCTTCTCTCTTGGGCAGTAATGCAAGCAGAGGCTGCTAGCAGAAGTGTAAATAGGAGCTTTCGCATGATTTTATCAGTTTATAAATTGAAAATAGCGTATATCGGTTTTTAATATTTCGTAGGTAAGGGGCAATTCTTTGGAATGCCCTTTTGTACTCCTTAACGAACAAAAGAATGTGTAAGGGAAAATGGGATTTTACTTTCTCTTCTCTGGAGAATAGATAAGTTCTACACGCTCTTTTCCGTCCATGGTAACAAACATAGCTGTAAACATCCATTTTGTTAGTCTAACTTGCGGTACACTAAACTTACCAATAGGTAGTTTAATTAGTACTTTATTCCACCCTTTGTTAAGTTGTACGGGTTGCGGATCACGTCCTACCATATTTTCATTCCCCAAAGTAATTTCATTCGATCGTTCGGTATGTGTACCGCTCCAAGTGGGGGGAGCTACCTCTTGATTGTTTATCCAGATTTTACTCTCTCTATAATCCCATGTACCTTGCAAAGGAGGAAGGTCGGATTCGGAGCGGCTGTAGTTTTGTGTTTCGAACCACAAGCCGACCTCTTGGTTCTTGTTTGAATAGACATAGGTCCAAGCATAAGCCGTATGGTTCTCGAGTGGCTTTGCGTAATAGCCTGGAATGGTTTTCTCTCCCCACACGTGGCGCAAATAGATGCCTCCACCAATGGCTTCGTTTACTCCAATGGTCTCTCCGTTTAATTGATACGAAGATTTTAGTTCTGTTTCGGGTTCAAACGATTTTGATAGATTGCCCTCGTTGGGAAACTGTTCGGTGATGTTCCATTTTACATCGGTTTGCTTTACATAGGCAAAAGGTAAGTTCGAAAAGTTTGTCTTCTTTTGCCACAACATACGCTCTTCGAAGTTTTTAAATGCTTCGAATGGTTCTGTACCGGGAACTAGATTGGTTCCATGTTGATCGTAGTACTGATAGCCACCGCCTAACCAAGCACGTTCTGCTATGGCAAGCATATTAGGGTATAGGTAGTTCTCTAGGTTCATGTTGTACTCTTTATCCATGTATCGATCGTGCCACAACGCAAGAATGCTTCCCGCTATTTGGTCCGATCCTTTCTCTACGTTCCCAATGCGACTGGTATATAAAGCTACGATATCGGCAAAGGTATCGAAGTGGTTCAGGTAGTGAAACTTGCTGTCGATGGCTGGTACACCGGGTGTGGGTTTGCCTCGGTAGCTCCACATCTGTGTCATATCAATTTCGCCTGCTTTGTAGTTCCAACCTGGATTCCACGAGATAACCTTCTTACCTCTTTCGCGTATGAAGGCCACCATTTCATCGCAAAAGGTGGGGTTGGTAAATTGTACTTCGTCTGTACCGATGTGTAGATAAGGTACTTCATCAAATACTTCGCATACTTCGTTTATAAGCTCTTTTAGAATTTTCGTTCCTTCGGCGGTTTGCATATCTACCCCAAAGGCGCGTTTAAATGCGGCGCTGTGTCCAGGCATATCAAACTCTGGAAGAAGCATCATGTTGTGCTGTTTACAGAAAGCTTGCAGCTCTTTAGCCTCGGCATGTGTGTAGTATTTACCCTCCATGCGGGTCATATTTTTGGCTGCTACCAATTCGGGGTGCACTTTACTTTCGAGTCTCCACGCTTGGTTCTCGGTTAAGTGCCAGTGAAATACATTGATTTTATATTTTGAAAGCGTGGCAATCTCCTCCTTTAACTCCTCCATGGATACGTAGCTGCGGCCTACATCTTGCATCCATCCGCGTACTTTAAAGGCGGGCCAATCTAGAATTTCCATGCAAGGAATCTTCCCTTTGGGGTACTCTTTTTGCAATTGCGATAGGGTTTGAAGTCCCCAAAATAGCCCTTGTTCAGTGGTTGCCTGTAGGGTGATACCTTCCTCTTCGATTTTTAATTTATAAGCCTCGTCTAGATTCATCTCTGCACCTGCAAGTGTTGGGACGATATTTAAGTGTAGCTCTTTTCCTTTGTTTGCCAATTTGATGCCCGAGGTCTTTACCATCTCTATAAAGTGAGTGCTCTTCTCATTCAGTATAAGCGTTGATTTAAGTGCTCCTTGGTTAAAAACGATTGTCTGTGGTTGTGGCAAAAGTGTCTCTTGGGCAGAAGTCGATGTGAGGGCTAACCCTAGGCAGAGCGAGGTAGTGATTAGTTTGGCAAATTGATTCTTTTTCATACGTTTCTGGTGGCTTTTAGAAAAGGTATTTTAAACTTGAAGATAGAGGCGTATTGTGCTAAATAAGGGTGCATTGTTTCTTGCTTTAAAAAAAGTGCTCCGTGCAACATAGAGAGAGAAAAACTGTTGCATGCGGAGCACTTTACTAACACCTATTTGATTAGTTCAGATAGCTTTACGTTTTGGTATGTCATGTGTGCTTGACTTCCTTCGTAAATGATACCCACCGTGTTTTTGTCGACCAATGTTAAGCAAGAGTAGCCCCAACCGTGTCCTTCGTCAAGTAGAACTTGGTGTTCCTCTTTCCAGGTTTTACCACCATCTAAGCTTGCCTTAATGGTTATACTGTGGCGCCCTTTGGTGGTGTTTGGATTCGAGAAGAGAAGGATGTCCTTCTTGAATGCATTGTCTTTGGCTTTGATTTTAATTAAACTCGCCATACAAACAGACTCTTGTAGTGCCGAGCGGTTCGAACTGTGCTCTTGCCAAGTTTTACCCAAATCTTTGGTTGTATATACCGAACGGCTTCCTCCACGATTATCGCGCATATTAAGCATCAATACTCCGGGCTCTACTTCGGCCACTTGTGCTTCGGTTGTATTGGTCCAAGCATGGTTGTGGATGGTCCATGTTTCGCCTCTATCTTTTGAGTACATAATACCTGCATTGGGAATATTGTCTTTGTCGATGTACTGAATAGGGAATACCAAGGTACCATCTTCCATGGTAATACCCATACCTGGTCCTTGTAAAAGGAAGTACCACGATGGATCTTTTACCTGTTTGGTTATGTTGATTGGTGCGCTCCATGTTTTACCATCGTCTGTGCTTTTAGTAAGTACCAATTGTGCAGTCTCCTCTTTCTCCATACCTGGCATCGAGTTAAACCAAGCGCGATAGTTACCCATACCGTGTGTCCAAGCTGCAATGGCCCAAATAGTCCCTGTCTTTTCGTCGACTAAGATGGCAGGGTCGCCCACACCATTTTGTCCATGTGGCAAACCACCCTCTTCTCCAAAAGTCATGATGATTTGCATAGGCTCCCAAGTTTGTCCTTTGTCTGTACTGCGGCTCAAACCTACATCGACTTTCTCTTGAAGATCGGCGCTGTTGTTGTAGCGCACATCGTATACGGCCAAAAGTGTTCCTTTATTCGATGTTACCATACCTGGAATACGATACGCTTGTACATTGTCATCGCCTGCATAACGTACACCTGTTCCCATGCGGTGCACTTTCGATGCAAGGTCTGCCTCCAATAGGGGAGCCGTTTGATTATCGAGTACCACTTTTTTTACATCGAGCGTAATCGTGGATAGGAGTGAAGCAGTGGGTTTCATCTCTACACTTACCCAGAAGTAGTTTACCCCTGGATAAAGATTCTTATCTGCCGAGAAAGTGATCTTATGCGATTTGGGTGAATTCATTTCGGCGGTTAGTAAGCTGTAAGAAGGGTTTGCAGTATGTGTCATACCGGGTGTCTCACGGCTAATGTATTGTGCTGGATAGTAGTAGGTGCCCGCTTTTCGTTGGGGTGCCTCTGTTCCTGAGTAGTATAGCTTGATTGATTGGATATCTTTTAGGTTTACCTCTTTCCCTAAATCAATCTCCACTTGATTAAGTTTCTTGTTGTTTTGAGCATGGATGCGAAAATAAACCAATGGATTATCCTGACGGTTAATCAAAATAGGAAGCTGTGCTTCTTTCACACGTACCGTGTCCATTTGGGCAAATGCATTTGTCGATAGCATTCCCATAGCAAGCATAAAGATCGTTTTTTTCATACAGTTATGTAATTAATGGATTTTTGTTTAGGTATAGAAAGCAGCATGAATCTCTATAAATTAAGTGCTTTCTTTGACTCTCTTTTTCTGCAAAGTTATATGTAGGTCTTTTAAATGACTTAATGTAAAACTATCGCCTTTCATTTTTTATAAATAGGGGTGTCTCTTTATTATTTATCTTCTCTACGTCTTTGTTTCCAGGTTAATCCTTCTAGATCTTTCTTCTTTTCTGGGATAATATAACTGAATAGAAGGGCTAATACAAGACTTAGTAAAATGCCAACCAATCCGTACAGCATAAAGTTAATGGATGAATTTGAACGGATCCAGAGTAGAATGAAAACACTACTTACAAGTGCCAGTAGCGCAGCATATCCCCGTACTCTAGGTAGGAAAATTCCGATAGCGAAGAGGCCACCAAGCCCACTTGTCAATAGACCAATAAAGGTGTTGAACTCATCAAAGAATGATTTTACACTCATCATAGAGAGCTCAATCGCTAGATAGGTGCCTAGTATGCCTACTAAAACTCCACTGATTCGAGCCGTATTTACCTGACTTTTATCCGAAAGGGTAGGGAACATGCGTTTGGCAAAATCGACCGTAATAGCAGTCGATGCTGAGTTGATATTGGATGATAGGGTAGACATGGTTGCTGCAAATATGGCTGCAATTAGTAATCCAGCAATTCCAGCAGGTAGCTCATTGACTATAAAGTAGGGGAAAATACCCTCTGCATTACTCATTGTTACAGGTAGTAATTCGGGATGTGTATAGAAGAACGTATAAAGCGCCGTTCCTATAAAATAGAATAAAACGAGAACAGGAAGGGCTATTAATCCATTCAACCAAAGACTGCGACGCGTTTTGTCCATATCGGCAGTCGTTAAGTAGCGCTGCACAATGGTTTGATCAGAAGTATAAGTGATTAATGAATTGGCTAAGCCTGCCCCAAAGAATATAACCCAGAAGGTAGGTTGTGTAAAGTCGAATGAGAAGTCAAGCATTTTAAACTTGTCGGCCGATATGCCAATGGAGATGGTTTCCATAAATCCACCGGTACCCACTACTAGGTAGACTACCGAGATAATTGCTCCAAATACCAAAATACCTCCTTGAATAACATCTCCCCATACTACCGCTTCTACACCACCCATGGTTGAATAGATAATGGTTACAGCAGACATAACAAGTATGCAGGCTAATAAATCAATCCCCGTAACGGTAGAAAGTGCTACCGAGGGTAGGTAGAGAACAATCCCAATGCGCATAACCATAAATACAATGAAAAATACACTTGATGTTAAGCGAACCGTTAGGTTAAAACGTTTTTCAAGATATTCGTATGCTGTTGTAAGGTTTAAACGTCTAAAGAAAGGTAAATACCATTTGATGACGATAGGTGCCATTAATAAGATGGAGAATGACATGGGGAAGTAGAGCCAGTTGGTGGTATAGGCCTTAGCTGGTAGTGCCATAAATGTAATGGCACTTAGGGTTGTTGCGAAAATACTGATACCTGCTGCCCACCAAGGAATTTGTCCTCCTCCTTTAAAGAATTGATCGGAAGTGCTAGCTCGGCGGCTAAAGTAAAAACCAATACCTAGCATGAGTACCATGTATACTATGAGTACACCATAGTTTAACCAGCCAAAGCTAACTTTGCTTGCAAACGATACTTTAGTTAGCTCTCCATTAGTTAGCATCATGTAGTCACTCTCCCATTTGCAGAGGTAATTTGTGTGGGTACATTCAGGCTGAAAGTTGTTTGAGTCCCATTGACCAGTTACGGTATGATAGGTGCAATAGTTGCCATTGCTATCTAAGAATAAAATGTGGTGTGTACCCATTGTAATGGGTTGTTGTCCCGATATTCTAATAGGCTCTTTGGATGCGGTTTTAGCCTCTAACCATTCATTACGCTTGATGGAATAGGTAAGAGCTTTGTTGCTAAATACATACAGAAAATCCTCATCTCCTCCATTTTGGACAATGCTTTGTTGTTGTACGCCTTCATTATAGGGGAGTGGAGCAATTGCTTCCCAGCGAGAATTTGTGTCTTTTAAGTCTAATTTCCAACCCTCTAGGTTAACTCCTGTCTCGCTCTCTCCTCCTATAACAATGAGTTGATCGCCTATCACATTCGCAATGGGAAGGATAAGGGCTTTAGGGAGATTGGGAAGCCGATCGACTTTGTCTTTACCTTTGTAGGTGTAAACAGTCGAAGAGAAAGAATCGGTTGTTTCTCCACCTAAAAGAATTAGATGTTTGTGATAGTTTGTAAAACTGAACTTTCGTAGAGGCTTCTCAATCGATACTACATGTTTAATCTCTTCTTTCGAAAGGTCTACAATCTCTATTTTTTGTACATAACTTAATGAATCATCGCTACTGCAACTTCGTCCTAAATATAAATTATCATCCGCAAACGAAAAGAATGCAATCTCTCCTTCAACTCCATTAAGAATGGTTTGAGTGTTGATATTTAGTGTATTGCTGCTCGTTCCTAGGGCTGGAATAGTCCCTAGTAGGGAAATTAGTATGAGGGTAAATTTAAGTAGGTTCTTCATAATATAGTTAATGGTATAAAGTAGTCTTTAATTAGATAGCCACTTCTGTTTTTTGCGTAAAGGTATAATTGACTACAAATATACGTATATTTTCTATATGTAGTATTTAAATGCTTTTTTTTGTCTCTATTTTTTTAGTATGTAAATAGTTATGTTCTTTTGTGATTTATTTATTTGGTTGATAATTATTTATTTGTACTTTATTTGTCTCTTCGATTTCAAACTTTTGGTTTGATTTTCCAATCGCACAAAATAACGGTTTTTTGTAGTACATATTGAAAATTGATTCTTATATTTGCACCATTAATTTAATTTGTGTGTATTCTATTATTTACACTTGTAAACAAATCTAATGATATGGAAAAAATCACAGGGCTTATAAATGCGCCATTCACGCCCATGCATGCTAATGGTGAAATAAATCTTGAACCGATTGCTGCTTATGCAGAAATGCTTGCTAAGAATGGCATTCAAGGTGTTTTTATTAATGGATCTTCAGGTGAAGGTTTTATGTTGACGGCCGAGGAGCGTATGACTTTGGCGGAAAAGTGGGTGTCTGTTGCTCCTGCAGGTTTTAAAGTAATTGTGCACGTAGGAAGCTGTTGCGTAAAAGAGTGTGCAAAATTGGCTGCGCATGCACAAGAGATTGGTGCCTGGGGAGTAGGTGCTATGGCTCCTCCTTTCCCAAAGATTGGTCGCATTGAAGAATTAGTGGAGTATTGTGAAGCAATAGCCAATGCTGCCCCTGCTTTGCCTTTCTATTATTACCACATTCCTTTCTTTAGTGGTGTTTATTTACCGATGCTTGATTTGTTAAAAGCAGTAGACGGACGTATTGAGAACTTTGCCGGTATCAAGTATACTTTTGAGAACTTGTACGAGTACAACCAATGTCGTCTTTACAGCAACGGTAAGTACGATATGCTGCACGGTCAAGACGAAACCATTCTTCCTAGCTTGGCTCAGGGAGGTGCACAAGGTGGTATCGGTGGAACAACCAACTATAACGGTCGTGAATTAGTCGGGATTATTGATGCTTGGAAAGCGGGTGATATTGAAACAGCACGCGAAAAGCAGAACTTCTCTCAGGCAGTAATCAACGTAATTTGCAATTATCGCGGTAATATTGTAGGCGGTAAGCGTATTATGAAGCTGATTGGACTAGATTTGGGCCCAAATCGTGTTCCTTTCCGCAATATGACGGATGCTGAAGAGCTCTCAATGAACCAAGAACTTGAGGCTATCAACTTCTTTGAGCGTTGCAATAAATTCTAATAAATTTTAGGATGTCAAGTCGAAATAGTGTACTTTTACTCTGTTTTTGATTTGGCATTCCTTAATTCTATTCTCACATAATATACTATGACTTCAGAAAAACAAACCTATCTAAAAGCATGTAGCGATAAATATGTAGCCGATTTGACCGGAAATATTATGCCATTTTGGTTAAAGAATGGTATGGATACGATCAATGGAGGTCTCTATACCTGTCTAGATAGAGAAGGTAAGCTAATGGATGCAACAAAATCGGTGTGGTTTCAAGGCCGCTTTGGTTATATCTGTGCATATGCTTTTAATCATATCGAACGCAATGAAGAGTGGCTAAGGGCCTCTTTAAGCTGTATTGAGTTTATAGAGAAACACTGCTTTGATACCGATGGGCACATGTTTTTTACGGTTACTGCAGAGGGAGCACCTGTCCAAAAACGCCGTTACGTATTTTCCGAATGTTTCGCAGCTATGGCTATGGGAGAGTATTCGAAAGCAACTGGCGATAAAAGTTACGCAGAAAAGGCTCTTTCGATATATAAGTCTATCCACAAAATGCTTAATACTCCTGGATTCTTAGACGCCAAGACTACAGTCGAGGCGCGTGGACACTCTATTACCATGATGCTTATTAATGTGGCCGTAGTAATTAAACAAGTCATACAAGATGAAATTCTCGATGAGCAAGTAAAAAGCTCCCTTTATGATATTGAGCACTACTTTATGCACCCCGAATACAAGGCGTTATTAGAGATGGTTTCTCCAACAGGCGAATTGATTGATACCTGTGCAGGTAGAACCATTAATCCAGGTCACTGTATAGAAACGGCTTGGTTTATGATGGAGGCAGCCAAAAGTACAGAGAGCCAAGAGCACATTAACCAAGTTGCTCTAACCATCCTTGATTGGTCGTATGATTGGGGATGGGATGAAGAGTTTGGTGGAATCATCAACTTTAAAGATTGCAAGAACTTCCCACACCAAGACTATTCACAAGACATGAAATTCTGGTGGCCACAATGCGAAACACTTATAGCGGCTCTCTATGCCTATAAAATAAGTGGTGATGAGAAATACCTCGATATGCACAAACAAATTCATGAGTGGATTTACAAGCACCTTGAAGATAAAGAGTTTGGTGAATGGTATGGCTATTTGCACCGCGATGGTAGTGTAGCTCAACCAGCAAAGGGTAATATTTTTAAGGGTCCTTTCCACATTCCTAGAATGCTGGTAAAAGCACATCTGCTTTGTAAAGAGATACTCGAACAAGCATAATATCAGATAAGTTATGATACTAACAACACTGAAGGATTGTTCTCGTTACGAGAATCTACACCCCAAGTTTAAGATGCTTTTCGAATACATGAAGAGCAATGATATTCTTAACATGCCACTTGGACGTATTGAGATTTGTGGCGATGAACTCTTTGTAAACAATGTAGAACCTGCTGCTCTCTCTAAGGAGGAGCAGCCTTTGGAACTTCATGAAAGTTATATTGATGTACACATGCTTTTTGCTGGCGAGGAAACCATGGGTTGGTTGCCTATACAGCGTATAACAACTTACTCTAAACCTTATGATTCAGAGGCTGATTGTGCATTGACACTCGATACACCCACAACATACGTTACACTCAAGCCCTACGATATGGTAATTGTTTATCCTGAAGATGCACATGCTCCTTTAATAGGAGTGGGTAAAATCAGAAAGATGATTGCTAAAATTAAACTCTAAAAATGATGCATACCGATTTATGTAAAGCCAGCTATGGGCATGTGAAGGATAATACGTATCAAGTTGCTGTTTTACCCTGGGGAGCCATTGAGCCGCACAATCTCCATTTACCTTATACTACCGATGCTATTCTTTCGCACGCTATCGCTATAGATGCTGCAAATCTCGCTTTTGAGCAAGAGGGAAGTCAAATTATGGTACTTCCTCCTATATTTTACGGTTCTCAGAATCCTGGTCAAAGAGAGCTTCCTTTTTGTATTCATGCTAGATACCAAACGCAATTCGCTATTTTGACTGATATTGTTGAATCGTTACACCACCAAGGTATTCGTAAATTAGTCATTGTAAATGGGCATGGTGGAAACTCTTATCGAAATATGATACGCGACTTGGCTGTTGATTATCCTGATTTCTTGGCCTGTTCTTGTGAGTGGTTTACTTTGGCTAAAGAGAGTCGCTATTTTGAAGAGAAAGGTGAGCATGCCCATGAACTAGAGACCTCTGTAATGTTGCATTATCATCCTGAATTGGTCGATATGGATCGAGCTGGTTCTGGCCAAAGTCGCTCACCTAGACTGAAACCATTGGTGGATGGTACGGTTTGGATGCCTCGTAATTGGAGTGAGATTTCGGAAGATACCGGTATTGGTAATCCTCATAGGGCTACTGCAGAAAAAGGCAAACTATTTGCAGAAGCTGTAGTTAAGCGGTTAGCCAATGCATTGACTGAGATAGTCAAATACTAGAATGGATCCCCTTTTCTATGATCTTTATGAAGAGTCTAATATACTCGTTAATAAGCTGAAAAAATCAAGAGTGAATCCAGAAATATCATAGAGTAGTTTTTACTGAAGAGAACGGATATTCGTTATTCATCGAACAACTTTTAAATAAATAATAATACCCTAATCATGAAAACCCAAATGAAGAGACTTAAAAAATGCGTGTATCTTCTCACGGCAAGTTTAGCCTTGTCTGCCTGTGCCGACAGAGCCCAAGTGGAAGGAGACTTTCAGGTTATCCCCTTACCTCAAGAGATAACTGTGCAGAGTGGTGCACCTTATTTACTTTCACCAACTTCTGTGATTGTTTATACAGAAGGTAATGAGAAACTACAACAAATAGCTTCTTTCTTAAAATCTTACATTCATACTTCGGTTGGATTTGAGCTTAAAACAGCAACAGCTCAGAGCGGGAAGGCAGCTATTAAGCTAACACTTGATAGCTCAATAACCAATCCTGAAGGATATCGTTTGTCGGTTAATGAAAAGGGTATTGAAATTGCTGGCTCTACAGAGGCAGGTATTTTCTATGGGGTGCAAACTTTGCGCAAATCTATTCCAGTTACTACTCAATCAGTCGATGTAGCACTTGCCGCAGTCGAAATAAATGATGAACCTCGTTTTGGCTATCGGGGTATGATGATTGATGTGAGTCGCCATTTCTTAAATGTAGAAGAGATGAAAACCTACATCGAAATATTGGCTTTACATAACCTAAATACCTTACACTGGCACTTAACAGATGATCAAGGATGGCGTATTGAGATTAAGAAATACCCCAAACTGACCGAGGTGGGTGCTAAGCGTACAGAAACCGTTATTGGTAGAAACTCTGGTGAGTTTGATGGTAAACCTTATGATGGATTCTATACGCAAGATCAAATTCGTGAAGTGTTGGCTTATGCCGATCAGCACTTTATTACAGTTATTCCCGAAATTGATCTTCCAGGTCACCAACAGGCTGCATTGGCCTCATATCCTGAACTAGGATGTACCGGTGGTCCTTACCAAGTATGGAGAGAATGGGGTATTTCGGACGATGTAATCTGTGCCGGTAACGAACAAGCACTTCTATTCCTTGAAGATGTACTTGATGAGGTAACGCAACTTTTCCCTTCTAAATACATTCACATCGGTGGTGACGAGTGTCCTAAAATTCGTTGGAAAGAGTGTCCCAAATGTCAAGCTCGTATTAAGTCATTGGGTATTAAAGGCGACAAGCAACACTCGGCCGAGGAGTATTTACAAAGTTACGTAATCTCTCGTATGGAGAAATTCTTAGAAGGAAAAGGCCGCCAAATTATTGGCTGGGATGAAATTCTAGAAGGTGGATTGGCTCCTAATGCTACAGTAATGAGCTGGAGAGGTATTCAAGGAGGTATCGAGGCTGCTAAACTAGGTCATGATGTTATTATGACACCCAACTCTTACCTCTATTTTGACCATTACCAAACAACTCTAACCGATGATGAACCCTTAGCGATTGGTGGATACAACTCTTTGGAGAAAGTTTATAGCTATGATGCAGTTCCTGAAGGATTGACTGAAAGTGAACAAAAACACATCCTAGGGGTACAAGCCAACTTGTGGGCAGAGTATCTTCCTAATGTAGCACAAAACCAATACATGACTATGCCTCGTATTGCTGCTTTGGCTGAAATTCAATGGACACAACCCTCAAAAAAGGATTATAACAACTTCTTGCAACGCATTCCTAACTTAATTGCTCTGTATGATAAACTAGGTTACAACTATGCCAAGCATATTTTTGATGTGCATGCAGAGTTTACTTCCAATACCGAGATAAGAGAGGTGATCATTGCACTTTCTACCTTGAGCCAAGGGAATATCCATTATACACTTGATGGAACAGAGCCTACATCTGCCAGTGCCATTTATGAATCACCCTTACATATTAAAGAGAGTGTACAGTTTAGAACAGCTGTTATTCAGCCCAATGGAACACGTAGCCGTATTCTTTCTGAAAACATTAAATTTGGCAAATCAACTGCTAAAGCAATTACTTTGGCTCAAGAGCCTAGTCGTGGTTATAGCTTCAATGGTGCTCCTGTATTAAATGATGGACTTAGTGGAGGATCGAACTATAAAACAGGACGTTGGTTGGGTTTCCAAGGTAAAGATGTCGATGCAATAATTGATTTGAACGAGACTATGGAAATCAGCAAAGTAGCGTTTAATACCAATGTCGTACCTGCCGATTGGATTATGGGTGCTAGAGGTATCACAGTATCTGTTTCAGAAGATGGAAAATCGTTCAAGCAAATTTTCAATAAGGAGATTCCCTCATTAAAATCGACAGACAAAGAGGGCCTTTATCCTCATGAAGTTAGCTTTGAAAAGATTGCTACACGTTATGTGCGTGTAGTGATTAAAGGTGATAAACTCCCTTCATGGCATGGAGGAGCCGGTAAACCTGCTTATCTATTTGTTGACGAAATCAATATTGATTAACATATAATCTAGATAGAACTCTTTTTCTTTAAGAACTCTGTAATACATCGTCTGAACATGAAATTAATTTCTTTTCAATGCGATCTGTTACAGAGTTCGAAAATTTAATGGGATTGATAATCCCATTTTGTAAATACTTAATGAAACAGAACCGATGAACACAAAAAGAATATTATTGGGTAGCGCTATCCTACCTTTAGCAAGCATTGGGCTTTCGGCAGCACAGGCTCACGAAAAGCCCAATGTGATTTTTATCCTTGTAGACGATTTAGGGATTGGTGACTTGGGTTGTTATGGCCAAAGAATCATCAAAACTCCTCATATTGACCAAATGGCTGCCAATGGCGTGCTATTTACGAACCACTACTCAGGTTCTACGGTAAGTGCCCCTTCGCGTTGCTCGCTTCTTACAGGCAAGCATACCGGCCACACCTTTATTCGTGGCAACATAGGCTACCGTCATACCGATGGATTCCCGTACGACTTGCCACTAAAGGATGAAGAGTTTACGGTGGGTGAACTATTTCAAGCCAATGGGTATAAGACACTCTGTTTTGGTAAATGGGGATTAGGCGGTCCCGATTCGGAAGGTCATCCTAACAAACAAGGGTTTGATCACTTCTATGGCTATCTTGGGCAGGCCAATGCCCACTCATATTATCCCCAACAAATATTTGAGAATAATACACCTGTAGTCCTAAACAGAGCCGTTTATACGCACGACTTAATCGCAGGTAAAGCCCTCGATTTTCTGAAATCAGAATCGAAGGATCCCTATTTTGTCTATCTTTCAATCACACTTCCCCATGCCGACTTGGTTGTACCCGAGGAGGATAGAGCAGGTTATAAAGATAAATTCCCCGAAATCAACTATCCGGGTCCCTATAGAGCGCAAGAACAGCCTCGAGCTACCTATGCAGCTATGGTAACTCGTATTGACCAAACGGTAGGTGCCGTGATTGAGGCATTGAAACAGAGTGGTCAGTATGAAAATACATTGATTCTCTTTGCTTCCGACAATGGTATTCATCAAGAGGGAGGTATTGATCCCTACTTTTTCGATAGCAACGGCCCCTTCCGTGGTGGAAAACGAGATTTGTATGAGGGAGGTATTCGTACGCCATTTATTGCCTCTTTCCCCAAGTATGTAAAAGAGGGTCGTGTCTCTTACCATGCCGGTGCATTTTGGGACTTTTTTCCCACTGTATGCGATTTGATTGGTGCTAAACAGCCTCAAGGTTTAGATGGTATCTCGTATCTTCCTCAAATTACAGGTGCTGGAAAACAAAAAGAGCACGATACTTTCTACTTTGAATTTCATGAACAAGGAGGAAAGCAAGCCTTAATTCAAGGTGATTGGAAGTTAATCCGCTTGGGTGTAAATACGGATAAACCCCGTTTGGAGCTTTATAACTTGGCAAAAGATGTTGCAGAGGTGGCGAATGTAGCTGCGCAATACCCTAAAAAAGTAGATGAACTTGTCAAGCTAATGGATAAAGAACGCAGTTCGAACGAAAACTGGGAGTTCACCAAAAAATAGGTAGAGGTTTATAAATGTCCACGCTCATTTAAACTCCAGTTATTGCATCTCTATGTTTATATATTAAAGTAAGAGATGTAATAGGAGTTACCTTACATATGCCACTTTCATATTTTTATTATATATAACAAAAGACGACCTATGAGACTCATTATCTCCCCCGATTACCAAGCTATTTCGACTTGGGCGGCTAATTACGTAGCCAAACGAATCAATGAAGCACAACCTACTGCCGAAAATCCCTTTGTATTGGGTTTACCTACGGGTTCTTCGCCACTAGGCATGTATAAAGCACTTATTGATCTTCACCAAGCTGGCACGCTCTCTTTTGCGAATGTTATTACATTCAACATGGATGAGTATGTGGGTTTACCCGAAGATCACCCTGAGAGCTATCACTCTTTTATGTTCAACAACTTTTTCAACCACATTGATATCAACAAGGATAACATTCATA
>JBOFRN010000046.1:0-2002 GCA_051651025.1 Phocaeicola sp.
ATGCTTATTACCCTTTTAGAAAGCCTTCTTCCCGAAGGTATATAATCTCCTCTTTAAATTGACTAGGATTACCCTTTTTAGCAATATCATAGATGCCGCAATAAAAATCGCAGGGCAATGGAGAGTAAGTAAAGGCTCACCTGCAAAAGTTGTGGAATGACGTTCTTTTTGTTAATTTTGCTCCCTATAAATTAACTGCGTTTTTAGTATGCTTATTACCCTTTTAGAAAGCCTTCTTCCCGAAGGTATATTGTCCGATTTTAAAGTAACTGATGTTCAAAAAGGCTCTACCTTCTTAGAGATTTATTTGGAAGAGAAGCACGATACCTCCTGGTTTGAGGGTAATGCTAAGCTTTATTCCAATGGCTTTCATAAATCAATTACATTAAAAGATTTTCCTCTTCGCGACCGTTTTGTTCTTCTGCATGTGCGTCGTCGCAGGTGGATTGACACTTCTACCAACTCTGAGGTGAAGCGTGACTTCTCTTTAGCCGCTGATGGCACCCGTATGACGCAAGAGTTTGCGTCTTTTTTAAAAGGTATATCTTGATACCAACCCCATTAGCTGTGCCGTTGTTGCTAAACAGTACAAGCTAGATGCAGAACAGCTACAGCGACAATACAAAGAGCATTTAAGTAATTTCAATGAGTGGAAGCAAAAGAGTCATGCCACTGATTACATTCTGTATAAGCCCAATATGGGACCTAATTTAAGCATTGACGAAACCTCTCTTTCCAATGGTGAGCTTTATACAGTACTCACAAATCGTGATAGAAGAACAGGCGATAAGTGCTTAATAGCCATGATAAATGGAACAAAGAGTGATAAAATAAGAGAGGTGTTACTGAAGATACCCGAGGTTTCGCGTCGCAAAGTGCGTGAAATAACGGTTGATATGGCTGCTAATATGCACCATGCCATAAAAAGATGTTTCCCTAAGGCTGATATTACTGTGGATCGTTTTCATGTACAAAAGCTAGCGTTAGAGGGAGTGCAGAAAATTAGAATTGACAAGCGTTGGGAAGCTCTTGACTTAGAGAACCAAGGAATGAGCAAAGCTAAAGAGCAGGGAGAGAGCTATAAACCTGAGGAGTTTGAGAATGGTGATACTTTAAAACAGCTCTTGGCGCGTTCTCGCTATTTGCTATTTAAGTCCAGAGAAAAGTGGAATGATGTGCAAAAGCAAAGAGGTAAGATACTTTTTCGACTCTACCCAGAAATAGAACAAGCGTATAACCTAACCCACTCTCTACGCATAATATTCAATCAAAACTCTCTCAAAGATGTAGCACGAACCAAGTTAGCGCATTGGTACAAAGAGGTAGAAGCATTTATCGCTACCACAAAGCCCACTAAAGATGAAGCTAAAAGCAAAAAGAGAAGCAACGATGAAAAAGAGAAGCCAAAGCCAAATCCTTTCCACTCGATTCTAAACTCAATTGAATCCTATTCAGATCAAATCTTAAACTTTTTCAACAACCGAGCAACGAACGCATCGGCAGAATGCTTCAATGCAAAACTAAAAAAGTTTAGGGCAGATGTAAGAGGGGTGAATGATGTAGCATTCTTCTTGTATAGAGTGGCGAATATCTATGCTAAGTAAAGGGCGTTAACAATTATTGTCCACAACTTTTGCAGGTGAGCCTATCCTATTGGTATCGCTGAAACGTATCCATCCGAATTTAATTTCTCTAATAGGTTAGCGATCACTACTTAAAGAGCCTCATTTTAATAAATTAGCCCCATAAAAGCAGCCTATAATGGATGAAATCACTTTGAAATAATTATGTAAACGAAGCATCATACAGCTGTATCATAGATGCAACACTCTTCCCCCATCTTTGCGGTATAAAAAAACAAGAACCGCAAAATGAGAGATCTAGAAATTAAAAAGTTCGTTCTATTCGTAGTAGCCCTTATGGTAGTTGCAGTAGCTCAAGCTGCCGCCATACGAGGAGTTGTAAAAGACAAGATAAACAAAGAAGCACTCATTGGTGCAAC
>JBOFRN010000047.1:0-75235 GCA_051651025.1 Phocaeicola sp.
TGACATCATCGAAATCCATTAAAAACACCAGATCTGTCAAATCTACCACATCCATTAAAACATTGAAATCCTTGAGATGAAGTAAAAACATCTCAAGGATTTATTATATCTCACAATACGGAGTTTACTGAGGGCTTACCAATTATTCTGCTTGTGCCCTTTTTTATCACTATTCGAAAAACAGAAAGCCATTTACTCTGATAAAAAGTCAATGCAAAAAAGGGTATTAAAAAAAAGCTCCTTTGAAAGAAAAATCTTTCAAAGGAGCCATAAAAATATCAATCTATTATACGACTGATTGTATCAATTTACATATTTGGACCTGCACCCCATTGAGGAGCACCTTTATCTTGCCATGTACGCTCAGAGTTAAGAAGATTAGAACGCGTATCACCTTGAGGCATCATCGTATAACCTTGCGATTCGTAAGCAGCCACTTGGAAAGGATACATAAGGCTGGTATTATTCGGAACACCCGTGTGGAAACGGCGAGGAATAACAGTTACATCCATATTGTTTGCTGCATAATTCTCACGAGCTACAAGTGTAGAGTTGAATTTAGGCAAACCTGAACGACGAGCCGTTACAAAGTGTTCGTAAGGATACATCGTAAAGTGAATCAATTGTTGCAAGTAAACTTTTTCCAATTGCTCCTCTGTAGTACCTGTAAGCGCATAACCTTCTGAAGCAAGCATTGCCTCTACTTCACCCACTTTCAAATCGATAGAACCTTCAAACTCATCGTAATCATAGGTGTTTTTATAATAAGCAATCTGGTTCTTTTCAGCCAATGCATCGTACTCACGAACCGACATTTCAAGACCTTGTTTGTAATAAGCCTCTGCCGTGTTGGGCAAGCTAGCACCTAGAAGCTTAAATTCAGCCAAATACAAGTTGGTTTCACCAGCACCCATATAAAGACCATACCAAGGACGTTCTATCTGCTTTTCGGGAATCGTTGGTCCACCAGGAATAGTTGGCACTGTAAAACCAGCACGCCCTCTAATCATTTGGTAGTTAAACATAGAATAAGGCATGTAACTTTTCACAGTAGTACCACCCACCTCTTGCAACTGGAACTTATTGCTGTAGTTAAACCAATCACCATATTCAGCTTGGTTTTGACTTGCGTCGAAGGCCAATGGTAATCCATAGTAACGCACCCAAGGTTCACCAGCACCTTTCCAGGCTACAAAGGTTTTTTTACCAGAAGAATCTACACTATACTCAACCTTCTCTTCCACAAAGTGAGGTATCCCCTTACCTTGGTCATAAAAAGCTTGCACAATAGTAGCACTCCAGCTATTCTTTTGGTAGCAAAAGCGCACACGAGGATCTAAATTATCGACCATAAATTTAATAAAACGCTCATTACCAGCATTACTTTCCATTACACCATTATTCCAGTTATAGATGTAGTCTTGGTTACCACCTGAATTAGCAGTACTCTTGTTGAACAACATGGCATCATCTACGCTATCAATGTAACCACAAGAAGTCGAAGCCACTTCAGCAGCGATAGCCAAAGCTCTGCTCTTGTCTTGAGAGATTAAGCGAGCAGCAATCTTTAATTTCATAGAGTTCGCCAATTTAGCCCATTTAGTTATAGAACCACGGTACACGATATCTTGACTAGCTGTAAAGTTCTGATCCGAAGCTGAAGTAAAGATTTCAATAGCAGCCGTAAGTTCAGAAAGCCATAGATCATACAGGTCTGATACTTTGTCATATTTAGGGGTAATGGTTCCACCATGAAGTGCATTCGCTGCCTCTGTGTAAGGCACATCCCCATTAATATCAGTGGAGCTTAAACCAAGGTAGATCGACATAATTCTTGTAGCAGCATCCGTTTGTGCATGCTTGCTGGCCTCCTCTTCACTCATAGTAGAGCGCACAAACTCTATTTCACGTAAGTATTTAAGCGTTCTAGTCAGGTTTATTCCACCTGTAGCCGTAGTAATAACAACACTCTCTGTCATACTTCCGGTAGGTACTGCAAGCTGTGTCCAGTTATACAACATGGGAGCATCATAGAACCAATAGGTATAATCGTAGGGCTGGAATTCAAGAACGCCTTGTGCAAATAGATAAGCAGGTTCCGCTGTAGGAACTTGAGAAGGATTAGTGTTGAGTGCAGCAAACTCATCACGGCAACTTGTTGTGGTAAGTGCAGCTGCGCCCAAGGCTACCGCCGCAATTAGGTGATTATATTTTTTCATTTTTCGCTTTTTTAGATTCAGACACAAATTAGAAACTTGCATTGATAGTTAATGTATAGTTAGCTGTCATCCCATTGAAAGAACGCACACGAAACTCTGAAGCATTTGTACCACGCACCGATTCAGGATTCTCGCCATTCGGCATAGAGTTAAGCAAATATCCCAAGTTACGCCCAGAAAGTGCTAAGTTCATATTGGTAGCACCTAGCTTTCTAGCAAATGATTGAGGCACACGATACGAAAGCGTAATTTCACGCAAAGCAATGTAATTAAGTTTAGTGTACCAGTTATCATTTACAACACCTTGACCCCAAGAGTTTTGGAAGTAATGCCAAGTAGAAGCATGCTGAGGATCAACAATACCGCCATCATATAACTGCTGATAAGTTTCACCGCCATCCTTTACAGTATAGGTACCTGTTGGAGTTGCAAGCGGAGTACCACCTACAACAAGACCCACAGGGATAACACCATCGTGATAAACTTTACCATCCCAAATAGAAGTATAAGTTAAACCACCATGAGCTTCATCACGCCATTGCAATGAGGCTTCTGTAAAACCATATGCTGTACCATAACGACTGGCATAAGAGGCTACATAACCACCAAAACGCATATCAAGCGCCGCATGCAAAGAGAAATCCTTGTATCTTAAAGTAGTATTTACAGAACCTAAGAAATCAGGAACAATTGATCCAATCTCTTCAGCAACACCACTGCGTTGATAATACATTGCACGCCTTGAAGTAAAATTCGCAGTATTTAATAAAGGCAGTCCAGTAGCTTTATCAATCTTAGGTTTTGAGTCAGACATAAGCAAACCATAAGATTCACCTACTTTAGCCACAGAACCTACACGGAAGTTACCATAAGCAATATCTCCCGAAAGCGTAATATACTCAGCTACATTCTCATGTAATTCAATGATTTTATTCTCATTTCGTGTGTAGGTAAAGCCCAAATCCCATGTCCAATCTTTGTTTTGGAAAGGAGTCGTATTTAAAGCAATCTCAATTCCACTGTTTTGAATATTACCCGCATTAATCAACTGGTTGTTAATACCTGAGATGCTAGGCACACTGATGGACATAATTTGATTTGTTGTATTCTCCTTGTAATAAGTCGCATCCAAAGCAATTCTATTATTCAAGAATCTCCAATCGATACCAACTTCCCATGCATTTTTTCGTTCAGGTTTTAAATCCTGAGAGTAAAGCGTTGTTGGAAGCGAGAGAGCACTTGTATTGCCTCCTCCATCTAATGTAGATGATAGTAGCGAATAGGCCGAATTAATCACATAGGCATCCGTATCATTACCTACCTGCGCCCAAGATCCTCGAACTTTCGCAAATGAAATCCAAGAAGGCATCTTTTCTTTCAATGTTTCATGAATCAACCAAGATCCTGAAACAGATGGGTAGTAGTAAGAGTAGTTACCTGTTCCATTGCTATAAACCAACGAAGACGACCAGTCATTACGACCTGTTACATCCAAATACAATTGATTTTTCCAACCTACACTTGCTTGGAAAGCCAAAGAAAGAATACGTTTCTGACCTTGAATAACCGCACTATAGCTAGGCGTACCTAGAGAGTTACCTATAAAAAATTGATTGGGAATTATCAAACCACTATTGGTATTCTGACCCATGGTTTGCTCAATATTGTTGTAATACTCTCCACGAATAAAACCGCCAAAACTCCAATCACCCACATTTTTATTCAACATAAAGGCCGCATTGAAGTTGGTCTGCTCTTTGGTATATTGACCAATGCCATAGTAACCACTAGCTGCACCTGCATAACCAGTACCACGTTGCTTGCTTTCATGGCGTCTGTAGTAGTAATTGTAATTACCCTCCGTTCTGAATTTTAACCAATCTGTAATATCAATATTTAAGGTTAAAGTAGGGCGAACCGAAGTTTCTTGTTGTGTGTATTCATTTTCGTAAATATTCCACCAGATATCACGGCCGGGGTTATTACCATATTCATCACCATAAGAGTTACTTGCCAAACCACCGTGATTACCTTTGTATTTATTGCGATAGTATTGCGTATCGTACGTGCGACTCCAAGTACCATCTACAAACTTCTCTCCAATATTTGCTTGCGCATTTTTAGGATTTGAGTTTGCAAAAGAAATAGAAGCCTCAAGTTCTACTTTATTAGTAAGTTTGTGCGAAGCTTTAGCCATAAACGCCAAACGATTAAAGCTGTTATTAGGCAATGTACCATCAGAGTAACGATACGAAAGCGATGTATAGAAGGTAGTCTTCTCATTACCCCCACTAATTTGAACACTTGTATTGCTATTGAAACCTAAGTTGTAAGCATCTTTAAAGTTGTTCTCATTTGCGCTATAAGCTCTTGTCGAATAATCATAATCTTCAATATCACGTCCATCAAATTTAGGACCGTAACCATATGAAGAAGCTCCAATCAAAGTTGGTTTACCAGCTGTATTTAAACGGAACTGACCTAAGTTGTCATAAGCATAATAGTTACCATTAGCATCAGTTTCACCATAAGCAACATATCCAGAAAGAATACCATTACCATAGATATTTTGCAAATTAGGCTGCTTAAACATGTGGTCTACACCAAAAGTTTGGGTTACATTCACACCAATTCCTTTTTGTGCTTTACCCGATTTGGTCGTAATAACAACCGCACCATTCAAACCTCTTGAACCGTAAAGCGCCGTTGCAGCAGCACCTTTCAAGACAGAGACCGTGGCAAAATCATCTGGATTTAAGTTTTTCAACTCATTACCATAATCCGCATTGTTGGCATCCCAGTCAGCACTAGCCTCTCTAATTCCGTTGTCGAGAATAACCCCGTCCACCACGTAAATAGGCTGGTTATTTCCACCCAATGTAGAAGCACCACGAATCAAAATTTTGGTAGAACCAAACATACCACCATCCGATCCTGAGATTTCTACCCCAGCAACCTTACCTTGTAGCGCAGCAACAGGATTGATAGCTTGCTTGCTCAACTCATCGCCTTTAAGTTCGGTTACCGCATAACCTAGGGCTTTTTCAGAGCGCTTCATACCCAAGGCCGTAACCACAACCTCATCTAGAGTTTCAGTATCCTCTTTCAACGTTATCTTAACATTGTTGGAGGCACCTACTCTGTGCTCTACCGTAGAGTAACCAATGTAAGAGACTTGCAGTACATCCCCTGCTTTTGCATTCACTGAGAAGTTACCATCAATGTCTGTAATTGTACCTACTGTAGTTCCTTTTACTAGGATACTAACACCGATTAAGGGTTCGCCACTTGGGTCAACAACAACACCCGAAACCACATTTGCCTGTTGTACAACAGTCACAGCATCAGTAGACGGATTTAAAAGATTATCCATCTTGCTGGACTCATCTGCAGAAACA
Organism: Phocaeicola sp.; assembly: GCA_051651025.1. GTDB lineage: Bacteria > Bacteroidota > Bacteroidia > Bacteroidales > Bacteroidaceae > Phocaeicola. Next base: position 5,618 of record JBOFRN010000047.1, read on the forward strand.
GATGCAACCGCTGGAATCAGCAACGAGGCAACCAAGGCTGTTCTGATTCTTCTGTAATTGTTCTCTCCGTTTGCTTTAAGCAAAAGGAGGGAGAAAAAACGATTCTTGCTCATGTTTTTCAAAATAGTATAGTGTAAAAAAATGTTATCTATGCATTTTGTTGCAAATAAATTGCAACAAATAAAAGCAACAAGAAATGTCACCCAATCACCCCCATCTTAATCCAAATAGCCCAACTCCATATTAAAACAACTGAATTCATAAAGTAAATAACTTTAACAAAAAATCCATAATAAATTGAGTTGTTAATGGGTTTTTATCAAAAATACCCTGCAAATATACAATAAAAATATATTATTTGGCAAATTTAAATTTAATATATAACTTTGCTAAATAAGTATATGAGATTCATCTGTTGAGTTAAACGAATGGATTTTGACCAATACCTTGACATTTTGTCAAAAAAACGCAGAACTAATAGTTAAAAATAATTTAATATCCTTTTAAAATTACACACATTCATTTCTCTTACTTTTTTAAATTCAAATCGAACATTTTAGCTGAAAGAAGGAGTTCATCCCAAAATGATTCCCATTAGTACCTATTTTTCCTACGAAAAAGCATTTTTAATCGTTACGATATGACAAGAAAACCGAAAGAATGGATGCGAAAAATAGACTACTAGCTTATTGCGAAAAATACAACCAGCTAGAAAAACAAAAAAAAACACACAAAACCTATAATAAAAGCAGAGTCTAACACTCCACCTAGTATATATAATATGAATATCATGAAATCCTTACTTACTCTCTTTCTCTTCGTTGTATCCCTCACAACTTACGCTCAAAACCAGAAAGAGCCCTCACTCATTCCATATCCTAAACAGATTAAACTATCCGAAGGGGAGTTTATACTCTCGTCTCAGACTCAACTCATTCAACAAGAGAATGGACTCTTCTGGAGTGAAATTGCTTATCTGCAAGAGATGTTAGCCTCTGTTTTGGGAAAAGGGCTTTCGCATGTACCAGGTACTAACTCATTAGCTATAGTCTATTCTGAAAAAGTTAGAGGAGCAGAGGGATATGAACTTGAAATAACACCTGAGGTTCTTACGATTAAAGCTTGTACACCTCAAGGAGCATTTTATGCCATTCAAACCATTCGCCAACTTTTGCCTGCAGGTATTGAATCACGTACCATTAAAGCGGGATCAATCACTCTCCCAACTCTTCAAATCGCAGATGAGCCCTCATTTGAATGGCGTGGATCAATGATGGACGTATCTCGCCACTTCTTCTCACTACAATATATGAAAGCACATGTTGATCGATTGGCACTCTACAAGATGAATAAGTTACACTTACACTTAACAGACGATCAAGGGTGGAGAATTGAAATAAAAAAATATCCAGAGCTAACCAACCAAGGAGCTTGGCGAACATACAACAACCAAGACTCGGTCTGCATGAAAAAAGCAGTCGAGAACCCCGATTTTGAAATTGACTCACGCTATATGGCAAAAAATGGGGGAAAAGAGCTCTATGGAGGATACTATACACAAGCCGATATTAAAGAGCTGGTAGCTTATGCGGCTACCAAACATGTCGAGATTATTCCAGAGATTGACATGCCCGGTCACATGCAAGCAGCAATCAATGCCTATCCTTTCTTAACCGATGCCGAGAGCGGATGGGGAGAACTTTTCTCAGTACCTGTTTGCCCGTGTAAAGAAGAGAGCTATACGTTCATTGAGAATGTATTGGCTGAGGTAATCGAACTATTCCCCTCTCAATACATTCATATTGGAGCCGATGAAGTCGATAAAACAACGTGGGAGCAATCACTCAAGTGCAAAGAGATTATGGAGCGCGAAGGAATTAAAGACATTGAAGAATTGCAAAGCTACTTTGTACATCGTGTACAGGATTTTATTGAAGCAAAAGGCAAAAAAGTGATTGCATGGGATGAAGCGTTAGATGGGGGTATCAATCCCAATGTAAATATTATGTATTGGAGAGGTTGGGTAGCCAATTCTCCCCAAAAAGCAGCTAATAATGGCAACCCTATTATAATGTCTCCCACCAATCCACTCTACTTTGATTATGCTCCCGATAAAAGCTCTTTAAGTAGCGTCTATAATATGGATGTGATTTATCATGATATACCCCAAGGAAAAGAGCATCTAATTAGAGGAGCACAAGCAAACTTGTGGACAGAGTATGTTCCTTCTGAGAAGAGAGCCGATTTTATGCTCTTCCCTCGTTTAACAGCCTTGGCTGAACGCTTATGGACCAATCAACCCCTATTTGAGAGCTATAACACTCGCTTGCTTGCCCATTTTCCACGTATGGACGAAATGAAGATTAACTACCGCTTACCCGATCTTACAGGCTTTGCATCAGAGAGTGTCTACCTAAAAGATGCCTACTTCACGGTTGATAAGCCTTTAGAAGGTATGACCATTCATTACACAACAGATGGATCACTGCCAACGATGGAATCGGCTACTCTACACGAACCGCTGAAAATAACGAAGCCGACGCAAATAAAGATGACATTATTCAGTAATAGCGGTGCCAAAGGCGATATCTATACGGTAAATTATCGGAAAACAACCCTGTCAAAGGCAGCTAAAGTCGATGCTAAGAAGCTTCAATCTGGATTGAAGTGTGAACTTTTCAAGCCTGCCGTAAAAAACACCAAAGAGATGAAAGGGGAAGCAGATGCAGAGATGATTGCTTCAAATATAATTGTACCAAAAGAGTTTATTCTTCCTCATTTTTGCCTACGCTATACGGGCTACATCAAGGTACCTGAAACAGGAATTTACACCTTCTTTCTAACCTGTGATGATGGAGGGATGCTCTACATAAACAACGAAGTGACGGTCGATAATGACGGAAGGCATTCGGCGATTGAAAAGAGTGGCCAGGCAGCCATGAGTAAAGGTGCTCATCCATTTCGGATCGATTTCTTAGAAGGAGGTGGAGGATTTACACTGAAACTTCAATATAGCTTGAATGGAAGCAAACCACAGGATGTTCCCGATGAGTGGTTCATTCACTAAATACGAATCTCTTCACAAATGGAAAACCATTTGATGAAGAGACTCTTGCTATTAATATCTACCAAAACTAATTACCATAAAAATAGAAACGAATGAAAAGGCTTACTCGCATATTGCCACTTGTATTTGCAGCAGGTGTCTTTATGAATGCTTCAGCTCAAAATGTATCAAAGTACAAAGATGCAACGTTGAGTGTTGAGGAGCGCACGCAAGATCTTTTAAAGCAGATGACTTTGGAAGAGAAAGTTGGACAATTACTTTGTCCGCTTGGTTGGGAAATGTACGAAAAAACAGGAAACTCTGTAACCCAATCTAAAAAGTTTGAGAAGTTAATTGACGAGCAACATGTGGGTATGTTCTGGGCTGTATATCGAGCAGACCCATGGACACGCAAAACGTTAGAGACAGGGTTAAATCCTGAATTAGCTGCTAAAGCGGGTAATGCCATTCAAAAATATGCCATGGAAAATACCCGCTTAGGTATTCCTATTTTCTTGGCAGAAGAGGCTCCACATGGCCACATGGCTATTGGAGCTACCGTTTATCCAGCTGGTATCGGTATGGCCGCTACTTGGAATCCAGCCCTATTGGAAGAGATTTCGGCAGCAATCTCCAAAGAGGTGCGTGCACAAGGTGGACACATTGGCTACGGCCCTATTCTGGATGTCTCGAGAGATCCACGTTGGTCGCGCGTAGAAGAAGCCTATGGTGAAGATCCTATCCTTACTGCACAAATGGGTGCTGCTTATGCAAGAGGAGCTGGTAATGGGAAAATTTCAGATCCCACTGCAACTATCTCAACGATTAAGCACTTTATAGCCTATGGTATTCCTGAAGGGGGACACAATGGAAATACGGCAATTATTGGCGAAAGAGAGTTGTACGAAAACTTCTTACCCCCTGTAAAAGCAACCATCGATGCGGGAGCACTCTCTGTGATGACTGCTTACAACTCAATCAATGGCGTACCTTGTACTTCGAACAAAGAGCTGCTTACTGATTTACTGAAAGAGAAATGGGGATTCAAAGGTTTTGTAGTCTCTGACCTTGTAAGTATCGATGGATTGGTAGGAAATCACCGTGTGGCTAAGGATTTGAAAGAGGCAGGTGTAATGGCTCTAAACGCAGGAGTTGATGTAGACTTGGGTGCAAATCCATTTACCAAACTAATTGAAGCAGTTCAAAAAGAGGAGCTAGCTGAATCGGTAGTAGACTCGGCAGTGTGTAATGTATTGCGCTTAAAATTCCAAATGGGATTGTTCGAGAATCCATACGTTGATCCTCAACATGCGAAAAAGCTTGTTAGAAATAGCCAGCACATTGAGCTAGCTAGAGAGGCTGCTCGTCAATCAGTGGTATTGCTAGAGAACAAGAACAACCTTCTTCCACTTAGCAAAGAGATTAAAAGAGTAGCAGTTATTGGCCCAAATGCGGACAATCGGTACAACCAATTGGGTGACTACACAGCACCCCAAGAGGACTCAAACATTAAAACCGTTCTAGACGGTGTAAGAGCGAAACTTCCAAACGCAAAGGTAGACTATGTGAAGGGATGTGCTGTTAGAGATACCGTTAACTTAGAGATTAAACAAGCGGTAGCAGCTGCTAAGAAAGCAGATGTAGCTATCGTAGTAGTTGGAGGTTCAAGTGCACGCGACTTTAAAACGCAATACCTAGAAACTGGTGCAGCCATTGCTACCCAAGAGGTAGTAAGTGATATAGAGAGTGGAGAGGGCTTTGACCGTGCTACACTCGACCTATTAGGGAAGCAAATGCAACTCTTGCAAGCGGTTAAAGCAACAGGAACTCCTTTGATTGTTATCTACATTCAAGGTCGCCCTTTGAATATGAACTGGGCTGCCGAAAATGCGGATGCGTTGCTTACAGCTTGGTATCCTGGACAAGAGGGAGGTAACGGTATTGCCGATGTACTTTGGGGCGATTACAACCCTGCAGGTAGAATGCCTATCTCAGTACCTCGTTCTGTAGGTCAAATTCCAGTTTATTACAACAAGAAAACGCCTAAAGGTCATGACTATGTAGAGATGACTGCCGATCCTCTTTATACATTTGGTTACGGTTTGAGCTATACAACTTTTGAGTACAACCAACTTGCCATTAGCAAAAAAAGCTTGTATGAGTACGAAGTATCTTTCAACTTGAAGAATACAGGTTCAAGAGATGGCGAAGAGGTAGTACAACTTTACATGAGAGACGATGTAGCATCGGTTGTACAAGCATTGAAACAGTTGAAACATTTCCAAAGAGTCGCTTTGAAGAGCGGCGAAGAGAAACGCATCACGTTCACAATTACCAAAGAAGATCTTACTATCATTAACAAAGATTTGCAACCAGAGGTTGAGCCGGGTACATTCACTGTAATGATTGGAGCATCGGCTAACGATATTAAGTTGAAAGATACATTCGAAGTGAATCCTGCCGAAGCGATGTTGGTCGATGAATTTATCTACAATGCCAAGGAGGTATCTTTCCCTTCGGTTCACTCAGCAACCATCGAAGAGACTCCAGCAGGTTTAGTAGCGGCATTCTTCGGAGGAAAATACGAAGGACATCCTGAAGTTAGCATCTACGTAAGCCGTTTTATCGATGGCAAATGGAGCAATCCTGTAGTGGCTGTAGTCGGTCGTGTAAATAAGAGCGAGCAAAAAGCTTGTTACAATCCTGTATTGTTCCAAGTTCCTGGTAAAGAGCTTATCCTATTCTATAAAATAGGAAAGAATGTACAAGATTGGTCAGGCTATTTAGTACGTTCATTCGACAATGGTGGCACTTGGAGCAAACCCGAAGCACTACCTGCAGGTTTCCTAGGTCCTATCAAAAACCGTCCAATGCTGGTCGATAATACCCTTATTTGTGGTTCAAGCAGCGAGCACGATGGCTGGAAAACACACTTTGAGTTCACAACCGACTTTGGTAAGAAGTGGAGTAAAAGCGCAGCAATCAACAACGGTAAATGGGAGATTATTCAACCCTCTATCCTTCTGCACAAGGACGGCAAACTTCAAACAGTATGCCGTTCACAAAACGAGGCAGTGATTACCTCTTTCTCTTCGGACAATGGTAAGAGCTGGACGGAGCCTATGGCACTAGATGTTCCTAACAACAATTCAGGCTTAGATGCAATTGCGCTGAAAGATGGACGCTTCATGATGATATACAATCCAGTGAAGGCCTCACAAAGTGCATATCAGCCTTTCAAACGTACCCCTATTAGCGTAGCTATTTCTGAAGATGGAATCAATTGGGAGAGCGTTCTTGTACTCGAAGATTCACCAATTAAAGAGTACTCGTACCCCTCACTTATCCAAAGTGAAGATGGTATGGTACATATTGTTTACACATGGAGAAGAGAGAACATTAAGTATGTGAAGCTAGATCCTTCTAAACTTAAATAAGTGATGAATCCTGCTACTGCCTTGCTATCTTTGTAAAACAGGGCACTAGCAGGTATCATCTCCTTAGACAAATTAATTATACCCTAAATAAAACAACAAGATGGCTAATTTTTTAAAGTACTTAGCACCTTGTGGACTTTTGTTCATGCTACAAGCATGTGATTCGTCACAAGGAACCTCCGTAAAAGGAGAAAATTTAACTCAGTATGTAGATCCTTACATTGGAACAGGCGGACATGGACACGTGTTCATGGGTGCTAATGTTCCGTTTGGTTTGGTTCAAGTAGGTCCTACCAATGTGAGCAAAGGATGGGACTGGTGCTCTGGATACCACTATTCAGACTCTACAATTATTGGATTTGGACACATGCACCTCAGCGGAACAGGTATTGGCGACTTGGGTGATATCAATTTAATGCCCGTTGTAGGTGAGGTAGTCCTTGACAGAGGTACATTACCCGATCACTCAACCGGTATTTACTCTTATTTCTCTCACGATAGAGAGGTGGCCAAAGCAGGTTACTACTCAGTACACTTGGATCGTTTTGGTATCGATGTAGAATTGACAGCTACGAAACGTGTTGGTTTCCACAAATACAGCTTTCCTAACGCTGAAGATGCACGAATTATCTTCGACCTAGAAAAAGGAATTGGTTGGGATACAGCTCGTGAATCATTTATCGAACAAGAGAATGACACGGTTGTTTCGGGATACCGTTTCTCAAAAGGATGGGCAAACGACCAACGCGTGTACTTTACCGCTACTTTCTCTAAACCGTTAACCAACTTCGAAATGGTTACAGAGAGCAGAGGTAAAAACGAAGCAGTATTTGGAAAAGCCTATTTAGGTACGGCTAAAGCAGACGAAGCGGTTTATGTAAAAGTAGCTATTTCGCCAGTTAGTATCGAGAATGCAAAGCTTAATATGAACGCAGAACTTCCAGGTTGGGATTTCGAAAATACCATTGCTGAAGCTGATAAAGCTTGGAACAATGAGTTGAATAGAATTCAGATTGAAACCAACGACCTGGCTGTAAAACGTACATTCTATACAGCGCTATACCACACCATGATTGCTCCTTCTGAGTTTTGCGATGTGAACGGTGACTACTACGGAGCCGACCAAAAAATGCACAAGGGCGAAGGTTTTGTAAACTATACTACACTTTCGTTGTGGGATACGTATCGTGCGGCACACCCTTTGATGACAATCATTCACCCCGAGAAGGTAAATGATATGATCAATACATTCCTTACTATCTACAAACAACAAGGTAAACTTCCGGTATGGCACCTTGTAGGTAATGAAACAGACTGTATGGTGGGTAACCCCGGTGTTTGTGTAGTGGCTGATGCTATCTTGAAAGGATACAATGGATTCGACAAAGAGTTGGCTTTCGAAGCGATGAAAACATCGGCTATGCTTGACGAAAGAGGCATGAACTGGTTGAAAGAGTATGGTTACATTCCTTTCGACAAAGAGGTGACTTACGAAAGTGTAGCGAAAGGTATGGAGTATGCTATCGCAGACTGGTGTATTGCACAAGTAGCGAAAGAGATGGGTAAAACCGAAGATTATGAGTACTTCTCAAAAAGAGCTTTGGCTTACAGACCTTACTTTGATACAGAGAGCCGTTTCGTTAGAGGTTTATCTTCAACAGGCAAGTTTAGAGAGCCATTTAGCCCTTTCCGCTCTGCACACAGAGAGGATGACTATTGCGAAGGAAACTCTTGGCAATACACTTGGTTGGCTCCTCACGATGTAGAAGGACTGGTTGATCTAATGGGTGGACGCGATGCTTTTGTAAGCAAACTTGACTCACTATTCGTTGCAGAAGGCGATATGGGCGAAGAGGCATCGAGCGATATTACAGGTCTTATTGGTCAGTACGCACACGGTAACGAGCCTAGCCACCATATTATTTACATGTATCCCTATGTAAACGAACCTGGAAAGGCAGCCGAAAGAATTCGTCAGGTAATGACTAGCTTCTACTTTGACCAACCCGAAGGTGTGGTAGGTAACGAAGACGTGGGTCAGATGTCGGCTTGGTACATTCTTACAGCGATGGGCTTCTATCAAGTAGAGCCTGCTGGTGGAAAATACATCTTTGGTAGCCCATTGGTAGACAAAGCGGTTCTTAACGTAGGAAACGGTAAAACATTTACCATCAATGTAGAGAACAACAGCGATAAGAACATCTACATCCAAAGCGTAACTTTGAATGGAGCAGCCTATAACAACTACTACTTCTTCCAAAATGATATTATGGCAGGTGGAACCATGAACATTGTCATGGGTAGCACCCCATCGGCTACTTGGGGAAAGACAAACTAAGAACGACTTCTTAGCTTTATCAACCTCCCTTTTTCAGAAAAAGAGCAAGCGAGCCTACCCCCTAAAAAGGGAAGGCCGCTTCTTCTATTTTATCTTATAAATTCGATTTAAACCATGAAAAAAATCTTCCTTTTTGCCCTGCTCCTTGCGACTGCTTGGACAGCAAAAGCTACAACCGAGGAGACCAAAGACTTTACGCAGTATGTAAACCCATTTGTGGGTACTGCTAACTTTGGTACCACTCACCCAGGTGCTGTATGCCCCAACGGAATGATGTCAGTAGTTCCCTTCAATGTAATGGGTTCTGCCGATAATGAATACGATAAAGATGCCCGTTGGTGGTCTACACCGTATGACGTTCGCAATAGCTATTTTACAGGCTTTTCGCACGTGAACTTAAGTGGAGTAGGTTGCCCCGATATGGGTTCTCTCCTATTGATGCCTACTACAGGCCAACTGAATGTAGACTTTAAAGAGTATGGTAGTACCTACAAAGAGGAGCAAGCATCGCCAGGTTACTACACCAACTACCTTCTAAAATACAATGTAAAAACCGAGGTAACTGCTACACAAAGAAGTGGAGTTTCGAAATTTACATTTCCTGCAGGCCAAAGCCATATTCTTTTGAATCTAGGCGAAGGGCTAACCAACGAATCGGGTGCAACCATGCGCCAAGTAAGCGATTGCGAATTCGAAGGTTCCAAACTATTAGGTACTTTCTGCTACGTGCCCCAAGCGGTATTCCCTATCTACTTTGTGATGCGCGTCAATAAAAAGCCAGTATCATCGGGTTATTGGAAGAAGCAACGTCCTATGGTAGGACCAGAAGCCGATTGGGATAGCGACCACGGCAAATACAAACTATACACCAAGTATAGAAAAGAGATGTCGGGCGATGACATTGGTGCTTTCCTAACTTTCGAAACAGAACAAGATGAGGAGATTGAGGTACAAATGGGAGTTTCATTTGTAAGTATCGAAAATGCACGTTTAAACCTAGAGACTGAACAAAAAGGTAAGAACTTTGCACAAGTTTACCAAGAGGCACGTAAAAGCTGGAACGAGGAGCTTTCTCGCATCGAGGTAGAGGGTGGAACAGCCGAACAGAAGAAAGTATTCTACACAGCGCTATACCATTTATTCATGCACCCCAATGTATTGCAAGATGTAAACGGAGAGTACCCCATGATGGAGAGCGATAAAATTGGTACAACCAATAGAAACCGCTATACGGTTTTCTCACTTTGGGATACCTACCGCAACGTACACCAATTGCTTACTTTGGTCTATCCAGAGAAACAACTCGATATGGTACGCACCATGATTGATATGTACAAAGAGCACGGATGGTTGCCTAAATGGGAGCTTTACGGTCGTGAAACATTGACGATGGAGGGCGATCCTTCTATCCCCGTTATTACCGATACTTGGTTGAAAGGCTTGAGAGATTTCGATATCGAAACAGCTTACGAAGCGATGATTAAATCGGCTAATGCACCGGGTCCTGAGAACTTGTTGCGCCCTGATAATGATGACTATTTGAAACTAGGCTATGTGCCTCTACGTGGTAAGTACGACAACTCGGTATCGCATGCGCTCGAGTATTACATTGCCGATTATTCCCTATCGTTATTGGCCGATGCACTGGGTAAAAAAGAGGATGCCAAACGTTACTACCAACGCTCATTGGGTTATAAAAACTACTACTGTAAAGAATTTGGTACCTTCCGTCCCATCTTGCCTACAGGCGAATTCTTAACCCCTTTCAACCCGATGCAAGGAGAGAACTTCGAGCCTAGCCCTGGTTTCCACGAAGGAAACTCTTGGAACTACAGCTTCTATGTACCACACGATGTACGTGGATTGGCGCGCTTAATGGGTGGTCAAAAGCCATTCGTGAAGAAGCTACAACGTGTATTCGACGAGAAATTGTACGACCCCGCTAACGAGCCCGACATTGCATACGCACACCTATTCTCTTATTTCAAGGGCGATGAGTGGCGTACTTCGAAAGAGATTCACCGCCTATTGGGTGAGTTCTTCAAAGATGCTCCCGACGGTATTCCAGGCAATGACGATACAGGTACCATGTCAACATGGGCTATCTTCAACATGATGGGCTTCTACCCTGACTGTCCTGGACAACCTTCATACACGCTTTCTGCCCCTGTATTCGACAAAGTAACAATCAAGTTAGATCCTCGCTACCACGGAAAAGAGGAGTTGGTTATTGAGACCAAACGCCCCAATGCCAATTCATACCACATCGAAAGCATGGAGCTAGGTGGTAAAAAGAATTCAAGCTACCGCGTTTCTCACGAAGATCTTGTGAAAGCAGGTACATTGAAGTTCCAATTGAAGTAACATTCAAGCAGGGCTTCTAGCCTTACTAGAACACTACACATAAAAAAAGGGCATCCGCATAGGGTGCCCATTTTTTATTCCAACAGTTATACACCTACTCTATAGAAACACTCACTACTGAAAGTAGATAGAAATCAGCTAACTAAACTACATGTGGAGAGCCTAAACGACAAATGGTTACTTCTAAGGAGATAATATATCAAAGCAAAAGGTAAACAAAGAGAATCACCCCATCCCTTTTACGAAAGAAAAGGGATAGGGTGATCACTACTTGCCGAGAAAGTTAGTGTACGACCCGAGTCAAACGGGTGTACGACTGGAGTGAAACAGATGTACGACCCTAGTCGGACGGGTGTTTCACTCTAGTCGTACACTAAAAAGAAGTTGGTTGTACAGTATACTCTGTACAACCAACTTCATAAGATCACTAGCAAGCTTCATTTAACTAGCTTCTCGGCCATTTCGAGTAGCGTGTTTAGTTCGCTACGACTTCGCTAGTTGGATACCAAAGAGCAGGCTCAGAACCCATCTCAAACTCTAACGTTCCACCTTGCATGATAGCATCGTACGAAATATAGGGTTTTTCATAAGGTTGACCATTCAACTTGATGCTTTGAATGTATCGGTTCGCATCGGAGTTGTTATGAGCAATTACCTCTAGGTTATCATTGAAAAGAACCTTATCGAATAGAGGCGTACCAAACCAAAATTTACCATCGGCTGGATCTACTTGGTAGAATCCGATCGATGAAAGAATGTACCAAGCCGACATTTGACCTACATCTTCGTTTCCAGAAAGCCCATCGGGTTCGGCATGATAAAGTGTACTCAATACCTCGCGAACACGATCAGCACATTTCCAAGGCTGGCCTAGCATGGTGTATAGATACAATATGTGGTGGCTAGGCTCATTACCGTGTGCATATTGACCAATAAGACCCGTAATATCGGGCGATGAGTTTTCGGCCAAAACGGAGCTAACCAAGAAAAGTGAATCTAACTTCTCCATGAAAGAGTCTTTGCTGGCAAAACAGTTCACCAAACCATTCACATCGTGAGGAGCCAACCACGTGTATTGCCATGCATTCCCTTCGCAATAATCATCGGCACGGTGTGTAGAGTGGAAAGGGTTGAAAGGCTCGTTATAAGCTCCTTTTACCGTACGTCCTCTCATAAAGCGAGTCGTAGGATCGAAGAAGTTACGATACGAGTGGCTTCTTTCACCAAAGTAGTTGTAATCGGCTTCCAAACCAAGCGCTTTGGCAGCCTGTGCAGCAGCACCATCGGCAATAGCATACTCCATATCGAATGCAACGGACTCGTTGAAAAGGTCGCAAGGAATGTAACCGTGCTTTTTACGAAGATCCATACCACGCTCATCAAGCATAGCCGATCCTTTAATCGCTTCGAATGCACGCTGCTTGTCAAAACCATCAATACCTTTTACAATGGCATCGGCAACCACACAAATACCTGGATTACCCACCATACAGTCGGTTTCGTTCCCCATTAAGTGCCATACCGGAAGTTTACCTTGTTGTTCATAAATATGAATCATGGTATTGATAATGTCGGGCATCATATCGGGGTGAAGAATAGACATTAAAGGTTGTGCTGCACGATAGGTATCCCACAAAGAGAAGGTGGTATAATTGGTAAAGTTAGCATCGGTATAGACTTCTCGGTCCGATCCTCTGTATGCACCATCTACATCGCAAAATACTGAAGGTGCAATCATGGTGTGGTAAAGTGCTGTATAGAAAATAGTACGGTTCGTATCGTTCGTAGTACTTACTTTAATTTTGGCCAATTTCTCTTGCCACAAAGCACTAGCCTCGTTAGAGGTTGCTTCAAAATCCCATGAAGAGAGCTCTGCATTTAAGTTGCGTCTGGCTCCTTCAATGCTAACCGCCGATAAACCCACTTTCAAAAGAACTTGTTCTTGGTCGGTGGTAGAGAAAGAGGCTCTAGCAAAAAGGCCATTCTCAGTAGTAATATCGAATGAATCAAAAGGTTTAGAGAATTCGGCTACGAAGAAAACGCGTTGATCATCGGCCCATCCTTTGGAGTGACGATAGCCTACAATACGGTGGTTGCCTTCAGCCTCCATGTGGGTATCGGTAGCTTTATCCCAACAACCTCCGTTTTGCAAATCGAAAACAATGGCCGACTCAGTCGATTCTGGGAAGGTATAACGGTGCATACCCACACGAGCAGTAGCTGTCATTTCGGCTAGAATACCGTAACGATCTAAGGGCACTGAGTAGTAACCTGGGCGCATTACCTCTTCGCTACGCTTACCATACGACCACAAACCCGAGTTAGGATCCGATTTTGTACCGCGTGCATAAACCACATCGCCTACAACAGGCATTACAGTAATATCGAAAAGGTCTCCAATACCTGTACCACTAAGGTGCGTATGTGAGAACCCAATAATGGTAGAGTCTGATTCGTGGTAACCAGAGGTCCAGTCCCACTCTTGTGGAACACTGGTAGGGCCAAGTTGTACAAATCCAAAAGGAACATTTGCTCCTACAAATACGTGACCATGTCCGCCTGTTCCAATTCGCATATCTACATAGTCTGTAAAACGTTCCTCTACATGGTTGGTGTTAGTACATCCAACAAAAAGAAAGGTAGCTAGAAATAATAGTACAAATTTCATTGTTTTGATCTATTGGTTATTTAATTGAATAATAAAGTCTGGCCCCAAAAAGAGCGGTAATCAATTGCAAATAATGATGTTTACAAAATTACGAGAAATCTAAACATCGCACAATGATACGGCTTGGTCCAGATCTCTTATTAAAACAATCTTTACCTATAAAACACTTACTCCTTTTGAAATTATCGGTAATTAGATAAAAAAAAGCAGTCTAAATGCTGTTGCCAACTTTTAGACTGCTTGTAGTTGCGGAGACCCGACTCGAACGGATGACCTTTGGGTTATGAGCCCAACGAGCTACCAACTGCTCCACTCCGCGATATTGTTTATCGTTTACGGTTGCAAAGGTACGCCTTTTATTTGAACCTGCAACTATTTTGTATATTATTTAAAAATAAATCATTCCTGAAAGGGGGATAGAAAGAGAAAGAGTAGTTAATCCGCTTATTAGCTTCTTAACTACTCTTTAGTTGCGGAGACCCGACTCGAACGGATGACCTTTGGGTTATGAGCCCAACGAGCTACCAACTGCTCCACTCCGCGATATTGTTTATCGTTTACGGTTGCAAAGGTACTGCTTTTATTTGAACCTACAACTATTCTCCTGTTTTTTTAAAAAGAATAATCTTAACAAAATAACAAAACACTTATTACTAAGTGGTTACAATCCTATTATTTTTTAACCCATAGCCTGAAAAATCATTTCTATTTCGCATTTATATACTAGAATAAGTTGCTTGAATAATTTGAGAAGCTAGTTTCACCACAATCGACTGGTACTAAAGAAATTAAGAGAGGTGAAACTAAAAATAGAGAATTGAAAAGGGGAAGAAAAAGGGGGTACATGGAAGAAAAACATCCCTGATAGTAGGTGAATTACTCACGACCATCAGGGGGATGCTATGCGTAATGCTTCTCTAAAAAAGCACTCTATTTGGGCTGTTTACCAATGTAAGCTAAGATACCACCATCTACGTAAAGCACATGTCCATTTACGAAATTAGAGGCCTCGGAAGCTAAAAATACAGCAGGTCCCATTAAATCTTCTGGATTTCCCCAACGAGCCGCAGGCGTTTTCGAGATAATAAATTGATCAAAAGGATGGCGAGAACCATCTGCTTGAGGTTCGCGTAAAGGTGCTGTTTGAGGCGTAGCAATATAACCTGGACCAATACCGTTACACTGAATACCATATTCGGCATATTCAGAAGCGATGTTTCGAGTAAGCATTTTTAAGCCCCCCTTAGCCGCTGCATAAGCCGAAACGGTTTCGCGCCCTAATTCACTCATCATGGAACAGATGTTAATAATCTTACCTGAACCTTGTTTCATCATAGCAGGAATTACCGCCTTTGCCATAATAAATGGACCATTCAAGTCGATATCGATTACTTGACGAAATTCGGCAGCACTCATTTCATGCATAGGCATGCGCTTAATAATACCCGCATTGTTAACCAAAATATTAATGACACCTACCTCTTTCTCAATCTGAGCGATTGTAGCGTATACTTGCTCTTCATTGGTTACATCGCATACATATCCATGTGCTACAATGCCATCGGCTTGGTAAGCCGCAAGCCCTTTGTCTACCAGCTCCTGATTAATATCGTTAAATACAACCGTTGCTCCCGCTTGTGCATAAGCCGACGCAATTGCATAACCAATTCCGTAAGATGCCCCTGTAACTAGTGCGATCTTGCCTTCGAGTGAAAAATTTACCATCGTTCTTCGTAGTATTAAATAGATTAATAAATAAGGCGTTCTATTCCTTTAAATATAGGCCAAAGATAAGAAAAAATCGAAACCGTTATCGCACACAATTCTTTTTTTTTATAAATCAATCGCGTAGAAATTTACTTTAAATCCGTAAACAACGAGAAGTTTTAATCACCATAATCTAAATTCTCTCCGCCCATAAAATGGAAAACAGCATGCTTCTGAGGAACTTTAAAGTGGAAGTAGGCCTCCATACGACGGCTATGGGTATGAGCAGGCATCGTATTCCAAACACTAACGAGATGTAACTCGGTCATTCCCATTTGCACCTGGCAAGTAGGTAATACTTGATTGACAACCATTTTATGAATGAAGCAATGATTAGAGCCCTCTAAAAATTCATTATAGAATCCATTTAGTAGCTTTATTGAGCCAGAGCTGCACACATACGATCCTGAAAAAGGCGTGCATCGCGTAGCTTTAAAACTCCTTGGTTCATAATGACAAATGCCAACTGGTGGCCATTGCTTGCTTTAACATAGCCAGCCAGTGTACTTACACCATTGACCGAACCTGTTTTTGCACGCACATTTCGATAGGCATTGCTATCTTTCATGCGGTAGTGCAAGGTACCATCAACGCCCGCAATGGGAAGAGAGGCGTAAAAGGGATGAAAAATGGCAGGATTGTAATAGGCGTGCTTTAGGTACTCGATAAGCAGCTGTGGCGAGAGGTAGTTGTAAAGTGACAAACCACTTCCATCGGCTATTCGATAGTTATCGGGCGAGAAGCCTAACACTTGCTTTATAAAAAGATTCATAGCCTCTTTACCGTCTCTCCAAAGAGTCGTGCATGAGTCTGTATAGTGTGTTCCCAGCTGGAAGAAGAGAGACTCTGCACAGAGGTTATCGCTCTCCTTGAGTGTTAAATCGAGTACATCTTTCATCGGAGTAGAGCGAGTTATTAACCGGTTAATTTCTTTATTATAAGCGGGTAACCGGCTTATAATCCCTACTCCACCCTCGATGCCAGCCGAACGAAGCTTTTGCATGAAAAGAGAAAGAAAGAATTCGTGTGAACTAGGGACTGGTATTTGGCTCTTAACTGTTTGAGAAGCATTTCCCGATATGGTTACTAAATTGCCATTGATACTCCAATTGCGCTCTACTTTGAGTTTTCCTAGATGGGGCGAATGAGTTGTTGCAACATTATTTATAGTGAGATAACTAGAAGCAGGCAAGCAGCTCACTTGCGGCTTCTCTCCCACCAGACCTGGGTAAACTGTTATCTCTACACACCCCTTATTCACCATGAGCGAAGAGAGAGCTGGCTGGAAGGAGTAGGGAGCGTCATCCCACGACCATCCTGGGCCCCAATAGAGTGAATCGGTTCGAGAAACGTCGGCTACAATTGAATCAGTTACATACCGAATGGAGTGAGCCGATACAGCTTGAATAAGCTCCTCCATATCGGCTTCAGAAAAGAGAGGATTCCCCCCTCCTATCACATACAAACTTCCATACAAGGTATCATTCTGGATGGTCCCACTGTAGGCCAACTCCGTACTGAAACTAAAGTCTGCACTTAAACGAGATAAAGCAGTTACGGCAGTAGCTACTTTTTGCACCGAAGCCGGACGAAAAAGTTGCTGGGCATTGTGCTGGAAAAGCGATTGTCCAGAAGTTAAATCAAATACTGCAACACCAAGTTGAGAGCTTTTCAACAACGGATCACTTAACAGTTTATTTAAAACATCTACCTTTGACTGAGCTTGTAACGCAAGGGTAGAACAGAGGAGATAGAGCACTCCACACCAAAATCTAATCATCTATAATTCTTTAAAAATCTCACTTACAGTGGGGTGAGGAAGTACATAACGTTTCCATTCCTGGATAGTCTGGTGATTTTCGACAGCTATACCTGCCAAAGAAATTAACTCTGAAGCAGGATTACCAAAGATATGAACACCCAAAATAACCCCATCAGAGGAGGTGATTACTTTGCAAAGGCCATTCAAACCTTCATTTTCGGCAACAAAGCGCCCTGAGAAACTCATTGGGAGACGAGTCACATCGTAAAGAACAGCAGCAGCTTTGAGTTGCTCTTCGGTCATACCCACTCCAGCAACTTCGGGATTTGTGTAGACCACACCAGGAATTGCCAAATAACTCATTTTATCTGGTTTACCCATAATATGATGAACAGCGACCTCTGCCTGACGAACTGCTGTATGAGCCAATAGTGAAATCCCATTGGCATCACCACACACATAAACATGGGGCAATGAACTTTGCATCTGCTTGTTGACAGATAGCCAATGGTGACTATTTTGCTCCAATTCAAGAACTTCCATACCAAAACCCGTAGTCACAGGTTTACGGCCAACACTAACTAAGAGCTTCTCAGCAACTACTGTATCTTCAGAATTTCCACTCTTGTAAGTTACACGAACTGCCACATCAGTTGGCTCAACTCGAGTTACCTCACTTTTGAGTAAGAATTTAATTCCTCTTTTTGCATATTCTGTACGTAGCAAACCAGCCAACTCTTTGTCTATGCCACCTACTATTTCGTCCATCTTTTCAATAACCGTTACATGCGTTCCCAAACTATTAAAAAGCGAGGCAAACTCCATACCGATTACCCCTCCTCCTAGAACAACCAAAGATTCAGGGACCTTCTTGCAATTGATTGCTTCACGATGCGTCCAATAAGCAACTTTATCGAGCCCTTGAATAGGAGGAATGATTGTTTCACTTCCTGTACAAATTAATAGCTTTTCGAATTCGTAAAGCTCTCCGCCACAAGTTATCGCATTCAATCCTGTAATTATTGCCTCTCCAGAGACTACAGTCACCTCCTGAGCTGTTAGTTTAGCCTTAATACCAAGCATCAATTTACGCACAACTTTTGTTTTTCGAGCAACCATTTTAGCCATATCGTAGCTTACTTCTGAGGTTGTTACTCCATACTTTGCAGCATTCTTTGCACTATCGTATACCTTTGCCGAGTAAAGCAGTGTTTTTGTTGGGATGCATCCCTCATTCAAACAGACACCCCCAAGGTTGTTTTTTTCAAACAGTACTACACTATAACCTGCTTTACCTGCAGCTTCTGCAGCAGTATATCCAGCAGGACCTCCTCCAATAATGGCAACTTGGAATTTCATACGCTATCTAATTAGTTAAAACAAAGTGACTGAAGCAAAACAACTCTCCTTTTCGTATTAGTTACTGCGCAAATTGAACGATCTCATGTGCAAATAGGGCATTCAAAGCAAAATGTATCGAACAAGGAAGATTTATTTCAGTTGCAATATAGTTATTTTCTTATTTATCAAGATAAAAAAGCGGACAAAAAAAAGGTTTTTAGTAGTTTTGCATTCCTAAAGGATGTAACAGTATGGTTAGAAAATACGATTTCCTAGTTATCGGCTCGGGTATGGCTGGTATGAGTTTCGCACTTAAAGTGGCTCACAAAGGAAAGGTGGCCTTAATTTGTAAGGCAGGGCTTGAAGAGTCCAATACCTATTTTGCGCAAGGAGGAATTGCTTCTGTTACCGACTTCACTGTCGACAACTTCGAGAAGCACATAGAAGACACTATGATTGCTGGTGACTGGATTAGCGATCGTGCTACGGTCGAGAAGGTAATTCGCGAAGCACCTCCACAGATTGAGGAACTCATTAAATGGGGGGTACAGTTTGACAAAAAAGAGGATGGTGAATTCGATCTACATAAAGAGGGAGGGCACTCTGAGTTTCGTATCCTACACCACAAAGACAATACAGGTGCAGAGATCCAAACCAGCCTAATCGAGCAGGTTCAAAACCACCCGAACATCGAAATTTTCACCAACTTCTACGGAGTCGAGATTATTACGCAGCACCACTTCGGAATTATTGTAACTCGCCATACACCCGGTATCAAATGCTTTGGTGCCTATGTACTGAATGAGAAAACAGGCGAAGTAGACACCTTCTTGTCGAAGGTAACCGTAATGGCTACTGGGGGATGCGAGGCTGTTTATCGAAATACAACCAACCCACTTGTGGCTACAGGCGATGGCATTGCCATGGTTTATCGTGCCAAGGGAGTAGTGAAAGATATGGAGTTTATTCAATTTCACCCCACAGCTCTCTTCAATCCGGAGGGAGACCGACCTAGCTTCTTAATTACAGAAGCGATGCGTGGATATGGAGGTATTCTCAAGAATCAAGCAGGCGAAGAGTTTATGCAGAAGTACGATGCACGTCTCTCACTCGCACCACGCGACATAGTAGCTCGTGCCATTGACAATGAGATGAAACAACGTGGCGAAGATCATGTATATCTGGATGTTACGCACAAGGATGCTGAAACCACTAAAAAACATTTTCCAAATATCTATAAGAAATGTCTTTCACTAGGCATCGATATTACAAAAGATTATATACCGGTAGCACCGGCTGCACACTACCTTTGTGGAGGAATTAAGGTGGACTTAAATGGACAGTCCAGCATTCATCGTCTGTATGCCATTGGTGAGTGTTCTTGTACAGGGCTACATGGAGGAAATCGCTTAGCATCGAACTCGCTTTTGGAAGCAATTGTCTATGCTGACTCAGCAGCCAAGCACGCTATGAGCCTATTTGATCGCTATGACTTTAATGAAGACATCCCTGAATGGGACGATGCAGACACCATTACCAACGAAGAGCGTGTGTTGATAACGCAAAGCATGAAGGAGGTGAATCAAATCATGGAGTCCTATGTAGGGATTGTACGAAGCAATCTGCGCCTAATCCGTGCATGGAACCGCCTAGATATACTGTTTGAAGAGACAGAACGCCTATTCAAGCGTTGCAAAGCGTCACGTGAATTGTGCGAGCTACGTAATATGATTAATATAGGGTACCTTATTACACGCCAAGCTATGGAGCGTAAAGAGAGTCGAGGACTTCACTATACCATCGATTATCCACAAGCCAATCCCAACAAAACAAAGTAACAGTATTTCCTTTAAATAATTCGGGGCTATTTATAAAGTGGTTTAAACGCTTTATAAATAGCCCCGAATTATTTAAAGAAAAGGTACGATAGGCCTTGCAGCACTACACAGATATTCTACCTTTTTTGTCTTCCTTGAGATTGTGTCTCTTTGTATTTCTTATATTGATCTTTCGTCAATATTTTCTTGATTTTAGCATCCATCTCTTCATGCTTCTTTTGCATCTCTTCGCGAGAGGGTCTTTCGCCAGAGTTTCCATTAGATGATGGTCTCATACCTTCCATAACCTCTTTCAGCTCTACACTTTGTTTCTCAGTAAGATCCAACTCTTTTACCATTTGCTCCACACGTTTTCCCTGATCAGGACGTTCACCTCTAGGAGTTTGTGCAACGACTGCCACTGAACCTATAAAACAGGCAAAAACAAAACTAACAATTGCTTTTTTCATCTTCTTTCTACTTTTAAATAGTGATTCTTATTTTAAAACAACTCCATTTATAACTGATTGACCACAATCACTGCAATTGGATAAACCTATTAAATGGGTATGTTCTTAAGACTATGCAAATAGTAAAAAGTTTAGTCAAGCCGTTGAAATTCTTATTAATTTATAGTTTATGAACAATCCAGCAAAGGAGTTAACTACAAAAGAATCTCCTCTAGATCGTTAGGAACAAACAGATTTCCAGCATAATAGAATTTACCCTCTTCGGTATATAGCTCTTTACGCCGAGTGATACATTTATCTTCAGTATGGAAAAGAAGTAAGTTCTTCACACTCATTTTTTGTGCCACCTCACATGCCTCTTTCACGGTAGCATGGTGTTTTTCATAGGGTTTAAAACGCTCTCTTTCGCTGTAAAGACAGAAGGCTTCATGCAGTAACCAATCCGCTCCAACTACATAGGCATGCTCCTTTTCATTATAGGGTTCATCACCTAGAAAAGTGAAACGTTTTCCCTCTTCATCAAGCATGCTAAAACCAAACTGTTTAAGCTTTGTGGAGTGAATATCGAAGAAGGTAACCGCATGATTCATGATCCTGCGAGACTCTCCATCGGCTACTATATGCAAGAGAATACGATCGCCTAATAGGTTAAAGAATTTCTTAGGAAGCGTATCTTTAAGTAGCTGGGTAATTACAGCAGCTAACTCTTTGTGTGCATAGATCTGAAGATCGCCTTCATACTTACCCTTTCCCATCTCTGCACCTATCATTCGAATCATCCAAATCACGCCAAAGAGGTGATCGGTATGTGCATGACTCACTATGATGTGTCGAATTTGCTGGTAACAAATTGCTGCCTTCTCTAATTGCAGCAAGATACCATTGCCTCCACCGCCATCGACCAGCAGGTGTTCGGCACCTTGAGAAAGGGTAAAGCAGGTATTATAACAACGAGTAACCGCTGCATTACCCGTTCCTAACAGGGTTATTTTCTCCATAACTATTTTCCTTTTACGATTTTCTTGATATCACTCAATTTGTTCAATGCCTCTAATGGAGTCAAATTATTGACATCGAGGTGTAATATTTCGTCTCGAATTTGGCTTAGCACAGGGTCATCCAATTGAAAAAAGCTGAGCTGCATGCCCGATTCAGAAGTAGCTTTACTTACCTTAGGGGAAGCCTCTTCATGTTTCTGGCGCTGGCTCTCCAGCTGATGCAA
Source organism: Phocaeicola sp. (assembly GCA_051651025.1). Classification (GTDB taxonomy): domain Bacteria; phylum Bacteroidota; class Bacteroidia; order Bacteroidales; family Bacteroidaceae; genus Phocaeicola. The sequence goes on from JBOFRN010000047.1 coordinate 27,850, forward strand.
GATGATATTGGCACGTTTGACAATGCTTTTTGGCATACCCGCTAACTTAGCCACATGGATACCGAAAGAGTGTTCACTCCCACCCCGTGCTAATTTACGCAAGAAGATAACCTTGTTATCGACCTCTTTGACCGATACGTTGTAGTTCTTGATGCGTTTAAACATCTCTTCCATCTCATTTAACTCGTGGTAGTGGGTGGCAAAAAGCGTACGAGCCTTTGCTTTGGGATGCTCGTGTATATGTTCTACAATGGCCCATGCAATGGAGATACCATCGTAGGTAGAGGTTCCTCTACCCAATTCATCAAAGAGTACCAAGCTACGGCCTGAAAGGTTGTTCAGGATATCGGCAGCCTCGTTCATCTCGACCATAAAGGTCGATTCTCCTTGCGAAATATTGTCACTCGCTCCTACGCGGGTAAAGATTTTATCGACCAACCCGATGCGTGCAGCTTCGGCAGGTACAAAAGAGCCTATTTGTGCCAAGAGGGTAATGAGTGCTGTTTGGCGCAAAAGTGCCGATTTACCGGACATGTTGGGACCGGTAATGATAATAATTTGTTGCTCCTCGCTATCAAGATAGACATCATTAGCTACGTAGGGTTCGCCAACAGGTAGTTGTTTCTCAATAACAGGATGACGGCCCTGTTTAATATCGAGTACATCGCTATCTTCAATCAACGGACGGATGTAACGGTTTGCACGCGCTACATTGGCAAACGAAAGTAGGCAGTCAAGACGTGCTATTTGGTTGGCATTAATCTGAATAGACGATATATAATCGGCCAATTGAAGAACCAAATCGGTGTATAATTTAGTCTCTAAAGCCGTGATTTTATCTTCCGCCCCTAGAATTTTCTCTTCGTACTCCTTCAACTCTTGGGTAATGTATCGCTCGGCATTGACCAACGTCTGCTTGCGGATCCACGTTTCGGGCACCTTCTCTTTGTGCGCATTGCGCACCTCGATAAAGTAACCAAATACGTTGTTGTAAGCAATCTTTAAGCTTGGTATACCCGTAACCTCACTCTCACGCTGTTGTATCTGTAGCAAGTAGTCTTTGCCCGAGAAAGCAATCTTACGCAACTCATCAAGATCGGCATTTACTCCATCGGCTATCACCCCACCCTTGTTGATAAGTAACGGTGGATCGTTCTTTATTTCGCAGGCAATCTTATCGCGAATCAATTCACAGAGGTTCAATTGCTCGCCAATAGAGCGTAAGCTCTCATTCTCGGCATTTAAACAGGCATTCTTAATGGGTTCAATGGCTTGTAAGGCTACCTTAAGTTGTACCACTTCACGAGGTGATATACGCCCTACAGCCGCTTTCGAAACAATACGTTCCAAATCGCCTATCAAGTGAAGTTTCTCTTCGATGAACTCCTTGAAATCGGGATCGCGAAAGAAATACTCTACGACATTAAGTCGCGCATTAATGGGTTTCTCGTCTTTGAGCGGAAAGATCATCCAACGCTTAAGTAGACGTCCTCCCATAGGGCTGATGGTCTTATCAATCACTTGCAACAAGCTACTTCCCCCATCGTTCATACTCCCTAATAGCTCCAAGCTACGCACCGTAAACTTATCGAGACGGACATATCGATCCTCCTCTATCCGAGAAAGCGCGGTAATATGCCCCAATTGGTGGTGATGGGTTACATCCAAATATTGCAAAATGGCACCTGCCGCAACTGTTCCTAGTTTCAGATTTTCAACCCCAAACCCCTTTAGGTTTTTCGTTTCAAAGTGCTTCAACAAGCGTTCGCGCGAAGAGGCATCGGTAAAGATCCAATCCTCTAACTCGAAGGTAAAAAATTTACTCCCAAAGTTCCCTTCGAACATTCCTTTACGTCCCCGTTCAAAAAGCACCTCTTTCGGAGCAAAGTTATTAAGTAGCTTATCGATGTACTCGTCTGTTCCCTCGGCAGTTAAGAACTCGCCAGTCGATATATCTAAAAAGGCTACCCCACACTGGTTCTTACCAAAGTGTACAGCTGCCAAAAAGTTATTCTCTTTGTGTGAAAGCACATTGTCATTGATAGCCACACCCGGTGTTACCAATTCAGTAATTCCCCGTTTCACCAACTTCTTGGTCATCTTAGGGTCTTCTAGTTGATCACAAATGGCCACCCGCTTACCTGCACGAATGAGTTTAGGCAAATAGGTATCAAGTGCATGAAAAGGAAATCCCGCCATCTCTACCGATTTAGCTTGTCCATTGGCACGTTTCGTGAGCGTAATACCTAGAATCTCGGCCGATTGTACAGCATCTTCAGAGTAGGTTTCGTAAAAGTCGCCACAACGAAAAAGCATCACTGCATCGGGATGTTTCGCTTTAAGCTCAAAAAACTGCTTCATCATGGGGGTCATTACCACATCGTTTGCCACAATATTCCTTTCTTTTTAAGTTGTAAAATAGGATGCAAAGATAGTTTTTTTTGGCTAAAAGAAGGGGATGAAAGAATCTTATAGAAGTGTATCTTGATGGGTTTTAACATAAAGCGATTCAGGTACTCTCCCACCACTATTAAGAGAAAAGTGAGTGTTGATTTTCATAGTTGAAAAGGGTTCCCTATTTTTGTAGTTCTATCAAATAGTAAAATAAAAGAGAGGAAATAGATGAAAGAGATGGATGTAACAACGCTACAAGGCTCGATGATGGATGCCTTTGGCAAAGAGTGGATGCTAGTAACCGCTGGAAATAAAGAGAGTTTTAACACGATGACTGCTAGCTGGGGCGGCATAGGATGGCTATGGAATAGAGCTGTGGCTTTCGTATTTGTACGCCCTGAGCGCTATACACACCAGTTTATTGAAGCAAATGACTACCTAACTCTCTCCTTTTTAGGCGAAGAAAATAAAGGGGTACATGCTGTGTGTGGCAAAAAATCGGGTAGAGATACAGATAAAATGAAGGAGACAGGATTAAAGCCCACAGAAACACCCCATGGTAACATTACTTTTGAGCAAGCAAGACTTACCCTAGAGGGACGAAAACTATTTAAACAGCCCTTTACTGAGGAGTCCTTTATAGACAAATCGCTTATAGAGCGTTGGTATGGTGAGCATGGGAATATGCACGATCTCTACATTGTCGAAATAACCAATGCTTGGATAAAATAGCCTACGAAAATAGTAAATCCTACTACAAGTTTTTCCAACCAAACTGCCCTTCTAAAGTTATTTATCTAACTTTAGAAGGGCAGTTTGGTTGGAAAAAGTGGATCTGTTATTTGTTTTAGCCAAAGCCATTCGTACCTAAGAGGGATTAAATTGGTAGAAAAATGGCCCAAATAAATAGAATCCGACCAAGTAGCCCCCTCCTACTGGCCTGCTATAGATTTATTTTATGATTTTACGGCGGATGGAGATTTTATCGATCATTACCCCTTTGGAAGGTAACCACAACTTCACCACGTGGTTCTTACCGCGTAAAAAAGCCATATCGAACTCAGCACTTGCTTGCAGGTAACCTGCTGCTGAATTTTTAAGTTCAATACGCTCTGCTGAATGCTCATCAAGAGCTAACCGAATGTATCGATCCTCTTTCTTATTGGCTTTTCGCTCCTCTTTATCGATTCTGTAAGTAACAGTAACCACAAAACGTCCACCGGTCATTTGACTCTTAATTGCATACTCAGCATAAGGCTGAAGCGCCTTCGTTGGCTCACCATTCTTTGCATTGTCGTATACTCGATCTTTACCTTTAATAAACTCACGGCGATCTTCAGTCACTTTATCAAGGCTACGAGAGTTTCGGTAATCAAGAGCGTTGATGGTAACCGAGGTTCCTGTCATTTCGTGACGATCACTCTGCGCCAAAACGGGAATTACAACTGCTAATAGCAGCACAAGGAGGGATAAAATAGTTTTCTTCATAATTAAAAATAGTTTGGTTTAGTATAAAAACAAGGGGTCCATAATTAATAGGGGTATTCCCAAAAAAGGAGTGAAATAAAAAAAGAGAGTCTCGAAAACTTTCGCTTTCGAGACTCTCTTTTGGTTGGACTACCAGGATTCGAACCTAGACAAACAGAACCAAAAACTGTTGTGCTACCATTACACCATAGTCCAATCGACTGCCCTTCCTTTGAATTGCGATGCAAAGATAGCGCATTTTTTGGTATACCTCCAAATATTCGAGCAACTTTTTTCAAACTTTTTTTCGTAAGCAGCTATCTTTTGGGTTGTAAAAGGGGGATTTATAAGTAAAAAAGAGCTCCATAACCACTGATTATCAGCAATTATGGAGCCTTTCCTATCTATTTATTGCTGTTTCGAATTTATTTCGCTGTTAGCAAGTAGTAATTCTTCTTTCCGCGTTGAACCAACAAATATTTTCCATTCAACAGGTGAGATTCATTTAAAACTTCATCGAAAGTAGCTAGTTTTTCTTTGTTCAAAGATACGCCACCACTCTGTACCAACTTACGCATTTCGCCTTTCGATGGGAATACTGCTGCATGCTCAGTCAACAAATCGACCGCTTTCACACCTTCAGTCAAAAGTGATTTAGCCACCTCAAACTGAGGTACTCCTTCGAAAACAGCCAGAAGTGTAGCTTCGTCTACACGTTTTAACACCTCCGAAGTAGCATTACCAAATAAGATACCCGATGCTTCGATGGCTGCATTGTAAGCCTCTTCACCGTGTACCATAACGGTTACCTCTTGAGCCAAGCGTTTTTGTAACGGACGCAAGTGAGGTGCTCCTTCATGTTCGGTTGCAATTGCTTCAATCTCCTCTTGTGTAAGTGAAGTAAAGATTTTCATATAGCGTGCTGCATCGCTATCGCTCACATTTAACCAGAATTGGTAGAAAGCGTAGGGCGATGTATAGCGTGGATCCAACCAAATGTTACCCGATTCGGTTTTACCAAATTTACCGCCATCGGCCTTCGTAATCAAAGGACAAGTCAAGGCAAATACCTCTCCCCCATTGGTACGACGAATCAATTCAGAACCCGTGGTAATATTTCCCCATTGATCTGAACCACCCATTTGAAGTTTACACCCTTTGGTATTATAGAGGTGCAAAAAGTCATATCCCTGAAGCAACTGATAGGTAAATTCCGTAAATGAAAGCCCATCACGAGCCTCGCCATTCAAGCGCTTCTTAACCGAGTCTTTAGCCATCATGTAGTTCACAGTGATGTGCTTTCCTACTTCGCGGGCAAAATCAAGGAAAGTAAAATCCTTCATCCAATCGTAGTTATTTACCAACTCGGCACGGTTCGGAGCATCCGATTCAAAGTCGAGAAACTTAGCTAATTGTGCTTTGATGCACGCAATATTATGTGCCAAAATCTCCTCGGTTAGCAAGTTACGCTCAGCCGATTTACCTGATGGATCACCAATCATACCAGTAGCCCCACCTACTAATGCCAACGGTTTGTGACCGCTGCGTTGCAAGTGACGCAACATCATAACGCCACACAAGTGGCCAATGTGTAAAGAATCTGCTGTCGGATCAATACCTAAGTAAGCAGTTACTTGCTCTTTTGCCAAAAGCTCTTCAGTGCCTGGCATTATATCGTGGAGCATGCCACGCCATTTCAATTCATCTACAAAATTCATCGATTGAATCTATTTTAATTGGTTGATTTCTAAATTGTAACCACAAAAGTACAACACTTTCTCCGAAAAGCAATCTACAAGTGTGTAAAAAGTGAAAGTTGAACCTTAGAACCCTTCAATCACATGAGGGTAGATCACTAGGCTCTCTTCATTCGCTTAAAAAGCGAATATGCAAGGTTGTGAATAGAGACTTTTAACGACTCTACCGAGCAGTTGCGTAACGCTGCTGCCTGTCGATAAAGGGCTTCGATAGCGATAGGCGCATTATCAGTCTCCAGAAAAAGTCTATCGGAAGGAGTAACTTGGAGTGCTTCAGGATGATAATATTGGCCAAAAGAGAGGTAGAAACCTTGTTGAAGAGCTGAAAGAGCCAACGCTTTTTTACCACGGAAGCCATGTAAAATCCAAGGAGTAGTCGGATGAAGCACTTTGTGCAAGACTATTAACTCATTCATTGCTTTCACATGGTGTATAATCAAAGGAAGTTGTGCAGATTCGGCAATCTCTACGATTTCCCGAAAGAGATCGAGTTGCAGGGAGAAATCAGCTCCCCGCAGTTTGTCTAGACCCACCTCACCAATGGCAACAACAGAGTCATGCTGAATAACAGTTCGCAACCAACCCAACTGGGTAGAGAGATTTTGAGGAGTGATATCCCACGGATGTAGAGAGGCTGAACAAGGCAAAAAAGAGTTATTTTCAAGTGGTAAACAGGCTCTGCCAGAGGAGTTAAAGGAGGAGTGATTGGGGCTCATACCACTGAAAGAAGCCATAGATAGATTTTCATTGGCTAATGCAGAACATGCATCAGAAAACGAGTGGTTGCAAATAGCGACAACACCTTCGTTCACTGCCTGAGAGTGTGTATGTAAATCAAACCACATTAGGGCACGGGATCAAATCCAGAGCCGCCCCAAGGGTGGCAGCGCAACAACCTACGAATCGCTAAAATAAGTCCTTTGAGAGGTCCATGCTTCTTTATAGCCTCAATGGCATATTCGGAGCAAGTAGGAACAAAACGGCATGAAGGAGGAGTGAGAGGCGAAATATAGCCTCTGTAAAAATAGATGGGATAGAGTAACAGTTGTGTCAACAGTTTTTTCATGAGAGACTCTCAGCCATATGATGGAGTATTTTTACAACCCGCTCTTCAATTTGCTGTGCGGTATATATTTTATTGTCAATGTAAAGGAAGGCAAGTACTACATGCTTATCCTTTTCGATTAACTTATCAACCAGTATGTGCTTATTTTTCCGGTAAGCTTCACGCACCTGACGCTTCAATAGATTGCGTTTCACAGCGTGTTTAAATCGCTTCTTAGGTACACTTATCAGAATAGAGGCATACTCATTGGCCTCTTCAGCATCGATCCATTTATAGACTACCCGCAAGGGGAAAGCAGGAAACGATTTGTTTCCGCCCGTAAATAGCTTATCTATCATGATTTTGCTACTCAATCTCTCATTCTTGCACAGGGTATATCTTCTTTCTTCCATCTTCTATAAAACAAAACCGAGGGTTTTGTATCGCAAAGTTACAACTTTATCGATACAAAACCCTCGGTTTCTCTATAGAAACGCTCTTTTGGAGCCTATTTATTGCGTTCTTTAATGAATTGATCCAAAGCAGCTGTCATAGAAGGTGCCTGTACAGAGGGTGCTTCTAAGTCTAAACGCAAGCCCGCATCTTTTACGGCCTTCGCTGTAGAGGGACCAAAACAACCGATTGCAATTTTGTCTTGCTCAAAATCGGGGAAGTTCTTTATCAAAGATTGAATACCAGCAGGGCTAAAGAAAAGCAACATGTCGTAATCAAATTTCTCTTCAGGAGTAAAATCGTTACTAACTGTACGATACATAACCGCCTCTGTATATTTAATTTTCTTTGAGTCAAGCAACGTACTAATCTCGGCATTGTGGACATCACTTACAGGAACTAAGAACTTCTCACCACTATGCTTTACAATACTTGGAAGCAATCCTGCCAATTTACCAGTAGCCCCAAAAAAGACTTTACGCTTACGATACTGTACATACTTTTGAATGTAAAGAGCAACCGCCTCTGAAGTACAGAAATACTTCATCGTTTCGGGTATAGTAACACGCAGTTCTGCACTTAATGTGAAGTAATGGTCAATAGCATGGCGTGAAGTGAAAATAACAGCAGTATAATCGAGAATAGATATTTTTTGCTGTCTAAACTCTTTGGCCGATAAGCCTTCAACCTTAATGAACGGGCGAAACTCTATGTTCACACCGTACTTCTCAGCAATATCAAAATAAGGAGATTTCTCCGAAGTGGGCTTTGGCTGAGAAACGAGGACTTTTTTTATTTTCAATGTATTAAAAGTTTAAAACCAAACTGGTGTTCATTAAAACAATACCTTTCCAGAACAATAAATCTGGAACTATTTCTAGGGCACAAAAGTACAGAATTAAATGCAAATATCGATGAATTTTATTAAAAAAAGTACTATTACACTTGTAAAATAAGAGTGTTTTAGAAATAAAAATGACAATTAGACTTAAATAGATTGTATGCGTATCCGATAAATCAAAATATACGACCAAAAGAATGATTGGAAAAAGTAGGAAACCAATACTTACCAACACATTAAAGTAGGAATCAATCCATAATATCTGTTTTGTTTTTTCAAAAAAAACACTATTTATGAGTTGAAAAAGCAGGTATTTTGCAAAGAAAAAAAGAATAAATGCACCTATAAATAGGGCTAATAACCAAGGATGTGGGTAAATTGAGAATACTAAATAATTATGATTTAATAACAATTCATACAGACAAAAACCAAGAAGAACACAACTCTGAAAAAGCAAAGCCAAACGATAACGAGCATCCGATGCAGTAAAGATATCAAAGAGTCCAACTCGGTTCTTTGAATCAAAAAATGATTTGACCCCTTGAATTAAATAGTTCTTTGTACGTGATAATACATACGAGAGAACAATAAAACAGAAAAGCAAAAAACAAGTAACCATTCCATCCGAACGCAAAAGATAGGGTCTAGTAATTGGCTCTACACCTATTTGTTGAATGGTAGAACTTTTTACCTTCGCAAAGAGAGCAGACTCAATAGCTTCCTGCTCAGCTTTTTGAAGTTCAAAGAGCTCGTTTAATCCTTTTTGACAGCTTTCACTCATATAGCAGCTATTTTGCGGTTCGACTCATCCCATACAGGCATACTGTATAGCATTTCTATCGCATCGGCAGGCGTCGTGGCTACTCTCCACATCTCACGGTGCTGCTCGCGCATAAATTTTTGGTCGATTGCACGATCGAGCATAGCGAGTAAGGGATCGTAAAATCCATTAATATTGAGTATCACAATCGGTTTTAAATAGAGAGCCAACTGCTTCCAAGTGATAATTTCGAGCAACTCTTCTAGGGTTCCACAACCTCCTGGAAGTGCAATAACACCATCAGAAAGTTCGGCCATCAGCTTTTTTCGTTCGTGCATAGTATCGGTTTCGACTAGTTTAGTCAATCCAGTATGATGCCATCCTTGTTCAGTCATAAACCGAGGAATAATCCCAGTAGCCGTACCACCTGCAGACAAAACGGCATCAGAAACAGTAGCCATGAGCCCTAAAGCACCTGCTCCGTTTATTAAATTAATCTTATGCTGAGCCAGTAGTCTCCCCAACTCAGCAGCCCCTTCTACATAGATTTTATCTATTTGAGTACTCGATGCACTATATACACATACGTTTTTTATTTGATTCATACTTGTCCGTATTATATAAAGGCGAAACAGACCTCTCTTTATAGATGATAAACCAAAAAGAGAAGTTTGCTCCGCCTAAAGAAGTTTAATGGTTTAGAAAAAGAGAGTTATCAACATTACAATGACTCTTTACTATTAACCACTATCTGTCTAAATCTTCTTACAAGCCAAAAACAGCTTTAATTTGATCTACATAATCTAGCTTCTCCCAAGTAAATAACTCGACCTCGACTGTTTTTTCCTCTTGATAAGAGGAAGAGAACGTTTTAGTAACTATTTGAGGCTCTCTACCCATGTGTCCATAAGAAGCAGTCTCTTCGTAAATAGGGAAACGTAGCTTCAAACGCTCTTCAATCGCTTTAGGACGCATATCAAATAGCTCATCTACCTTTTTAGCTATTTCACCATCCGTAAACTTCACATTGCTACGTCCATATGTATTTACATAAATATTAATTGGGCGAGCTACACCAATCGCATAAGAGACTTGCACAAGAATTTCATCGGCAACCCCTGCTGCAACTAGGTTTTTTGCAATGTGCCGAGAAGCATAAGCAGCACTGCGGTCTACCTTACTGGGATCTTTTCCTGAGAAAGCTCCCCCACCGTGAGCACCTTTACCACCGTAGGTATCTACAATTATTTTACGACCAGTAAGACCAGTATCCCCGTGGGGACCTCCAATCACAAATTTACCAGTAGGATTAACGTGGTAAGTAATCTGGTCATTGAATAGATTCAAAATATCTTCATTGTTAATAGAAGCAATCACACGAGGCATCAAGATCTCAATGACATCTTTCCGTATTTTGGCTAACATCTCTTCATCAGCAGCTACTTGTGCTTCTTTAGAGTCATTTGCAGGCAGTACGAATTCATCGTGTTGTGTAGAAACTACAATCGTATCAATACGAACTGGTTTTCCATTATCTTGATATTCAATAGTTACTTGGCTTTTAGAGTCAGGACGAAGATAGGTCATCTCTTTACCCTCTCTACGTATATCGGCCAATACCATAAGCAACTTGTGCGATAAATCCAATGAGAGAGGCATGTAGTTTTCAGTCTCATTGGTAGCATAACCAAACATCATACCTTGGTCGCCTGCTCCTTGATTCATAGGATCTTCACGCTCTACACCACGGTTAATATCGGCACTTTGTTCATGAATGGCCGAAAATACGCCACACGAGTTGCCTTCAAACATATATTCGCTTTTGGTATAACCTATGCGGTTGATAACTTCACGCGCAATGCGCTGCAAGTCTACATAAGCATCTGTTTTCACCTCTCCAGCTAGTACTACTTGTCCAGTAGTTACTAAAGTTTCGCAAGCTACCTTCGAACTGGGGTCAAAAGCCAACAGCTTGTCCAGTACGGCGTCCGATATTTGATCGGCCACTTTATCGGGGTGTCCTTCCGACACCGATTCGGATGTGAATAAGTATCCCATTCTTTTAAGAATTTAAGTTGATAGTTTGTTGATCGTTATAACCCAATAGGAAGGATGGGAAGTAGGAACTAAAAAGAGGAACAAAAAGGTGTTTTAGCATTTTTTTCCGTGGTCGCAAGCTACTCAAATCTCTCCACTGTTATAACGGCTACAAAGATATTTATATTTCTTTAATCCCGAATATATTTAGTCCATCTTTAACATACTATTTTTTAGTATTAACTATGGAATGCTCTTAGTATCAACTTTCTAATCCTTTATAATTGGTAGCGATAAGAGTTCAGTCATGCTTTTACCTAGAAGAGGATGGATAAAGTTCGGAGCAATCTCAGCCAAAGGCTCTAAAACAAAGAGTCGTTCGGCCATAAGTGGATGAGGAATAGTTAACTCAGGTGTATTTAATACGCAATCCTCATAAAGAAGAATATCAATATCAATAACACGATCGGTATATACTCCTAAACAGCTCTTGCTAAGTCGCCCCATATCCTTCTCTATGGATTGAGTGACTGTTAGTAATTCAAATGGTTCAAGCACTGTCTGAACCGCACACGCTGCATTTAAATAGTTATTTTCAGAGTGATATCCCCATGCCTCTGTAACATAAAAAGCGGATAGGGAAGTTATTTTCCCCACCCGCTTTTCTATATCTGCTACGGCACGATGTAAATAAGCCTCTTTTTCGCCTAAGTTACTACCTAGACTTAAATAAACCGTAACCATCTGCTCTTATTTCTCAAGTATAAGCATAGCATCACCATAGGTACCAAAACGGTACTCTTCAGCGAGTGCTTGTTGGTATGCATCCATAATTAAATCGTAACCACCATACGCACAGGCCAACATAAGTAGTGTAGATTGAGGCAAATGGAAGTTAGTAACCAAACTATTAGCCACGCTAAAGTCATACGGAGGGAAAATAAATTTATTAGTCCAACCTTCAAACTCTTTAAGATTACCATCTGTACCTACAGCCGTTTCGATAGCACGCATTACTGTGGTTCCTACAGCACATACATTCTTTCCTTGCTTCTTAGCACCATTCACAATGGTACAAGCCTCAGGACCGACCAACATCTGCTCAGAATCTGTTTTATGCTTTGTTAAATCTTCTACATCGATATCGCGGAAGTTACCTAATCCAGCATGCATCGTTACAAAAGCGAAATCCATTCCTTTAATCTCCATACGCTTCATAAGCTCTCTGCTAAAGTGCAAACCTGCTGTTGGAGCTGTTACAGCACCTTCATTCTTTGCAAAGATGGTTTGAAAACGTTCTGCATCGTCTTCTTCCACTTTACGGTTAATAAAATGAGGCAATGGAGGTTCGCCTAAGGCATAAAGAGAGGCTTTAAACTCATCATGAGGACCATCGTATAAGAAGCGAAGGGTACGACCACGTGAAGTCGTGTTATCAATAACCTCTGCCACCATTGAGTCATCTTCACCAAAGTAAAGCTTATTACCGATACGAATTTTACGTGCAGGATCTACCAATACATCCCACAAACGCAACTCTTCATTTAGTTCGCGCAACAAGAAAACTTCGATACGTGCACCTGTTTTCTCTTTGTTACCATACAAACGAGCAGGAAACACTTTCGTATCATTAAAGATAAACACATCATTCTCATCAAAATAGTCCAAAATGTCTTTAAACATTCTGTGTTCTATCTCGCCAGTTGACTTATGAACCACCATTAGACGTGACTCATCTCTGTATTTTGCTGGATGCAAAGCAATGCGCTCTTCCGGCAAATTAAATTTAAATTGTGACAGTTTCATCTTTACCTCTCCTTAATCATTTATTACTGTAATCTCTTGTCTATCTAACCACTCTTGGAACTCCTCTACCGCCATGCATTTATCGAGAGTAATCTCTCCTACGCGTGTACGAATAAGTCCCGTAAGGTGCGCTCCACTCTCAAGTGCTTCGCCAATATCACGTGCTAAGGCACGTATGTAAGTACCTTTGCTGCAAACCACCCTAATTTTAATCTCAGGAAGATTGCATTCAAGCAACTCAATTTCATCTATAACAAGTGTTTTAGCCTTTAGTTTTACCTCTTCACCTTTACGTGCAAGTTCATAAGCTCGCTCACCATCAATCTTACAAGCTGAAAAGGCGGGTGGTACTTGTTCAATACTCCCAATAAAACGCTTTAATGTCTCTTCGACTAACTCCTTAGTTATATGTTCGGTTGGATAAGTTGCATCAATCTCTTTTTCCAAATCAAAAGAGGGTGTGGTCGCTCCCAACTGTAAAGTAGCAATGTACTCTTTCGTTTGGTATTGAAACTCCTCAATACGTTTAGTAGCCTTTCCAGTACAAAGTATCATTACCCCTGTAGCAAGCGGATCTAATGTTCCAGCATGCCCTACTTTTAATTTCTTTACTTCCAGCTTACGACAAAGCTGGTATCTTATTTTATTAACCACTGCAAAGGAGGTCCATTGCAAAGGTTTATCAAAGTATAATACTTCTCCTTCTTTAAAATTCATCCGCTTAAATCAATGAACAAACTAATGTTATAGCCCCTATGGCTGCACAGTAGATTGCAAAATATATTAATTTTCCTCTTTTTACGATATTCACCATCCATTTACACGCCAAACAACCAGCTATAAATGCAGCCAAAAAGCCTACCACCAACGATAAAGTAGGCAATGTGTTCACAGCCACCTCTTCAGCACCTTTAAGCATTTTAATTAAATCGAGTAGTGCTTCGCCCATAATCGGAGGAATAACCATTAAGAAAGAGAACTGAGCCAGTTTCTCCTTCTTATTACCCAATAGAAGACCGGTTGCAATGGTACTTCCTGAACGTGAAAGTCCTGGCATCACAGCACATGCTTGTGCCAGACCAATAACAAAAGCGTCACGGGGAGTTATTTGCTCTTTAATACGGGGCTTTGCATAGTATGAAAATGCAAGCAAAGAGGCTGTAACCAATAGCATGCATCCTACAATAAATAAGCCTGATCCAAAAATAGCCTCTACATAGTCTTTAAAAAAGAGCCCTACCACAGCTACGGGTATCATAGAAACAAGTATATTACCCACATATTTCGTCTCCTCATTTAGCTGAAATTTTAAAAGTCCATTAAAAATCCAAGCAATCTCTCTCCATAAAATAACAAGTGTACTTAATACAGTTGCCACGTGTACCACAATGGTAAAAGTTAAGTTTTCTTCGGCCTCAATTCCAAACAAGGCAGCTCCAATAGCCAAATGACCACTACTACTTACGGGTAGATATTCTGTAAACCCCTGTAAAAGACCAAGGATAAGTGCTTCAAACCATTCCATTCTCTATGCTTCGTTTTGTGTATTTTTTCTTTTCTTAGGTCTACGCATTATCGCATACATCATAAAAATAAAGCCAGCCAAGCAGAGTGCTGGAGCAAACTTAATACGCCGTGCGCTAAAAATATCAGGTTCAAATGCCATCTCAGTTGATGAAGGTCCCGTCATCAACAAAAAGCCCATAATAATTATTACCATTCCGATGGCCAATAAAATAAAGTTGACTTTATCGAATGCAAAATTCTTTCTATCCATATCTGTATAACTTAGATGTAATAAAGCGTATTCGCTTTCATACGTAAATATTTATTTATTGAAATATAGGCACAAAGCCAAGTAATTAGTACCCCAAAAAGAAGAACTCCACTCATCACAATTAATAAGTTTGTAGGGGTGATTATTTGAACTAACTCAGGTTCATACTGAACAAGAGCAAGTGCCATTCCTATCAAAATAGCATTGGCCATAAGTGCAGAAAAAACACCTATCCAAAAGTTTCGCAGTAAGAAGGGCTTTCGTATAAAAGACCAACTCGCTCCTACCAACTTCATGGTGTGAATTAAAAAGCGCTTGGAATAGATGGCTAAACGAATTGTATTGTTTATAAGTGCAAATGAGATAAGCGTCAATAACCCTGCCAATCCTAATAATAGAATACTTATGTTCTTAATGTTTTTATTAACCGCATCTAATAGGTCTTCTGGATAGATTATTTCTAACACATTTTTCTCATTCTGTATCTGTGATTGAATCCAACGGATACTATCTACCTGAGCATATTCAGCTTTTAACTTCATCTCTATGGATGCAGTAAAAGGATTGTAACCTAAGAATTCGGCTGGGTCGGTACCCATTGCCTCAGTTTGTTCCTTTAAGGCTTGTTCTTTCGATATATAAGTCACCTCCTTCACATAGGGTTCGCTATTTAGCTTTTGACGAAATTTCATAACTTCAGTAGTTTTCATATCGTCGCTCAGCAAAAGGGAAATCGTTATATTCTCCCGTACGTAAGTCGATAAATTAGAAGCCGATAATACAAAAAAAAGCAGCATGCCCAACAAAAGTAATACCAACATGGTACTTATACTAGAGGTGACGAACTGCATATCTAAAAGAGAGGTTGAATTTTTCTTCATATCTTACTACTACGGCTGTGAGAGATTCTATTTATCCACTTTTATCCCTAATTTCTTGCAAAAGAACAAATAAAAGAGTTATCATACTAATTTCATTAACCTTTTTTAAAAGAATAAACCCTTTCACTCCAAACTCTTTCCATTAAATTTAACGCTCAAACCTTAAGAGCTCAGTTTCTTCTAAATCGTTACATTAATTACTTTACAATAAAACCATGGAATCAAAAAAACTAACTCGTTCAACTGATAAAAAAATAGCAGGAGTATGTGGAGGTATTGCAGAATACTTTGACTTTGACCCCACTGCTATTCGTGTGGCCTATGTACTACTCACTTTTTTTACTGCCTTTGCAGGTACTATCGTATACCTTATTCTTTGGATGGTAATGCCCGAAAAGAAATAGAGCCAAAAAAATCCTTCAGGCTAACTCATTAAAAATGACAAAACCTGAAGGATAATCTATTCTTATCTTATGCCTCACATTATAGAGAAACTATATGGAAAGAATTATTCGTTTAATTCTCAATAGACTCTCCTTTTAGAGTAGCCGAGGTTGCATCCGTTATTTTAACCATCACAAAATCGCCAATGCGGTAGCTCTTTCTATCGAATACTACTACTTTATTTTGCTCAGTACGTCCGAATAGTTGCTCTTTAGAACGCTTAGAAACACCTTCGACCAATACTTCGAACGTTTTACCAATATCACGCTTGTTACTTTCGGCAGAAAGTTGATTTTGTAATTCAATGATTTCATTCAATCTTCGCACCTTAACTTCTTCTGACACATCATCGGGCAAGTGTTTAGAAGCATACGTTCCTGGTCGTTCAGAGTACTTAAACATAAAAGCAGAATCATACCCACACTCACGCATTAAAGAAAGTGTTTCTTGGTGATCCTCTTCCGTTTCTGAGTGATAACCTGCAAAAACATCGGTGCTTAAGCCACAGTCAGGAATCATTCTACGAATGGCTTCTACTCTTTCCATATACCATTCACGAGTGTATTTACGATTCATTAGCTTTAAGATACGTGAACTACCACTTTGCACTGGTAAGTGAATATTCTTACATACATTAGGAACCTCAGCTATAACTTGTAGCGTTTCATCACTCATATCTTTAGGATGTGAAGTAGTAAATCGAACACGCATTTTAGGAGCTGCCTCTGCTACCAAACGAAGCAACATAGGGAAAGTTACCTTTTCTTCTTCATTTTCAAAACAGTAAGAGTTCACATTTTGCCCAAGTAAAGTCACCTCTTTATATCCTTTTTCGACCAAGTCCTTCACCTCGTTAAGAATGCTTTCTACATCTCGACTACGCTCTCTACCACGTGTATAAGGTACAATGCAGTAGTGGCAGAAGTTATTACATCCACGCATAATTGAAACAAATCCACCAATGTGATTTCCACAAATACGCGAAGGAATTACCTCTTTGTAAGTTTCAGTAGTAGACAGTTCTACATTAATTGCCTTCTCACCAGCTTCTACCGAAGCAATTAACTCAGGAAGTGTAAGGTAAGCATCAGGTCCTACAACCAAGTCTACGTGGTGATTTTCAATCAAGTCTTCTTTCACACGTTCGGCCATACAACCTAAAACACCTACAATAAAACTTCTTTTCTTTTTCTTAATCGCATGAAACATCTCAAGGCGATTAATGATGCGTTGCTCTGCATTATCACGAATAGAGCAAGTATTCATAAAAACAGCATCAGCCTCTTCAAGCGTATTACATACTGAGTATCCTGCCATTTGCATAACCGAAGCAATCACCTCACTATCTGCTACATTCATTTGGCAGCCGTACGTTTCGATAAAAAGTTTTTTGTTCTCTTGGTCAACAGTCGATTTAAAGTCGACAGTTGTCATTTCATTTTCCATAATTACATTATTAATTTCCATGCAAAGATACCTACTTTCCATGAATAGCCTTCTTTCCCTGTTACGAAAAATAGTGATTTATCATCTTTTAAAAGCCTTAATGGTTAATATTTGCTAATACAGCGCTTTTTATTCAATATATTTTAGGTGGTTATAATATTAATTTGCATATTTGCTATAGAAAAACATAAGATTTTTTCATAGTTAAGGTTTAGGTTAAAAATAGAGGAAGGCGGCTGTGAAGTCTCCTTCCTTTTTGTTTTTTTTAGTAGCAACAATTCAATTTATTTTTTATCTTTGGACACTCATTTTTAAATAAATAATGATGGAAAATATTCAAGTATTACTGCTCCTGGCAATCCTGTTCTTTTCTTTGTTCCGTTTTATTAATAAAGAAAAAAACACATCGACGTCACCCCCTCTTCTCCCTGAAGAAGACGAGGAGTTTTTAAATGTAGAAATGGCTGAAAATTTAGCTTCAACCTATCAACCCTTAACAAGTAAACTGAATGAAACTCATAAGAAAGCTACTTTTTTTGATAAAAGAGCAAAAGCAATAGAGAAAGATCACCCCTCGGTTTCAGCTCCTATGCAACCTCAATCTTCTGAAACGATTCCATCTATACCCATCAAAATTAATAACCGTTTGGAGGCAAAAAAAGCTTTTATTTACAGCGAAATATTCAATAGAAAATATTGATATTAAAAGAATTAAAAACAAATTATATAAAACACCTTATTATCTCATGGGATTTACAACGATTTCGGCAGCTGAAGCTGCTAGTTACATTAAAGATGGATACAATTTAGGATTGAGTGGTTTTACACCAGCAGGATCTCCCAAAGCTGTTACTCCAGAAATTGCTAAATTAGCAGAAGCAGAACATGCTAAAGGCAACCCTTTCAAAATTAGTCTATTCACAGGTGCCTCAACAGGTGATTCAGCCGATGGCATGCTTTCCAGAGCACATGCACTTCGTTACCGTGCTCCTTATACTACCAACGGAGATATTCGTAAAGCCATTAACTCGGGAGAAGTTGCCTATAATGATATTCACTTGTCACAAATGGCACAAGAGATTCGCTTTGGGTACTTTGGGAAAATTGACGTAGCCATTATCGAAGCGTGTGATGTTACCCCAGATGGCAAAGTATATTTAACTGCAGGAGTAGGTATTACCCCTACAATTGCCCGCTTAGCTGACAAGGTTATCATTGAACTGAACCGTGCACATAGTAAAAATATTATTGGACTACACGATATTTACGAACCACTAGATCCTCCTTACCGTAGAGAAATCCCTATATTTAAAGCTAATGACCGAGCAGGGGTTCCCTATGTACAGATTGATCCTAAAAAGATTATAGGTATTGTAGAGGTCGATATTAAAGATGAAGCACGTGGCTTCACAGCTCCCGATCCAGTAACTGACCAAATTGGACAAAATGTGGCTAGCTTCCTACTATCTGATATGCAACGTGGTATTATTCCACCTAACTTTTTACCCCTACAAAGCGGTGTAGGAAACATTGCAAATGCAGTATTGGGTGCTTTGGGAAGAGAAAAAGCAATTCCGGCCTTCCAAATGTATACAGAAGTTATTCAAGATTCGGTAATTGATCTACTACGCCAAGGTAGAATGACATTCGGAAGTACTTGTTCTTTAAGCGTAACAAACGAGTGTTTGGATGAGATTTATAGTAATATGGACTTCTTCCGCGATAAACTCATGCTTCGTCCTTCTGAAATATCAAATAATCCTGAGTTGGTTCGACGATTGGGTATTATCTCTATGAATACTGCGATTGAAGCCGATATTTTTGGTAATATCAACTCAACTCACATCAGCGGTACGAAGATGATGAATGGTTTAGGAGGCTCAGGCGACTTTACACGCAATGCTTATATCTCTATCTTTAGCTGTCCATCTGTAGCCAAAGAGGGTAAAATTAGCTCGATTGTTCCTATGGTTTCACACGTAGACCACAGCGAGCACTCTGTAAATATTGTGATCACGGAACAAGGTATTGCCGACTTACGTGGTAAATCACCTATGCAACGTGCTGAAACAATTATCGAGAATTGTGCACATCCAGATTATAAAAATCTACTATGGGATTATGTAAAATTCTCTAGCAAAGGACAAACAAGCCACCGTCTTTCTGCAGCATTAGGAATGCATGAAACATTAGCCAAAAAAGGAGATATGCGCTTAACAAACTGGGCTGATTTCGAATAAGAAAATCGTTTTTAAAGAAGCGAAACAGTAAAATCTTCGATAGATTCATTTTACAAAATGAATCTATCGAAGATTTCTTATTATACCTATATAGCTCAATTAAAAAGAAGCTCTATAATAGAAAAGCTTCAATTCAGCATAAAAACAATCTATCTGAATCACAAGTTTTTAGAGTTATTCAATTAAAAATCTACAGAAATTAAACCTTATCGTTTTTTTTACAATATTCTTCTTTATATTTGTAAAAATCATAATTCTAGTACCATGAAGAAAAGGAGTATCTACTTGCTAAGCTGTCTCTTTATGACGATTGCTTGCACGACCCAACCCAACTATCAAAACAGTAATTTACCAGCAGAAACAAGAGCGGATGATTTAATCAAACACCTTACACTAGAAGAAAAAGTCGGATTAATGATGGACAACTCTGCATCTGTAGAGCGTTTAGGAATTAAACCCTATAATTGGTGGAATGAAGCGCTTCATGGGATAGCTCGCGCAGGCTTAGGAACCGTTTTTCCACAGCCCATAGGAATGGCTGCCACATTTGATGAAGAGGCATTACACCGGGTTTTTGTAGCAGTTTCGGATGAAGCTAGAGCAAAAAATACACGTAGTTCGGCCGAAGGAAGCTACAATCGCTACCAAGGGTTAACCATGTGGACACCCAATGTAAATATTTACCGAGATCCACGATGGGGACGAGGAATCGAAACCTATGGTGAAGATCCATATTTAACCAGTACGCTTGGTCTTAGTGTAGTAAAAGGATTACAATGTTTAGATTCTGGCGAAAAATATGACAAACTTCATGCTTGTGCAAAGCACTTTGCTGTACATTCTGGCCCAGAATGGAACAGACATGAATACAATGCTGAAAATATATCACCTCGTGATCTCTACGAAACCTATCTTCCTGCCTTTGAGGTTTTAGTGAAAGAGGGAAAAGTAAAAGAGGTTATGTGTGCCTACAATCGATTCGAAGGTAAACCTTGTTGCGGAAGTGATCAGTTACTTGTGCATATCTTAAGAGAGGAGTGGGGATACGAAGGAATTGTGGTTTCTGACTGTTGGGCAATAGCCGATTTTTATCGCGAAAATGCACACGGTACGCATACCGATGCAGCCTCGGCTTCGGCCGATGCGGTTCTTACAGGAACTGATTTAGAGTGTGGATCAAGCTATGAAGCACTGGTGGAGAGTGTCAAGAAAGGGCTAATTAGTGAAGAGGCTATCAATGTGGCCGCTAAAAGGCTATTAAAAGCACGCTTTGAATTGGGTGAGATGGACCCTCCAAGTGAAGTGTCGTGGAGTAAAATTCCCTATTCGGTAGTATGTTCAGAATCAAACGATTCATTAGCTCTCGATATGGCACGAAAATCAATAACTCTATTACTGAATGAAAACAATATACTACCACTCTCAAGCAGCATAAAAACCGTAGCAGTCATGGGGCCAAACGCCAATGATTCGGTTATGCAATGGGGAAATTACAACGGTACACCTAAGCGTACCATTACCTTATTAGAGGGAATCCAAAATGCAGTAAGTAAAAATACAAAGATAATCTACGAACCTGCTTGTAGTTGGGTAGATAGAACCGTTATTAAAAGTGTATTTAATGAGTGTAAAACAGCCAATGGAAAGGGATTCACAGCACGATATTGGGACAATAAAATGTATGAAGGAGAACCTATTACCACTGTTCAACTCACTACTCCCTTCCGATTATGTACCTCGGGAGCAACAGTGTTTGCACCTGGAGTTCCTTTAACTAACTTTGTTGCTAGTTACGAGGCTACCTTTACGCCCACAGAGAGTGGAGAGGTTCTTTTCAATTTCTACAGCTGTGGAAGTGGTCAACTTTATATCGATGGACAAGAGGTTAAAAGCTATGAAAACAATCATGGAGGAAAGGAAGAAATCTATTCCTTACAAGCTAAAGCGAATCAATCTTATCAAATTGAGATTAAATTCCAACAAAAAGATGGTGATGCTCAACTCAATTTCGATTTAGGATTTAAGGGTAATGTCAATATCGGAAAAACGGTAGACTCTGTTAAAGAGGCAGATGTTATTATTTTTGCTGGGGGTATATCACCCAGTTTAGAAGGTGAAGAGATGGGGGTTGATCTACCAGGATTCCGAGGAGGAGACCGCACAGACATCGAACTACCAGCTGTTCAACGTGAGTTAGTTGCCGCCCTTCATAAAGCGGGCAAAAAGGTTATATTTGTGAACTTTTCTGGATCACCTATTGGTTTTGAACCTGAATTAAAAACGTGCCAGGCAATCCTCCAAGCTTGGTACCCTGGACAATCGGGTGGAACCGCTGTAGCCGATGTACTATTTGGTAAATACAATCCATCAGGTAAGCTACCTGTTACCTTCTATAAAAATACCAAACAACTTCCTGATTTTGAAGATTACAACATGGCAGGAAGAACCTATCGCTACATGAAAGAGGAACCCCTTTTTCCTTTTGGATATGGGCTAAGCTATACTACATTTACATATGATATTCCTCAATTAAATAAAACGGTTATTCAAAGAGGAGAAGGGCTTACTATACAAGTACCAATTGTTAATAATGGCACTCAAAAGGGGGATGAAATTATTCAAGTTTATCTAAGAAAACAAGGCGATTCAGAGGGGCCTTTACAAACACTTCGTGCATTTAAGCGCATTCATCTTGCTGCAGGCGAAAAACAATCAGTTAAACTGGAATTAACTGCCAAACAATTGGAGTGGTGGAATGAAGATACAAACACCATCTGCGCCACACCCGGTATTTACGATGTAATGATAGGAGGGAGTTCAAAAATAGGAGAACTTCACACACAAACATTGACTATCCAATAAGAAAAAAACTCGATTAAAAGAGTCTAGGAAATAGAGTGATAACAGATAACTCTATCGTTTCTTACGCTTAGAACCCACACCTTATTATATAGAGTGCTGGTTCTAAACGTTTACTAATCTCTGTAGTAAACCAAGTTTGAAAGTACTCCCTATGATAGATAAATAGTGGATAAAAAATTATTTTTTAAAGAGAGAAGTTCAGCAAAAATATAAGAAATCGATGGAGGCCTATTTCCTAATTTCCAACCTCTTTCCAACGTTATTCGCCCGAGTTTCATTATCTTTGCTGCCACTTATACCGAGAATATATTAACAACATTATAAGCATCATGGAATACAATTTCAGAGAAATTGAACAGAAATGGCAAGATCGATGGGTGAAAAACCAAACCTATCGTGTAACCGAAGATGAGAACAAAAAGAAGTTCTACGTACTTAACATGTTTCCCTATCCATCGGGGGCAGGGCTACACGTAGGTCACCCACTGGGTTATATTGCTAGTGATATTTATGCACGCTACAAGCGTTTGCAAGGTTTTAATGTATTGAATCCGATGGGATACGATGCATATGGACTTCCAGCCGAGCAATATGCCATCCAAACCGGCCAACACCCTGCTATTACAACAGTTAATAACATCGAACGTTACCGCCAGCAACTCGATAAAATTGGTTTCTGCTTCGATTGGAGCCGCGAAATTCGTACGTGCGATGCCAACTATTACCAATGGACCCAATGGGCTTTCCAAAAAATGTTCAACAGTTTCTATTGCAACGCGGGTCAGATAGCACTTCCTATCGAAGATTTGGTAGAACAATTCTCTAAACAAGGTAGCGAAGGATTGACTGTAGCTTGTAGCGAAGAGCTTACCTTTACTGCCGAAGAGTGGAATGCAAAGAGCGAAAAGGAGCAACAAGAAATTTTAATGAACTATCGAATCGCCTATCTAGGCGAAACCATGGTAAACTGGTGTCCTGCATTAGGAACTGTATTGGCCAATGATGAGGTAGTAGATGGTGTATCCGAACGTGGTGGACACCCCGTGGTACAACAAAAAATGCGTCAATGGTGCTTGCGTGTATCTGCATATGCACAACGCTTGTTGGATGGACTAGAAACGGTTAATTGGAGCGACTCAATTAAAGAGACTCAACGTAACTGGATTGGTCGTTCGGAAGGTGCAGAGGTACAATTTAAAGTAAAAGATAGTGATATTGAATTTACCATCTTTACAACCCGTGCCGATACCATGTTTGGCGTAACTTTCATGGTACTGGCTCCTGAAAGCGAATTAGTAGCACAACTTACTACTCCAGCACAACAAGAGGAGGTAACGGCTTACTTAGATAAAACTAAGAAGCGTACTGAACGCGAACGTATGGCCGATCGCAAAGTAACCGGTGTATTCAGTGGTTCATACGCTGTAAATCCTTTCACAGGCGAAGCTGTTCCTGTATGGATTAGTGACTATGTATTAGCAGGTTACGGAACAGGTGCCATCATGGCAGTACCTGCACACGATAGCCGAGACTATGCTTTTGCTAAACACTTTAACCTTCCTATCACACCACTTGTAGAGGGATGTGATGTTAGCGAAGAGAGTTTCGATGCCAAAGAGGGCATCGTATGCAACTCGCCCAAGGCTGGTGTAACTCCTTACTGCGCATTGAACCTAAACGGCCTTACTATCAAGGAAGCCATTGCGAAGACAAAAGAATACGTAGCCGAGCAACAATTAGGTCGTGTAAAAGTAAACTTCCGCCTACGAGATGCTATTTTTAGCCGTCAACGCTATTGGGGCGAACCATTCCCCGTATATTATAAGGAAGGTATGCCTTACATGATCGATGCAAGCAAACTTCCTTTGGAACTACCCGAAGTAACCAAGTTCTTACCTACCGAAACAGGTGAACCTCCACTAGGTAACGCTTTGCAATGGGGTTGGAACGTACAAACAGGTAGTGTAGTTGATACAGCTTTGGTTGACAACGTTACTATCTTCCCATTGGAACTAAATACCATGCCAGGTTTTGCTGGTTCAAGCGCTTACTACCTACGCTACATGGATCCTAAAAATGACAAAGCTTTGGTAGATCCCAAAGTAGCTGCTTACTGGGAAAATGTAGACCTTTATGTAGGGGGTACAGAGCACGCTACCGGTCACCTTATCTATTCACGCTTTTGGAACAAGTTCTTGTTCGATATGGGTGCGAGTATCAAAGAAGAGCCGTTCCAAAAATTGGTAAACCAAGGCATGATTCAAG
Source organism: Phocaeicola sp. (assembly GCA_051651025.1). Taxonomy (GTDB): domain Bacteria; phylum Bacteroidota; class Bacteroidia; order Bacteroidales; family Bacteroidaceae; genus Phocaeicola. Next base: position 52,325 of record JBOFRN010000047.1, read on the forward strand.
GCCGTAGTAACTTTGTATATCGTATTAAAGATACCAATACCTTTGTATCATTGGGCTTAAAAGACCAATATGAGGTAACTCAACTGCACGTCGATGTAAACATCGTTAGCAACGATCAACTCGATACCGAAGCCTTCAAAGCATGGCGTCCTGAATTCAACAACGCCGAATTTATCTTAGAAGATGAAAAATACATCTGCGGATGGGCGGTAGAGAAGATGAGTAAATCGATGTACAATGTGGTAAACCCCGATATGATTGTGGATAAGTATGGTGCCGACACCCTTCGTATGTACGAAATGTTCTTAGGCCCTGTAGAGCAATCAAAACCTTGGGATACCAACGGTATTGACGGTGTACACCGTTTCCTGAAAAAACTATGGAATCTTTTCTACAACCGCGATGGTCAATTCCTTCCTATCGAAGCTGAACCAACCAAAGAGGAGCTGAAATCGATTCACAAGTTGATTAAGAAAATTACCTTCGATATTGAAAACTTCTCATACAACACGTCAATTAGTGCATTTATGATCTGTGTAAATGAACTAACTGCACAAAAGAGTAAGAACAAAGAGGTATTCAACCTGTTGATAACACTACTTGCTCCATTTGCACCTCACTTAAGCGAAGAGCTTTGGGAAGCACTAGGCAACAGCAACAGTGTATGCGATGCAACTTGGCCCATCTGCAACGAAGATCACTTGAAGGAAGATACTATTAACTACACCATTTCATTCAATGGTAAGGCACGTTTCACGCTTCCTTTTGCTGCCGATGCAGATAACAAAACGATCGAAGAGACCGTTCTTAATAATGAACAAGCGCAAAAATGGATTGAAGGAAAAACACCGAAAAAGGTGATTATTGTTCCTCGTAAAATTGTAAACATCGTAATCTAATCCATTAACAAATAGCCACTTTGGAAGTTATTAACCCCTTTATTAACTGGGTTAATAACATTTCAAAGTGGCTTTTTTCTATCTATTTATGAGAAAAATGCTATCAACCAAGTTAGGCAGAGAGACCGAAGACTACCTAGCCATTACTTTTGGACTTATCTGTTATGCCCTAGGCTGGACAGCCTTTATGTTACCTTATCAAATTACCACCGGTGGTGTAAGTGGTATTTCCGCCATTATCTATTATGCTACAGGTATCGAAATTCAGATCTCTTATTTTGTTATCAACGTAGCATTCTTGGCCGTTGCGCTCAAAATACTAGGTCCTAAATTTAGTCTAAAAACGATTTATGCCATCTTTATGTTGACCTTCCTACTCTGGTTCTTTCAAGAAGGGTTCAAAGATGCCAATGGAGTACTTCCCCAAATATTGGGAGAAAATCAAGAATTTATGGCTTGTGTTATTGGCGCTTGCTTATTAGGACTTGGTATTGGAATAATCTTTACCAATAATGGTAGCACAGGAGGTACGGATATCATTGCACTCATTGTAAATAAGTACAGAGATGTTACTTTAGGGCGTATGATGATGTACTGCGATATTATCATTATCTCTTCCTGCTATTTTATTTTTCAAGACTGGAAGCGGGTGGTATTTGGTTTTGTTACCTTGATTATTATGACCGTGGTGATTGATTGGGTTATCAACAGTAATAAACAGTCGGTTCAATTCCTTATCTTCTCGCGTAAGCACAATGAAATAGCCGAAGGGATTTCAAAGAAAATAGACCGCGGAGTAACCCTACTAGATGGTACGGGTTGGTATAGTGGCCAAGATATAAAAGTGGTAGTGGTACTCGCTAAAAAAAGCCAATCACTCGATATTTTTCGCTTGGTAAAAGACATTGATGGAAATGCCTTTATTTCACAAAGCAATGTAGTGGGGGTATATGGTGAAGGCTTTGATAAACTTAAAATTAAATAGGAGAGAGGGTAATGAAAAAAGAGAAACTAGTTGTTGCAACAAATAATGCACACAAACTCGAAGAGATAATAGCTATCTTAGGAGATAAGCTCGAAATATTAAGCTTAAAAGATATCAACTGCTATGCTGATATCCCCGAAACAGCCGAAACACTCGAGGGAAATGCCATTCTAAAAGCAGAGTACATTTATCAAAACTATGGATTAAACTGTTTTGCCGACGATACGGGGCTAGAAGTGGAAGCACTGAATGGTGCACCAGGTGTATATTCAGCACGATACGCACAAGGGGAAGAAAGTAGTGCCGAAGCCAATATGGCTAAACTCTTACAAGAACTAGCGGATAAAGCCAACCGCAAAGCACAATTTAGAACGGCTATTTGCCTTATTATCGATGGAAAGCAACATCTGTTCGAAGGAGTAGTAAAAGGCGAAATAACGGAGAAAAAAGAGGGAAATGCAGGCTTTGGATACGATCCCCTCTTTGTGCCCGAAGGCTATACCGAGACTTTTGCACAATTAGGTAGTGATATTAAAAACAACATTAGCCACCGTGCTAGAGCGGTTAATAAGTTGTGTGAATATCTCAAAACATCTCTCTAAGTAGCTTATTCTTACGATTCTATAGTTATTAACAAGGGAGAGTAAATATCTTAATTACTAAATAGCCCCATCATTTACTATAAATGATGGGGCTATTTTTATTTCCAGTTTATCTCTAGCAATAGTACTTCTTTTTTAAATACCCAATTCTACTTGTACACGGAATTCATATCCATTTCCATTGGCAGTAGGATCTACCATTCGCTTCGCATTGTACGAAGCATCTAGTTGCAACTTTAAAGAGTGTCCTATAAGATATTTTGTTACACCAACAGTCGTTTGATTGTACTGTTTATATTTTAATTGTGCTTTTACTTCATCCTTTGGAAAAATAGTCGAGTTACGAAGAGCTATTTCCCAGTTAGATGGGAAAATATAACTCGTCTGCAAATTTAAACCTTGTCCTACCCGCATATATTGGGTATCGAATGTTTCGGCATCGGTTATCACTGCTGTTCCACCTGTAGAACGTGCCATATAGTCTGCATAGAAAGCAAAACCTTGGTATTTTAAAATAAAGTCCACAAAATAAGAGCTAATATTTCGAGTCTCTCCGTTGTAGATTGTATTACCACGCTGTCCTTCAATGTTTCTAGCATGTTGGTTATAACTCACTGTACCTGCCAACATCACTTTAGGAGTCTCTTCCCGCATAAAATCGCCCTCCATAATATCACCAGCTCCTTTAAAGCGTCCAAAAGGGAAGAGCTCTAAACGGCCTGTATAGGCCAAACCAAATTTAGAGTCAGTACCGTTATTACGTCCATCACCCGAGGTAACCGATCCTTTCGTAACGATACTAAAGTCACCCATAGGTTTAAAGTAGTAGGTAGCAAATACCCCAAAGTCACGATCTATTTGGAACATTGAGTTTACAATCGATCGATCTACAAACTGCAAAGCACTCGATGAATTTACACGTGCACGATTCGCCTGTATTTTAGTCTGCCCAAAACCAATATTAAAGTTCGATGAAGGAATATACCAAATCATCGCATCACGCACAATGTTCAAGAAATCGCTTGTAGAGCTCGTACTTGTATCATAAGGAGTAAATCCCAATTGAAGCATATAAGTCAGTTTAGGAGTAAGCATATACCCCTCAAAACGAAGACGTAGACGCTTTACCATCAAATCCGTTTGTGTGTGGTTAAAATCATCGTCGAAAGAGACACTTGCTAAATTCTGCATACGGAAGCGAATATTCATCTTAAAGAGTGAATCTTTAGGCATAAACGAAACCCCTTTACCGACTTCGATATTGGGCATATTTCTCACCTTATCTTCAATTTCTCTACTTGTCAATGTATCTCTTGCAGCACTTCGTTGCGCTACTGCTGTCAGGCCTACCCCAACAAATAGGAGAGACAAAACCACTCTTCTCATACTACTTTTCATATTTTATACGTATTGATATATTTGATAACAGTTTGTTTTTTGTTCCATAAAAGGGGCATCAAAATGCCCCTTACTCAAATATACTATGAATAATCTCTTTATAACCAGACTCTTCCTAGTGAAAAAAAACTTAGCAAATAGCCTTTAAGAAACCCTCTTCAGCATCTATCCAGCAATTTTAAGCCGCAAATTTATCTGCTTATTCACCACTTTGTACCAAGAATCCCTTAATTATCTATCCAACGAGTAGAAGTTATTACAATTTGGCTACAAATCAATTTATTTTGTAATACAAATGAAACATTCATTGCCGAGCCATTCCTTTTACAAGCTAAACTGAGCCGAAATATCTAGCATGCGTTGAATGGGTTTAATCGCTGCCTCTGCTACTTTTTCCTCTACTTCAATCTCTGGCCACTCATGTTTTAAGCTATTATAGAGCTTCTCTAACGTGTTTAAACGCATAAAGCTACACTCGTTACAAGCACATGTGCTATCTTCGGGAGGAGCAGGAATAAAGTTCTTATCAGGGCATTGTTTACGCATCTCATGAAGAATTCCACTTTCGGTGGCTACAATAAAATCTTTTTTATCGCTATTAACAGCATATTTCAAAATGGCTGCTGTCGATCCTACAAGGTCTGCCAATTTAACCACAGCCCCTTTACATTCTGGATGAACTAAGATGGCTGCATCGGGATATTGTGCTTTTAGTGCAATAATTTTCTCTACCGAGAACATTTCGTGTACATGACAAGCCCCTTGCCAAAGCAACATAGTACGGTTTGTAATTGAGTTTATATAGTTACCTAAGTTCTTATCGGGTCCAAAGATTATTTTTTGCTCTTTAGGGAAGCTCTCTACTATTTGACGTGCATTGGTAGAAGTTACCACTACATCGGTTACAGCCTTTACTGCTGCCGTTGTATTTACATACGAAATAACAGTGTGATCCGGATGTTGGTTCACAAACTCAGCAAACTTGTCGGCTGGACAACTGTCGGCCAATGAACAGCCTGCATTCAAGTCGGGTACCAATACTTTTTTCGTAGGGCAGATTATTTTGGCTGTCTCTCCCATAAAGTGTACTCCACACAATACAATAATGTCTGCTTCGGTTTTAGCAGCCCACTGTGCCAATGCCAAACTATCGCCTACAAAGTCGGCTATATCTTGTATCTCTCCAGGTTGGTAGTAGTGCGCCAGTATCACTGCATTCTTCTCTTTGCGTAATCTATGAATCTCCGCAATCAAATCTACACCTTCACCAATGGGTTCGGTTACATACCCCTTTTTCAACCAATCTTCTCTATTCATTATATATATATTTTTCTTTCCTTCCTTTTATAAAAAGAATTATAGTGATGATAATAGCCTGTTTATAGTGTTTGTAAAAAAAAGAACTCTTTTTTGTTTTCTAAGTTATCAATAGTAGAGTTGTTCGCTATGAATAGTTCATTCACAGGGTTACGTATTGATTCCAATAGAGTTAGCTCTTCTATTAACAATGGGCTAATAACATGCAAAGTTAAAAACTTTACGGTAAATGAGTCTCAATAACTGCATGAAAATATGTTTATATTATGGGGTTAACTCTTGCTTTAAATAGTTGCATTGTTAATTCTACTTGTTTGTATATACATAACAATGAAATATGCAAGAAATAGTTTTGAAAACATATGCTTCTTTTCTCTACAGGTTATCAACGCTTATCAACACCCATTGTGAACAGAAAGATTCGGTTATCAACGTAGCTCTTTTACCTATCTTTCTAGTCTCTATAACGCATTTTATTCGCTTTAAATGGGAAATAAATGGCGGGTGCATACTATCTTTGTTCCATTAAATAACGAGTTTACAGTAAATTATGAGAAAACTAAAGATAACCGAACTCAATAGATTGTCAGTCGATGAATTTAAGGAAGCCCATAAACTTCCGCTGGTAGTAGTACTCGATGAGGTACGTAGCTTGCATAACATTGGTTCAGTGTTTCGTACCTCCGATGCTTTTTTGGTCGATCGTATCTGTTTGTGTGGTATAACAGCCACTCCGCCACATGCCGAGATTCATAAAACAGCTCTAGGAGCCGAAGAGAGTGTGACTTGGAACTATTATGCAAAAACCCAAGAGGCTGTTAAAGAACTTCAGGCCGAAGGATTTACGGTTCTATCTATTGAACAAGTAGCTGGAAGTACTCTGCTTAATGAGTTACAACTTGATCCGACTCAAAAGTATGCCATTGTTTTTGGTAACGAAGTGAAGGGAGTACAACAAGAGGTGGTAAATCTTTGTAACGGTTGCATTGAGATTCCTCAGTACGGCACTAAACACTCTCTAAATGTTTCGGTTACAGCAGGAATCGTTATTTGGGAAGTAGCGAGTAAACTTATGGCTTTCCGTTCTTAACTACCGGTTCATAACTGTCCATTTTCTACCAAGAGTACTACGCGTTCAGTTAGGATATCCTCCTCTTCGGCGTGGTACTCTTTTTTTAGGCTCGCTCCAAATACCGAAGCAAAGGTTTGGTAAAAACCAGCTTTAAACGAGCCCATAAACGATTTAACCAACTCATACGAAGAGGAGTTCGTTTCTCTATTTACCAACTTTATCAACAATTTACCCTGTGCGAATGTTAGTTTCTTCATGATAGGTGTATACTGTTCTTTCAACCCCTTCTCCACACGTTTCATATGTTTATCTCTCTCTCTATCGTTAGGGAGTGTTTCCAAATATTCGTAAGTTTCAATAATCATACGGTTTATCTCCTTGGCCAGTGGAAGGGTTTTTTTTACGTCTCGAACCAACTTATTATACTTCTGCCGCTCCTTTTCATTCTTGAAAATAAGTGGTTTATAGACGTATACATTAGGGAGTTTTAAAGAGGGAATGGTATCACCTTCATACACACAAACGGGCACCATATAGTAGGCCGATTGTGACTCTATTTGCTGGGCATATAGTTTGTTTGCACCAGCACAGAATAGAAGTAAAGATAGATAAATAGCTCTTTTCATGGAAGTGCAAAAATAGCAATTAATAGGAAAGAACCTCTCTTTATCTTCAATTATTCATCTAATAAATGAAAGTAATGAGTAGAATGAACCACCTGTTAAGAGTGATGTTAATCTTTTGTTTAATAGCGATATATGGTGTTCATAACCTATCTGCGCAAGAGGAGTTGGAACGCTATGCCGAAGAGTTACTCACTCGAGACGATGGTATGAATGAAGCTGCCCTCGACAACTATTTAGAGGAGTTAACCGACCAACTAAATCAACCTCTGCTTATAAATACCATTACTAAAGAGCAGTTGGAGTCTTTTCCTTTTCTTACCCCTCAGTTAGTTGAGAATATTCTTTATTATCTCTATAAGTATGGTCCTATGCTTACCGAAAAAGAGCTTGCCATGGTCGAGGGAATGGACCAAGAAACCATTCGCTACCTACTTCCTTATCTCAGTTTTGAACAACCGCCTCAGTTGCTTCGCACCCTTAAATTAAATCAGGCCCTCAAGTATGGAAAACAGCAGTTGTTGACACGTGTTGATTTTCCTTTTCAAACCAAAGTAGGTTATCAGCCCTACAGTCAAGAAGAGTGGGCAGCAAATCCCAATAAGCGCTACCTAGGGTATGCTAATTACCACAATGTGCGCTACCGGTTTCAATATAGCAATCAGCTCTACGCAGGGATTACTATGGAGAAAGATGCTGGCGAACCCTTCTTTAGTGGACTTAATAAAAAGGGATACGATTACTATTCGCTCTATCTGTTAATACGTAATGTGGGAAAAATAAATTCGTTAGCACTCGGTAACTACCGTTTGAACTACGGGTATGGATTGGTTATTAACAACGATTTTAGCTTGGGAAAAAGCGCTTCACTTACGGCTATGGAGCAGAGGAGTACACAGATAAAGCGACACTCTTCGACCGATGAGTATAACTATTTACGGGGGGCAGCCATGAGTTATCGACTCACTCAGAGATGGTCTGTAGATGCTTTTTATTCACACCGTACCCACGATGGTATGGTTGATAACGGTGTAATAACCTCTATCAAGAGTGATGGGTATCACCGTATTGTACGCGATTTTGAACGTAAAAATAGATTTACTAATCAATTATTTGGCAGCCACTTAGGGTACAATGGAAAACAAATGGAAGTAGGAATTACAGCTGTTTATAACGTTTTCAACAGGTTGTTAAGTCCGGTTGATAGAGGTTACAATCGCTACACTCCTCGTGGCAACTGGTTCGCCAATGTAGGCATAAACTACAAAGGGTTTTGGAAACGCTTTACCTTACTAGGTGAAACGGCTGTCGATAAGGCAGGGAGCATAGCCACACTGAATCGATTGAGTTATTCACCGAATAGTGAGACACAATGGGTAGTTATGAACAGGTTCTATGACACGCGTTACTATGCATTAACAGCCCAAGCAGTAGGAGAGGGTAGTAGTGTGCAAAATGAGAGTGGATTTTATATGGGTCTGCAAACTAGGCTATTAAGGCTATTTAAGCTCTCTTGCTATCTAGACTACTTTTACTTTCCTTGGCAAAAGTATTTAATTAGTAAGCCAGGAACCGATGGAATCGAAGCCATGGGCCAATTAAGTTATTCACCCCGTTATAAACTGGATATGTTTATAAGGTATCGCTATAAAAACAGGGAAAAAGATGTGACGGGCCCCGATAAAATCAAGTATACCCTTCCACAAGAGACCCATCGTATACGCTATCAATTGAGTTATTCACCCTATGTAAACTGGGTGTTGAAAACTACAATGGATGGCGTTTTTATTCAGAAGCCTTTTGCAACCAGCTCTACCGGCTATGCCATCGGGCAGAGTGTGCGTTACAAGTTTACTACCTTTCCACTGCAGCTTGATGGGAGTGGAGTTTGGTTTTCTACCAGCGATTACGATTCACGCATTACGCTTTACGAGAAGAGTGTGCTTTATGCCTACTCCATGCCTAGCTTTTTCTACCAAGGATTTCGAGGCGCATTAAATGCCCGTTGTGAGTTTTACAAACAGTGGTTGGTAGAGTTAAAATATGGATGCACCTATTATAGCAACCGGGAGCAGATAAGTTCGGGTTTGGAGCTGATTGAGGGAAATGTAAAGAGTGATTTAATTGTACAGTTGAGCTACAAGTTTTAAGAAGGCTTAAAAAACAAATCCCCTTTGGTAATGTGCCACGGATGGCTTCACCAAAGGGGAAAATAACAAAATAAAAGGATTCAATAAATGCTCGAATGAATCCCTATTTCAGGTTGATAAAGTAAACCACATTCTGGTCTAAATTTCCTTCTGCATCTACCTTCGGTTCATACTTACCATCCGAGGTGGCATCAATGCCAAAATCATCGTCATTCACTACGCAAAGAATAGAATCACCAATCAGTGTAATCCCTTCGGGTTTGTCGTGTCTGTAGCCTGGAATGGCTACCAAAAGATCGACAAAAAGCGTTTTTTTTGTGGGTTGAATCTGTTGGCTAGCTAATTCTTCATGGGTGAGCAGTTCAATCGCTAGGTTCGAAACATCCGTAGCTCCATTTATATCGATACTAAAGACTCGTTTAAACCCTTTTCCCTCTTTGGGAAATTTGCTATCGCGTTCCATCACGAGTAGGGTAGAGTCATTTACAAAAGTAATTTCACTCACCATGTTCTTGGGTGAATCGATTTGGTAAATAAACTCCTTGCTTCTTCCCGTAGCCAGGGTAATTTCCAGAATACGTACATTGACCGATTGGTCTTTCGTCGATTTATCGGGGTAATAGAGCGGAGATTGCATGATGCCATAGAGTCTGGTTCCATCTTTCGAAAGGGTTAGCCCCTCCATTCCACGATTGGGACGGCGTTTGGCATAATAGTCAGGCAGTCCATTTCCTGGCGAAAACAGTTGCAACAACAGACCGTTGGGATCAAATTGCATTACAAATGGGGCATACTCATCGCTCACCCAAAAAGTGCCATCGGGTGCTACAGCCAATCCTTCCGAATCCAATCCTAGAGTAGGATTGGTTAGAATCTCTCCATCCATGGTATAGGCTACCTCGCCCGATACGCCATCGCCCTCGCTATTGGGTAAACCGGTAAGATTCTGGCCCGCCTCATTTTTTAGCGTAATCGTTTTTACCAGTATCAATGAATCGTCTACCAAGCGAAACTGTCCGATGGTAGGAGCGTAATTTAGGAGTGGAAAAACTTTGCTTTCAGGGGTCAATCCATCTACATTGGGTCCTCTATCTGTCAGCAGATAGAACGAAGAGTCCACCTCATGATAAACCATAGAGGATCCATATCCACCCCAATAAATAGGGGTATCGTTTCCAGCTAGGTAAATGGTTTCGGCAGCTACCGATGCAAATGTGGGGTAATTTACTTTTTCCGATTGGGAAGAGCTACATCCCACCGCAGAAGCCATGAAGAGCGTCGCGATAGGGGCAATAAGTTGATTTCTTTTCATTTTTCTCTCTATATTCTTCTACAAATTTAATGGAATTTGTTTATCTCGTTATGCCCAGAAAGTACAAGCTGACTTGCTATTCAGGAATTGATTTAGGAAATGCCTTTTTATGAGTTAAAAATGTAACATATATTACAAAGAGATGGTTTACCAAGTGTTATCCCCTTTATTTAGGTTCTCTTCTTTTTCTTTTTTTTAATCCTTCATCCTTCAAACTTTTTGGATAACAGATAGTTATGGTGAAGGATAGACGTTTTTGTTGTTTTTTTCCTTCATTTTCATCCAAGAAATGCTTGCACTTTTTGATTACTAGATAGTAATTGCTTGAATTGCTTCATTTCTTCTTTTTTTCTACTAATTTTGTTCGTTACAAACTCTAACAGGTTATTCATTATGGCTACTATACTATATCCCTCTCCTATTTTTGGCCCCATTCAAAGCCGCCGCTTAGGGGTCTCTTTGGGTATTAATTTACTTCCGAGTGATGGTAAATTCTGCTCCTTCGATTGCATTTATTGTGAATGTGGTTTTAATGGCGATCGACGTGCCACGCAAAAATTACCTACCCGCGAGGCTGTATACACCGCTTTGGAAGAGCAACTGCAACTCATGAAAGCCAATGGGCCTACTCCCGATGTACTTACCTTTGCGGGTAATGGTGAGCCAACGGCGCACCCCCATTTTGCAGAAATTATAGCCGATACGATTGAGTTGCGCAATCGCTATTTTCCTCATGCAAAGGTGAGTGTATTAAGTAATGCTACTTTTTTGCATCGCCCCCAAGTGGTAGAAGCATTGAAGTTGGTCGATAACAACATTCTCAAGCTAGACAGTGTCGATGCTGCTTATATTCAGTTGGTCGATGCTCCTACAGGAACGTACGATGTCAAAAAGGTGATTGAGCAGTTAAAAGCTTTTCAAGGTAAGCTCATTATTCAAACCCTCTTTATGAAGGGGGAGCATCGGGGTGTATCGGTAGATAATACGACCGATGCCTATGTACTTCCTTGGTTGGAGGCAGTAAAAGAGATTGCTCCCAAGCAGGTGATGATTTACACCATCGATCGGGAGACACCCAGTAAGGGGCTGCAGAAGGCTACGAAAGAGGAGTTAGATGGCATTGCCTCACGTATACGCAAGGAGGGAATCGAAGTATCGATATCTTACTAACTTGTTTCTAAATAGATAGATAAATAGGCGGGCAGAGAAAAAGCTTTCTCTGCCCGCCTATTTCTTTGTTTCTACTTATCCAATCTTCAATTTCTGTTGAAGATTAGACAATTTCTGACGTAAATTATCTAATTTCTGACAGAAATTGTCTAATCTTTGTCAGAAATTAAAGAATAGGTAGGGTTGTGTAAGGGAATGTATTAGCACCTATCCATAAATATCCCCTAGTGAGTTCATCTTTTGCTCACTAGGGGATATTTATGGATTTATAAAGATAGGAGTGTAATCCCTGCTTTACTTAACAAGCGATTCGGCCTTTTCGAGGGCTAAGTGAATATTGGTGTAGCGGAACTCTTTAGGAAGTAATTGATAGAATCCTGCTTTTTCGAGCGAGCTATCTACCAAAGGGGTTACTCCCGAAAGAATAATTTGAATCTGTGCTTTCTTACTCTTCTTTACTAGATTGGTTAAGTTATGAATACCGGTTGCATCGATAAAGGGCACATTTCGCATACGGATAATGCGCACTTTAGGAGGTTTACCCAGTTGCAACATAATCTCGTCGAACTTATTGGCCACTCCAAAAAAGTAGGGGCCATTTATCTCGTACAACTCTACCCCCTCGGGCACCGAAAGCTTCTCTTGATCGTGTAGTAGGTGAGCATTTGCATGTGAGTTATCCTCCTCATTGACCAATACGGCTATTTGAGTGGTTTCCATCACTCGTTTCATAAAGAGTACACAAGCCATTAGCAACCCTACCTCAATAGCAAGGGTTAAGTCAAACAGCACAGTTAAGAAGAAAGTTATACAGAGTACACAGACATCGGATGGTGGGCTTTTAAGAAGCGATTTGAAGGTACGCCATTCACTCATGTTGTAAGAAACAACGACCAATACACCAGCTAAACAGGCCATAGGAATGTATTTAGCCAATGGCATGAAGAAAAGGAGAATCAAGAGCAGTATCACGGCATGAACAATTCCAGCTATGGGGGTTTTACCTCCATTTTTTATATTGGTCATGGTACGAGCGAGTGCTCCATTGGCAGGAATACCACCAAAAAGAGGAGTAACTAAATTGGCCAGCCCCTCTGTTATGAGTTCGGTGTTAGAGTGGTGTCGATCACCAATGGTTCCATCGGCTACAGTAGCCGAAAGCAATGACTCGATGGCTACTAGTATAGCAATGGTGAGTGCAGTAGGTAACAACTCTTGTATAAGCCCCCATGAAGCTGTTGGCAGCGTGGCTTGGGGTAGTGAGGCTTGAATAGTGAAACGATCGCCTATGGTGTCGATACCTGTTATGCCGCTGTAACTTTTGAGTAGATAAACGGCTAGGGTTACTACTACAATGGCAATCAGTGAGCCCGGTATCTTTTTTGAAAACTTCGGGGTAATGGCTACAATTAAGATGGTCACTATACCAGCTAGTAAATTCCAAATTTGTGTGGTCTCTATATGTGCTGCATAGAATCCCCATTTCTCTATAAAATCAATTGGTATTTTCTGTCCTGCTAACTCAAACCCAAACAAGTCGGCTATCTGTGTAGAGAAAATGGTTACGGCAATGCCACTTGTAAAGCCTACTATAATAGGGTATGGAATAAATTTAATGGCCCCTCCAAGTCGGCTAAGCCCAAGTATAATAAGTATGATACCCGCCATGATGGTGGTTATGGTTAACCCTTCTGCTCCATACTGCTCCACAACTCCATATACAATGACAATAAAGGATCCGGTAGGTCCTCCTATTTGTACCTTGCTTCCGCCCAATACAGAGATAATTAATCCTGCTATAATGGCTGTTATAATTCCCTTTTCGGGCGATACTCCACTGGCTATGGCAAAGGCTATGGCGAGTGGTAGAGCTACAACGGCTACAATAATACCTGCCATAACATCGGAAGCTAAAAGTTCTTTGTTATAGTTTTTAAATGTGCTAAAAAGCTTGGGTTGAAATATAGATGACCACATGTCTAATTTTGTGTAAAAAGAAATGATTAATTATTGAAAAATTGATGCAAAAGTAGTGAAAATGAAAGGGAAGAGTAACTAAAAACGTTTTTTTAATTGCCGGACTAACTAAGTTAATAAAAAAAGGGGGCTATTTATGCTGATATAAAAACAAATTCTTATCTTTCAGCGATAAAAACAATCAGATTTTAACTCTTAATGAAAATAACGTATGACTAAAAGTGTAAAAGGTACTCAAACCGAAAAGAATCTATTAACCTCATTTGCAGGGGAGTCTCAAGCAAGAATGCGCTATACCTATTTTGCAAGCATTGCAAAAAAAGAGGGTTATGAACAAATATCAGCTATCTTTATGGAGACAGCCGATCAAGAAAAGGAGCATGCAAAGCGTATGTTTAAATGGTTAGAGGGTGGCCCCGTAGAAATTACTGCAACTTACCCTGCAGGTCTTTTATCGACTACAGTCGAAAACTTGAAAGCAGCTGCTTGTGGAGAGAATGAAGAGTGGACCACTGACTATCCCCACTTTGCCGATGTGGCCGATCAAGAGGGTTTCCCTAAAATTGCAGCTATGTACCGCAGCATTTCTATTGCCGAGAAAGCACACGAAGAGCGTTACTTAGCCATGGTACACAATATAGAAACCGGTAGAGTATTTGAAAAAGAAGAATCGGTAACTTGGCAATGTCGCAATTGTGGTTATGTAGCCGATGGTGAAAGTGCCCCAGTAAGCTGTCCTGCTTGTGCCCATCCACAAGCTCACTTCGAGGTGAAGAAAACCAATTACTAGATTTTTAGGCTTAAGCCCTCCTGCCTATTAAAAATAGGTTAATCAAAGAGGAACTTTGTATGTACCCTTGTTGTTTTGGCAACAAGGGTCTTTTTATGCATTGCAATGGCTAGCCCTCTCTTCAAGCCTACCTAAGAGTAGGTAGCCTGGGCTATTACCTCTTTGTGCATTACCTAGAAAGTGCGATTGTGTAGCTATATAGAATGTACGAACTTTGCAAGCAAATAGGACTAAACACAAAAACGCATAAATAGATGAAAAAAATCATGAAGAAGCTGCACTTGTGGCTTTCCATTCCCTTTGGATTAATCATTACCATTACCTGTTTTACTGGGGGAGCCTTGGTGTTCGAAAAAGAGATAACCGAAGCCCTTCGTCCAAACTTGTACTTTGTAGAGAGTGTAGGTGAACAACCTCTTCCGCTCGAGCTCTTAATGGAGAAAGTAGCTACAACACTACCCGATAGTGTATCCATAACGGGTGTAACCATTCTTCCGGGTGCCAACCGTGCTTACCAAGTGAATCTTTCGAAACCCCGCCGTGCCTCGCTTTATGTCGATCAATATACCGGCGAAGTGAAAGGGAAGTACGAACGCATGCCTTTCTTTCTTTTTATGTTTAGGGCACACCGTTGGTTGCTGGATAGCATGAAACCTGCTGGCGAAATATTTTGGGGAAAAATGATTGTCGGCGCAAGTACACTTGCATTTGTTTTTGTTCTTCTATCGGGATTAATTATCTGGATACCTCGCTCTAAAAAGGCACTTGCTAACCGTTTGAAAATAACTACAGGTAGAGGGCAACACCGTTTTTGGTATGATTTGCATGTTTCGGGTGGTTTCTATGCATTACTTCTTTTATTAGTTATGTCGCTTACAGGTCTTACGTGGTCCTTCCCTTGGTATAGAAATGGATTCTATGCACTTTTTGGGGTAGAGATGCAGCAACAAGCTCATGGAGCACCTGCAGCCAATTCGCACGGTGCACCCACTCAAGGTCGCTCAGGTGCGGAAGAACAACGTGAAGCAAGAGGTACTACTGGGGAACGTGGCCAGAGAGGTGGACGCAGTGAACAAGTTGGTGAGGAAGGCGAGCGTAGTAAACCATCACCTTATATACATTGGCAGAAAATTTATAACCAATTAAGTCAAGAGAATCCTACCTATAAAAATATTACTATTTCCAACGGTTCGGCTACCCTGGCTTTTAATGGATGGGGCAACCAGCGTGGATCCGATAAATATAGTTTCCACCCGCGTAAGGGCGAGATTACTCAAGTAGAGCTTTACAAGGATCAAGCGAAATCGAGTAAAATGCGTGGTTGGATCTACTCTGTACACGTAGGAAGCTTTGGTGGAATGCTTACCCGCATTCTTTTCTGCTTAGCAGCGCTGTTTGGTGCCTCTCTTCCTATTACCGGTTACTATCTTTGGATAAAGCGTTCGTTCTTTAAAAAACGTAGAGCGTAGAGCAAGTAAATTTTATTTTTCGATACCCATTTCTTTTACCTAAAAGCAAAGGGCTATTTCCTGATAAAAAAGGAAGTAGCCCTTTTTTTGGCTATTTATAAGATCGATAGAATAATTACATCACTCATACTTCATAATTTAATATTTTATTTTGGTAGTTATTGTATAGTGTTTATTCCATTTAAATAGCCTTTCCGTGTCTAATTGATTTTTGTTCTTTAATATTCCTATCAATAGTATTGTTTTAGCAATAAAATAATCTCAAAAATTAGTATATATTGATATAATCATTACATTTGCATTTGTTGTGAGTTTTGTTTGTAGGTGTTATAAATCTAAAAAAGATGTTTATGAAAAGAAAGATTTTTTTGTTTTTTACAACTTTGTTAGTCTGTATTGGAGCAATTGCTCAAAGCAACCCAACTACTGGGGTCGTTATTTCGGCAGATGATGATGAGCCGGTTGTTGGAGCCTCTGTTTTAGTTAAAGGAACATCACTAGGAACCATTACCAACATTGATGGTCAGTTTACCATTTTGAACACACCAACGGAAGCTACAACTTTGATTGTTTCTTACATTGGCTTGCAAAGTCAAGAGGTGACTATTAAACCCGGGGTAATAAAGATTAGCCTTCAGTCGGACTCTAAAACGCTCGATGAAGTGGTAGTAACAGCTATGGGTATTTCGAGAGAGAAGAAAGCATTGGGGTATGCAGTGAGTGAAGTAGCAGGCGATGAATTGATAAAAGCACGCGGTGGACTTAGCAATCCTGTGAATGCATTACAGGGTAAGGTGGCTGGTCTGCAAATATCAAGTGGATCGGGTTCGATGGGAGGATCTTCTAAAATCCTGATTCGTGGGGTAAGCTCTATTTCGGGTAATAATCAACCGCTATTTGTGATTGATGGTGTACCCATCGAGGGTGGTGATTATAACTCGACAAGCACCCAACGGGGTAGTGGTGGTTACGACTATGGTAACTTGGTGCAAGATATAAATCCTGACGATATTGAAAGCCTCTCGGTTTTGAAAGGGGCAAGTGCATCGGCTCTTTATGGTTCGCGTGCTAACAATGGGGTGGTAATGATTACTACCAAAAAAGGAGCAAAAAATGAAGGTTTGGGTGTTTCGTTCACTTCTTCAGTAGGCTTCGAAACAGTAAGCAAGCTACCTAAACTGCAAAACCTTTATGGAGGTGGTTATGATAGTAGTGGTTTTGAACAGGTAAGTATCAATGGAACCAACTACAACTTGGTGGAGTATTATGCTGACGAGAGCTGGGGTCCTAAGCTTGAAGGGCAAACGGTGCTCTCGTGGTACGACTTAGCTAAATGGGAAGCCGGTGGTAAAGTGGGCAATCCCACAACTTCTACCTGGTCGCCTTCGAGCAGTGATATTCGTGATTTCTTCGAAACAGGAGTCTCTTTTACCAACAATGTATCACTTTCGCAAAGCACAGAGAGAGCGAGCCTGCGTTTGTCATATACCAACACCGATTTAAAGGGATATCTTCCCAATAGCTCTATGTCAAAGAATGTATTGAGCCTTTCTGGAAATATGAAGAGTGCCAATCAAAAGTTGGAGGCATTTACCAATCTTACCTATTTTAATTCACGGGCGAAGGGGCGTAGTGAAATAGGGTACGGTGATAACAATGTGATGGTGAAATTCGTACAATGGGGGCAACGTCAGCTTAATATGAACGAGCTAAAAGATCTCTATATAATGCCCGATGGAACCCAAGCTACCTGGAACCGCAATGGTTGGGACGATCCAACAGCCGCCTATAGCAACAACCCCTATTGGAGCCGCTATATGAATTACCAAAATGATACGCGTAATCGGATGTATGGTAATGTAGGATTCTCTTATGAAATACTACCCGAATTGAAAGCGCAATACAAAGCCAGTTTAGACTTCTTTGTCGATAAGCAATACGAACGGAATGCCATTGGCTCACAAGAACAATCGCGTTATAAAGAGATTTCGCGTCAACAATATGAGTTTAATAATGAATTCTTATTGATGTTTAACAAGCGCTTTGATGAATTTTCGCTTCAGGCCAACTTGGGTGCGAACATAATGAAACGTAAATACGAATATGTATATGGTGAAACGCAAGGTGGGTTAGCAATTCCACTTTTTTATAATTTAAAGAACTCATTACAGGCAGCAGCAGCCTATAACTTGCAGCGTGAGAAAGGGATTAACTCTTTCTTTGGTAACGTAAGTGCAGGATGGAGAAATATGCTTTACCTAGAAGCTACCTTGCGCAATGACAAGTCATCTACTTTGCCAGCTTCGAATAACTCGTACCTCTATCCATCAGTTACTGGAAGTTTTATTTTCTCGGAACTCTTTAAGGAACAGGCTCCTTGGATCAGTTTTGGTAAGTTGCGTGCTGGTTGGGCAAAGGTAGGTAATGATACCGATCCATACAGTGTACTTACTACCTATACCCAATATACAAATATTGATACCAGTGCTCCTGGGTATAGACTTCCCAATACCTTAAATAATAAAGATCTTCGTCCTGAGTCGACTACCTCTTTTGAAGTGGGGTTAGAGATGTCATTCTTTAACAACCGATTAGGATTTGATGCGACTTACTATTCGAGCGAAACGAAAGACCAAATTATCCCTCTTTCGGTTTCGGGTACTACTGGTTATATCTATAATGTGGTTAACTCGGGTGTTATTTCGAACAAGGGATTGGAATTTGCATTTCATGCAACTCCCGTACAGACCCGTAAATTCTCGTGGGAAACATCGGTTACTTTGGCATCCAATAAGAATCAAGTAAAAGAGTTGATTGATGGTGTAGACTATTATCGCATCACCTCGGCTCCATTCAAAGTAGAAATTGGTGCCATGAAGGGCGATTCTTATGGAGTTATTATGGGTACAAACTATATTTTTGATGACCATGGAAATCGTATGATCGATTCCGATACCGGTTTGTATTTGGCAACCGATGGAAACGAGAATTTAGGAAGTATCTATCCAAACTTTACCGGGGGATGGAGTAACTCCTTTAAGATTGGTAATTTTGATGCCAGTGTTCTGATAGACTTCTCGCAAGGTGGTCACTATTTCTCTACATCATATATGTGGGGGATGTACTCGGGTATGCTCGAAGAGAGTGCTGCCAATGGAATTCGCGAAGAGGGTATTGTACTCAGTGGCGTCATTGATAAGAGCGGAACTCCCAACACGACCTCGGTTGATGCCTTAAGTTATGGTGCCGATTACTACTACGGACCGGCTGCTCAATCGGTATTCCGTTCGGACTACATTAAATTAAGAGAGATTAATATCGGTTACACAGTCCCTTTGAAAAGAGGTGCTTTCTTGAAATCGCTTCGTGTGTCGGCTTATGGACGCAACTTAGGGGTATGGGGTCCTGATACAAAGCACTTTGATCCTGAAATGATGGTGACAAGCTCGGGGAATGTACAAGGAATAGAAGGCGGTGCCATTCCGGGAGTGGCTAACTATGGAGCAAGTGTTAGTTTGAAGTTTTAATGTAAAAAGAAGAATTGTATGAAAAGATTATTCAAATACCTATTTATAGGTGCACTTAGTTGCACTGCTGCGGCGTGTGAAGATTTAGATACACTCAACGTCGATCCCAATAATCCAACGGAGGTACCTTCGCATATGCTTATGAGTGGTGCACAAAAATGGATTATAGATAATATTTATGATAATTGGTTCAGCGGACGCCAATGTTTGCTTTACTCCCAATACTGGGCACAACGAAACTATACAGAAGAGGATCGTTACCAAATTAGGGAATCGACCAATAATAGCTACTTCAACTATCTTTATATGGGTATTGCTAACTTAGAAAAAGTTATTGAGTTGAATACCCATACAGCCACTGCAGCTGGAAACTCTGCATATGGTGCAAATAGCAACCAAATAGCAGCAGCTAAAATCTTAAAAGTTTGGTTGATGAGTGTAATAACGGATACTTGGGGCAGTGTACCTTACAGTGATGTGGCCAAACTGGAAGAGGGGGTGCTTTACTGTAAGTATGATGACCAAGCTTCTATTTACGCAGGTATGTTGCAAGAGCTGAGTGACGCAGTAGCTATGATTGATGAATCGGAAGTTGCATTTACGGCAGGTGATCGTATCTATAGTGGTGACGCATCGAAATGGAAAAAGTTTGGTAATTCATTGAAATGTCGTTTGGCTATTCACTTATCAAAAGTAGATGCAAACTGGAAGCAATATATTCAACAAGCTTTAGCAAGTGGCGTATTTGAGAGTAATGCAGATGCTGCAGCTTACCACTATTCGACTGCAGGATCTGATTTCTGTATGTACTACTCGGGCTTCTATGTAAGTGGGCGAAATGACTTTACCATTACCCAACAATTTGCCAATCTTTTAAAAGGAGAGGCTGATGAGTTGAATGGGAAAAGCCACCCTTGGGAGGGTGTTGGGGATCCTCGGTTGCCTCTTTATACAACAGGTATAAGCTATATGTACGATGGTGAATTGGTTTATGGATACAATGGAACTCCTTATGGAGTGCCTAGTTCGCAAGCTGGAGCAGCACGTGCTCGTACGCCAAACTGGTATAGTAATCCTCCTGCATTCTTGAATAAAGATTTTGCTGTGCCCATGATGACATACGCTGAGTTGCAATTTATATTGAGCGAATACAATGGTTTTTCGGAGGCAGAATATAAAGAAGGCGTAAAAGCATCTATTGAATATTGGGCGGCAGAGGCAGGTGCATCTGTTGCAGCCGATGAAATGGATGCCTATATTGAGGCCGTTTCGGTTGCAGTGAATGCAGAGGCCGTTGCTGTCCAAAAGTATATTGACCTATTTATGAATGGTACCGAAGCGTGGACTGAGATACGCCGAACAGGATATCCTACTCAGTTGGTACGCCCGGGAGAAAAAATAGGTTATGAGCGAAGAGATGCAACTGGCTCTTTAACTGAATCAGTAGTTCTTACTTTCGACCCTTTGTCAGAGGTAAAAGGTGATATCATAGCACGTGTAAAATACCCCACCAATGAAAGTACGCTCAATGGAGCTAACTGGGAGGAGGCGGTATCGAAACTACAAGATGGTACCAATAACTATTACTCCAAAATGTATTGGGATGTACGTACCTCGGCATACAGTCATCCAGCAAATAGATAAAATGGGAGGGTAGCTATAGGGTTATTCCTACTTTGTCTTTTATCTGAATCGATATCCTTAAAGTGAATTCATAGACTTTAGGGGTATCGATTTTCTCTTTTTTTACCTGAATAGACTGTAAACGGACTTGATTCATTCTTTTTTTTTCTTTCTTTTTTTTAAAAGATTTTGTTTTCTTTCTTATGTGTATAAAAATGCTCTTTTTAATTGATTCTGTGTGTTTTGTATGCCTTAAGGCTTCATTTTTTCTGCTTTTTTCTAGCTTACATATTCATATTTTTTCGGCATTGCAATTGTTTTTGCGTAGGTAAATTATTTCATATTGTTCCTGATAGATGTCTATCTATTTGCTGAAATAGGGGTTCTTTGGGGGATTTAATGTTAAATCACACCTTTCTACGAACAAAATGTAATAGTTTTAATTTATAAATAGAATAGATAGATTAACGAAAAGATAACAAAAATGCACAAGTGTATTTGTTTTGTTTAAAATGGTTTTAAATGGCTGTTTTTGGAGCAAAAAGATTGAATGTGGCTTTAAAATCGTACATTTTTTGATTGTAACATTCATTTAAAATAGCAGAATGTGTATCAAGTTAAAAATTATTTATATATTTGCATCGTTAATTATATAAAACAGTAATTAAATTTAAGAGAGAGATTTTATGAAGAAAAGACTAATGATGTCATTAGCCCTGCTATGCATGTTCGTAGTGGTGGCTGTTGCTCAAATTTCCAAAGTTACAGGGATAGTGATCTCTGCTGAGGATAATGAGCCAATTATCGGAGCATCCGTTTTAGTAAAAGGAACCACTTTAGGTACTATCACAGACGTTGAAGGGCGTTATAGCATTAACAATATCCCTTCGAGTGCTAACGCTCTAGTGATTTCTTACGTAGGTATGAAGACACAAGAAGTTGTAATTAAAGAAGGACTTCAGCGTATCGTTTTGACGAGCGACTCGGAAATGATGGATGAAGTTGTTGTTACAGCAATGGGTATTTCTAAAGAGAAGAAAGCCCTTGGGTACGCTGTTCAAGATGTGAAAGCAGATGATCTTACCAAAGCTGCAAGTACCAGTTTAGCTGGTGCATTACAGGGTAAAGTATCAGGTGTCGAAATCACCCCTTCTTCGGGTATGCCTGGTGCATCTTCAAAGATAACAATCCGTGGCTCTCGTTCTTTTACAGGAGATAATACCCCACTTTATGTAATCGATGGTATGCCTGTATCTTCTACTGCAGATGTTAGTACAGGAAATTCTGTTACAGGATCTGACTTTGCATCACGTTCATTAGATATTGATCCGAACGATATTGAGAGCGTAAATATTCTTAAAGGTCAAGCTGCCTCTGCATTATATGGTATGCGTGCTTCGAATGGTGTAATTATTATAACGACCAAGAGTGGCAAAAACGCTAATAAAGGTAAAGCTCAAATATCAATAAACTCAAATGTTTCATTTGATGTGGTATCGACCTTGCCAGATTATCAACAGACCTTTGCACAAGGTGTGAATGGAGTCTTTAATCCAACAAGCTCCTTGTCTTGGGGGCCAAAGATTAGCGATTTAGCTAATGATACTAATTATGGTGGTAATACAGATAATCAGTATACTCAGCAATATGGTAAGAAGCAGGGAATGTATTATGTAAGACAGCGTGCTTTAGCAGGTTTGGATCCATGGGCTACTCCACAAGCTTATAATAACTCAAGTTTCCCACCCTTTTAAAAAGCGCATTTAAGCATGTAAACAAATGAAATAAAGTGGCGAAGTTTAAAGATAAATTGCTATTTTTGAGTTGATTATACTAAACATCAACAAATCCTAAACCTGATCACTTATGCACACAAAAATAAGCAAATTATCCGAATTATCAAACACTTTAGTGGATAAAAACAAAATAGACAGTGGCGTTTTAAATTTTGCCAGTCGCTTTAAAGTCGGCAGCTTGTTGAGATCTTTTTCGGCTCT